>JAXHTH010000252.1:0-7801 GCA_034211115.1 Planctomycetota bacterium | reverse complement strand
CTCCCCTCGCGGCTCGATCGTTTCTTAAGATCGCCTCCGTCGCCGCACCCCGCGCGCGAGTCGGGTATGACCAAGGCGCGCCGCCGCCTACCACGCGGCCAGTTCGCCCGTCAGCGGCTCCACCAGATCCTTGAGCGTGACGATCCCGAGC
This sequence comes from Planctomycetota bacterium, assembly GCA_034211115.1. Classification (GTDB taxonomy): domain Bacteria; phylum Planctomycetota; class Phycisphaerae; order Phycisphaerales; family SM1A02; genus JAXHTH01. The sequence continues at coordinate 7,650 of JAXHTH010000252.1, read as the reverse complement.
GGGCGACCCGTCTGCGGGGCGATGATGATCCCCATCGCCTGCTGCTCGCGCCGCAGCCGCGTGATCGCCTCCAGCACCCGCGTGCGGGGGGCAAACGTGATCGCCGGTCCGAGCAGGCGGCGGGTCGGCGCCTCCCGCTCCAGCACCGCGTCGATCCAGGAGATGACGCCCACCGCCCGGCCGCGATCGTCGACGACCGGCAGGCGGGTGAAGTTCCGGCCGCGCATCAGCGCCTCCCGCCGCTCGCGATCGGCCGACCGGGGCAGGGCGACGACCTCGCGCCAGGGGACCATCACGCTGCCCACCCGCCGGTCGCGCATCGTCAGCGCGCGATCGGCCAGCGTGGTCTGGGCCTCGCTGAGCACGCCCGCCCCGACTCCTTCCTTGATCATCTGGCTCACGCGCTGCCGCGCCGTGGCGGCCCGGGCATCATGCGCGCCGGCGAGCCGGTTCATCAGCACGGCGAACGCCTGCACGGTCGGCAGCAGCAGCGTCATCGAGAACGCCCACCGGCTGATGAGGATCATCGGGATCAGCCAGTAGGTCCAGTGATCCGTATGCCGTCGGAAGAGTTCCTTGGGCAGCGTCTCGCCGATCACGAACAGCGCCGGCGCGACCACCACCGCCTGGAGCACGATCACCGCCCAGTCGGTGAGGCCCAGCCCGGCCATGAGGGCGGCGAGGCCGAAGGTGCCCAGGTAATTCGCCGCGTTGTTGCCGATGAGGATCACCGACAGCGTCCGGCTGAGATGCCTCAGCGCGTGGCGGATCTGCAGCGCCGACCCCTCCCCGCGCGAGGCGCGCAGCGTCAGGCGGACCGGGTTGAGCGTGTAGAGCCCGGTTTCGAGGCCGGAATACAGCATGCTGCCCGCGAAGCCCACGAGCGTGCAGAGAAGGAAGATGATCGCCTGCTGGAGGCTCATCGCATCGTCCCCTCCTCCCCGGCCTCGGCATCCGAATCGTCCCCCTCGCCTTCTTCGCGCAATGCCACGAGGACGGTCACGACGCGGCTCTGCTCGACGGTCTCGACCTCCAGCCGCACGGGTCCGGCCTCCAGCGCATCACCCGGCTCCGGCGCCCGGCCGAGCCGTTCGGTGATGAGTCCGCCGACGGTGGCCACCCGCGTCTCTTCGAGCGGGACATCGAACGCCTCGGCCCACTCGTGCACGCCCATCTCGCCGCTGATGCGCCACGCGCCGAGGCCGATCAGGCGAGGCGGTTCGGCCGCCTCGTCGTCCGGGGCGACGATGTCACCCACCAGCTCCTCGACCACGTCCTCGACGGAGACGATCCCCTCCGTCCCGCCGTACTCGTCCACCACGATCGCCGACTGCGCGCCGACGCGGCGCAACTGATCGAGAAGCTGATCGAGCGTGATCAGGTCGGGCACGAAATGCGCGGGCGTCATCACCGCCCGGTCGGTCACCGACGTCGCCGCCCGATCCATGATGTAGCGCTTCACGTGCAGAATGCCCAGGATGTGATCGAGATCGCCATCGTGCACGGGGACCTTCGTCAACCGCGTCTCGCGCATGAGGGCCATGACATCTTCGCGGCTCGCCGCGCGGGGCAGGGCGGTCATCCTCACCCGCGGGGTCATCACGTCGCGGACCTTCAGCCGGCGCATCTTGAGCACTTCGCCCAGGATGCGATGCTCCTCCGTGTCGATGACCCCCTCGCGCTGCGAGACCTCCACCAGCGAGCGAAGCTCGTCGTCCCCCAGCATCATGGGCGGGTGATGCGGCGCGGCGAGGCGGCTCAGCGGGGCGATCACCCCGTGCGCCAGGCCCGCCCGCAGGGGGCCGATCGCGCGATGCAGTGTCAGGAGCGGGGGCGCGATGAACGCGGCGAACGCACGCCGCTGCGCCGCGGCCAGCACCTTCGGCGCGATCTCCCCCAGCAGCACGATGGCGAGGAGGAAGCCCACGGCCATCGCCGCCTCACCCGCCGCCGGGGCCGACGATCGCATGATCAGCACCGAGCTGATCACGAAGTACAGGACGTTGATCACCGTGTTGCCCAGCAGGACCGTGATCAGCAGCATCCGCCGATCGGCGAGCAGGGCGTCCACCGCGTGTCCCGCCAGAGAGCCGCGCTGCCGCAGCATCATCCGCTGATGCTGGCTCAGCCCGAACAGGGCCGTCTCCGAGCCGCTGAAGAACCCGCTGAGGATCAGCAGCACCGGCAGGCAGATGAACAGCGGAAGATCGACCAGCTCCCAGCCCAGCAGGCCCCCGGAAGCAGGATCAGTGGCGCCGGGAAGCGTGCCCGACGCGCTCAGCGCCATCGACGGGATGACTGGTGTCGGAACCGCCGCGTTCATGCGTCAAAGCGTACCGCCGGCGACGAACGCCCGCATCCCGCCCCCGGCATCCCGATCCCGGAAGCCCCGATGGCTGATCGCTGATGGCTGATGGCTGATCCCTCTTTCGGGGTCTCATCGATTGCCGCTTCTCGTTCCTCGGCACCCGGGCTTGCGGACGAGCCGGCTCACTCATCACTCATCGCTCATCGCCTATCGCTCATCGCTCTTCCGGGGGCGGGAGTTGCTCGATCATCCGCTCGATGTACCGCAGCGCGTTCAGCTCGATGCGGATCTCGCGGAGCAGATCAGCGGGCGGGGAGCCGCCATCTTGTTGCGTCGCCTGCCGGAAGAGGTCGGCGATCTTCTCCAGCCGCGCGTCCCGCTCGCCCTCCGCCCGGTCCTCGAGCTCCCGCCGCTTCGCGGGATCACCGGTGGCGAGGATCTCCTCCATGTCCTGTCGGGTCTCCATCATCGCCATGAGGAAGCCGTCGGGCAGTTCCTTTTCCTTCTCCTTGTCGGGTCCGCCGAGGAGGGCGAGGAGCGCGTTGGCCCGCCGCTCATCGTCGATCAGCTCGGCCCGGGCACGGTTCAGGGCCGCGGCCCGCCCGGCCGCCTCCGCCGCCTCGATCGGATCGGCGTAGCGGTCCGGATGCAGCGTCGCCGACTTCCGCAGGTACGCCGCCTGCAGCGCCGCGCGATCGATCTCGAACCGCCGCGGCAGATCGAGGAGAGCGAAGGGATCATCAACGTTCATGCCGCGATTGTAGCGCCCCCGGAAAAGGGATGAGTGATGAGCGATGAGCAAGCCGGCTCGTGCCCGAGCCCGGGTGCGGAGGAACGCAGACCAGCGCCGTAAGCGATCAGCCATCAGGGATCAGCAGAGCGCGGCGAGTGGCGCGCAGCGCCACCCGTTTCGCGGCGGGGTTCACCGCCGTGTTTCGCCCCGTGACATCACACCCATACCACTTGCGCACAAGATCCCCCGGGCCGCCTCCCAAAAGCCCGGGGGATCTTCATCCGGATCATTCCGCGCGCCGCGGCGGCGGGGCTCACCGTCACCGCCGGCTCGGATCGGTCACGGACATGCCCCCCAGTTTCCCAGAAGGGTCAGCAGGTCGGCGGTATCGACATCGCCATCGCCATCCACATCGCCGAGGCATTGGACGTCGTATTTCCACGTCTCGCCGTTCAGGATGTTGTTGCTAATTTCTCCGCCGAAGAGCAACGTGAGCTTCCGTGTGCTGTCGTAGGCCATCGCGTGGTCCCAGCGCGGAGCCGGGCCGTCGACGAGGACCTGCTGCCACATCTCGCCGTCCCACTCCCACGTTTCGCCGTCATGGCCCGGACATCGATCACCGCCGAAGAGAACGGTCACCTGCCGGTCGCTGTCGTAGACCATCGCGTGGTAGCGACGGCCGCCGGGTCCGGCGACATCCCGGAAGTGCCACATCTGACCATCCCATTCCCACGTTGCGTCGGTGCACTCTGAACCCTCACCTAAATCACCGCCGCACAACACGGTGACACCTCGAGCGCTGTCGTAGGCCATCGCGTGATGGCGTCGGCCCTCTGGCCCCTCATCGTTCAGCAACGACCAAGTATCGCCGTTCCACCCCCACGTATCGCCCAGATACGGGGGACCCTCGGGCGGCATTCCGCCGAACAGAACGACCAGTTGGGCGGCGCTGTCATACGCCATCGCATGAACTGCGCGTGGTCCGGGATTGCCTTCGGCTCTCAAGGTCCACGAGCACCCGTCCCACTCCCAGGTGTCATCGAGAAAGATCCCGTCCTGATCGATGCCACCCATCAGCACCGTGACGCCGCGCGCGCCGTCGTAGGCCATCGCAGGTCCAAGTCGTGGAGACGGTCCGTCGGTGGCGGCAAGGCGCCAGCGCACGCCTGTCCACTCCCAGGTTTCGCCGCTCAGGACACCCGGGCCCGTCTCTCCGCCGAAGAGCACGACGACATCGCGCTCGCTGTCGAAAGCCATCGCGTGGCGTACGCGCGGACTGGGACCCGTGTCGGCGAGCATCGTCCACGTTCCGTCGGCCGCACTGACCTGCACCGATCCTGTGCCGACGAGAGCAGCGCCGATCAGCAGCGATGAAGCGACCCGATGCATCATCCAGTTGCCCCCTGATCCGATATCCATTGAATACGTCAATCCCATGTCATTCTCCTTTCGCGGGAAGCGGCGACCGGCTCGTACCTTTCCTGCCGATCCTTTCACATCGCAATACGCGAGCCGACGCGTCGGATGGCCGCGGAGAAAAGAATGCATGGGATGTTCGTCGTTTCGCAGGCGCCGAAGCGCGCCCGCCGCCGCCACGCTGACAATGGCTCTCAGGGGGTGATCGAGCCGGCGCGCGGTCCGGACGAACTCGTGAAGGCCCCGTTCACCGCACGATCGGCGGCAGATCACCCAGCTTCACGTCCTCGGGATCCGGCGCATCCGGCAGCATCCTGTACAAGCTGGAGCTTGCGCGATGGACCACCTGGCCGTCCGCATCGAGAATCAGGCTCAATCCGATTCCGGCTTCGTCGTGGTGCAGGAGATTGAGCCGCACGAACCGGCCTGCCGGGCGGGGCTCCTTCGGGGCGTGAAGAACTGGCTCCGCGGGCCCGAAGCGCAGGCGCTGGGCGACCTGCGGAGGAGAAACACACTTGTACCACGCCGCGGGCAGTTTGCCCGGACCGTCCGTGGAACGGACGCAGCGTGGCCCCACGGCGCCGCGCGCCGGTCGCACGGCGAAGACGACCAGCGGATGCGCGCTCTTCACGCCTTCGGGCGGACGGTGGCCGCGCTGGACCCAGTCTGCTTCCGAGTTCACGCCCGCGAGGATGAGCAACCCCGCTTCGCTCAGCCAATACGCGCCATAAAGACGCCCATCGTGCCACGCCTCGTAAAGGACATCGCCTGCCAAGTTGTAGATTCGGATCGCCGACGGCGACCAGCGCGTATGGGCATGGAGGGCAATGATTTCATCGCCTGGTGAATCCGGGAACACGTCGGCGACATCGGCGAAATCGAGTCGGAACCCGCCATCGGCAACGTTCGAGAACAGGTCCGGCATCGGGAACTTGTGGCGGGCCGTGCCCGATTGCCAGATGATCCGCTCGGGATCGTGCGCGTGCACCATGCCAAGCTGCCCGGCCCATTCCGGCTCGGTGGAGTCCCCGAATCCAAGCAGCACCACGCGATCGTCGCCGTACGCGGCTGGCCGCTCGATCAATCGCGCGATGGCCACGAGACGTGCCTCTCCGGCATCCCACCACCGGAGCACATTCCCGCCCAAGGTGACGAGCTGAGCCCAGGACCGGTCCGGGGCCACGATGATCCGCCAGGGCCGCTCATTGGACCACCACACGGCCGCCTTTGTCAGGCCGAGCGTAAGCGCGGCGATGGTCAGGCACGTGCACGTCGTGGCGACGATGGGGTGCCGCCCGACGAACCGCGCGAGGCGCTGCACGAGCGACAACGTGCCCGCCTCGACCGGGTCGCGGTTCAGCCACCGCCGCAGATCGGCGGCGAATCCCGCGGCCGAGCCGTAGCGGTCCGCTGGCTTGCGCGCGACCGCCTTGCGCAACACCGACGCGAGCGCTCTGGGCAGGGACCGATCGAGCATGCGCGCATCGCGCGGCTCGTCCTGGGCCACGCGGCGGATCGCCTCGTGGATCGTCGCCTCCATGTCGTGCGGTGGTTGTCCGGTCAGGATGTAATACGCCGTCGCGCCCAGGCCGTAGATGTCGCTGCGGGTGGAGGTCTCGCCTCGCTCGCCGCGCGCCTGCTCGGGGGCCATGAAGGCCGGCGAGCCGAGCGGGACGCCCTCCGCCGTCAGCGTCTCCATCACGTCATCGGCCAGCAGCGCGGCGATGCCGAGATCGACGATCACGGGCTGGCCATGGCCGTTGACGAGGATGTTGCCCGGCTTGAGGTCGCGATGAATCACGCCGTGCTCGTGCAGCGCCTGCACCGCGTCGGCAACCTCCGCCAGCAGCTTCACCCGCCCTTCGCGATCGAGATGCGACTCGCGGCAGTGTTCATCGAGCGGGACGCCGTCGATGAACTCGGTGACGATGTAGAGTCGGCCTTCGTGCTCGCCGTAGTCGAGCATCTGCGGCAGGCAGGGCAGGCGAAGCTGGCTGAGGATGTGCAGCTCGCGCCAGGCGCGCTGGGCGTCGTCCTCTCGGCCGAGCCGGCGATTGAGCAGCTTGATCGCCACCGGCCGCTGGGAGGCATCCGCCAGCGCGCGGTAGACCGATCCGCCTCCCCCCGCGCCAAGGAGCCGTTCGATCGTGTAGCCGGGGATGCGCGGGGCCGCGCCGCCTGTGGTCGCATCGTCCGCGACGATGGCATCATCCTCGACAGCGCTGAGGAGGCGTTGAGCACTGTCGAAGTCGGTGAGCCTGCCGGCCGCATTTGGGGGATCGGATTCGCTCATGGCCTCCCATCCAGCGAGGCGTTCAGTTCGGCGGCAAGCCGCTTCAACCCCCCGGAAGATACGCACGGCCGGCGTGAAGATGGGCAGCGCTCTCTCCAAACCGCACGATTTCTCTGGATGCCGCGATCCGCATTGCTATATTGTGTGTCCTGAGGAGAAGCCGGGCCGCCACTCGTGAATCTGCAGCAGACCCATGCCCGATTCCACACGACGAGCTGGACGCTCGTGGGCGCGCTGCGCGATGACGATGACCGGCAGCAGGAAGCGGCGCGGAACATCGTCATAACTCGTTACTGGCCACCGGTTTACGCAAGTCTGCGGCGGATGGGCCACTCCCGTGACCGCGCCGCCGAACTCACCCAGGCATTCTTTGTCGACGTGGTGATCGGCCGCGGACTGCTCGATCAGGCCGACGCCCGCCGCGGCCGGCTCCGCGGCCTCCTCCTCGCGGCCCTCAAGCGCTTCGCGATCGACCGGCACCGCCGGCAGCAGGCCCGCCCGGATGGCGATGGCCTCTCCCTGGACGGGCTGGAGCGGGAGGAAGGGTTCCTCGCCCGCGATCCGGCCCGCGATGCGGACGAGATCTTCCAGCGCCGCTGGGCGGTGGCCGTGCTCGAGGAGGCCTTGGCCCGTTGCGAGCGCTCCTGTCGCGAGGCGGGCCTGGACAAGCACTGGGCGGCCTTCGAGGCGTTCGTCGTCCAGCCGTCCATCGGCGCGGTGGCGCCGCCTCCCCTCCGCCGCCTCGCCGATGAGCTGGGTTTCGCATCGGCCACGCACGTCGCCTCGGCGATGAAGGTCGTCCGCAAGCGGATGAAGCTCTTGCTGCGCGAAGTCGCGGCCGAGACGGCCGACGACCCGGCCGACCAGCAGGCCGAATACGACAGAATCCTCGCGCTGCTG
>JAXHTH010000251.1:0-25826 GCA_034211115.1 Planctomycetota bacterium | reverse complement strand
GCGACGGACGCCGGGCAGCTCGTCGGGACCGTGCCCTACATGAGCCCGGAGCAGGTCGAGGGTGATCCCCGGCGGCTGGACACGCGGTCCGACGTATACTCGCTTGGCGTGATCCTCTACGAGCTTCTGAGTGGGAAGCTCCCCTACGAGGTCTGCGACCGGTCGATCCCAGAGATTGCCCGCATCATTCGCGACGAGGAGCCCACGCGCCTGACGTCAATCGATCGGACGTTTCGAGGCGAGATTGAGACGATCGTGGGCAAGGCACTCGACAAGGACAAGGAACGACGATATCAGTCTGCAGCGGATCTGGCCGCGGACATCCGCCGACATCTGCGTGGTGAGCCGATCGAGGCCCGACGAGACTCGACGCTTTACGTGCTGCGCAAGAGCCTAGCTCGGCATCGTCATCTTGCGGCGGCAGCGCTGCTGCTCTGCGTCGTCCTCGTGGCGTTCGGCGTCACGGCGTCCATCCTCGCCTTCAGGGAGAGCCAGGCCCGAATCGACCTAGAGAAGGCGCTCGAACAGGAGCAGAAGGCGCTGCTCAGAAGCGACATTGAGCGTGCGAAACTCCTCGGTCGAACGGGCGATTTCTTGAATGCGGAGATACTGCTCTGGGGAGCGTTCCTGCAAGATCCCGAGTCGAAGCTCGCGTTCTGGGCGCTGTGGGAGCTGTACTATCAGAATCCCACCCTCGTCACGCTATGCCGGGGCCCTCGGCGGCAGACCTTGGCCATCGCCCCTGACGGCCGGTTTGTCGCCACGAGAGGGCCCGATGGAATCGTGCGATTGTGGAGCGCCGTCCCCGGTCACGAGCCCGCGATTCTATCCACGCACGAGGGGAGCAGCTCCGGTCTGACGTTCAGTCCCGATGGTCGGTGCCTGGCCTCCGCTGGCGCTCATGGAGCGGTCGTCGTCACGGACGTAGAGACGCGTCGGGTCGTCGCGCGGATGCACGGCGAAGCCGCGTTTGGATCCGTTTCCTACGCGCCGGACGGCCAACGCCTGCTCACAGGTGCCGAGGACGGGACGATCTGGATTTGGGATCTCCTCAGCGGCAGGCGCTGCGGTAGTCTGAAGGGACACACCGCGCCGATCCGCTGGCTCCGCTTCAGCGACGATGGGTCTCTGCTCGCTTCCGCTTCCAGGGACGGCGTCCTCAAGGTTTGGCGCGAGCTCGCCGAGCCTCCCATCGGCACGATCAATGGCCTCGGTGGGACCGCGCGACTTGCCCTGTCACCGGACGGGCGCATGCTGGCTTCAGGAGGTCGGGACAGAATCGTCAAGATCTGGAATCCCGTCACATGCGAGCGCATGAGAGAAATCAGGCCGGAAGACGGGTCGATCAAGTTAGTTCACTTTCTCCCCGATGGTCGATTGATCGTCGCCGGTTGGTGGAGCGTTGAGATCTGGGACATCATCACGGGCGAGCGCGAGCCGTGGCATCAACTCAACATCGGGAGTGCGCGTGTAAGTACAGATGGCCGGTGGCTGGCGCGCATTGTCGGCGACGACAGATACAACGAGAGTGATCCGACCAGAAGACATGTCGTTCAGATCACCGAGGTAACCCCGAAGGGCGGGCGGCAACGCCTCGCCGAAGACGCACGGGGTCCGGTGGCCGTAAGTCCTGACGGACGCTTCATCGCCGCCGACGGGGAGGGAAACCAGATTCGGCTCTGGGACGCGGCCTCCTGCGAGCTGCTGATGACGCTGGACAGGCGTCAGTCTTCTGGAGTGTCGTGTCACTTCGACCCGACCGGCGCCTATCTGGCCGCGTGTGGGCCAGACCTCGTGACGCTCTATGACCTTACCTCCGGCCGGGAGGTCAGCAGCTTCGACGGACACCACCGGGGAACACACTGCTCGCTGGCCTTCAGCCCCGATGGTCGCGCGATGGCGACCACGCGCTCCGACGGGACGATCCAGGTGCGTGAGGTCCCCGGCAGCCGCGTCCGTCTCACGATATCGTCCACGGGGGTCGAGGCGCTCAGCGTCGGGTACAGTCCGGATGGAAGTACGATCGCTGTGGCGTATCGGCGCGGTGGCGTTCGACTTTACAAGAACTCCGGAAAGCTCATCGCACATCTCGACACCGGAGTATGCCCTTGGACATTTGCGTTCCACCCGGACGGGAAGCAACTTGCCATCGGATGCTGGGTGCACCAGATCCAGATCTGGGACCTGGTCGAGTACACATGCGTCCAGCAACTCTTTGAGTCGCGCTCGACGGTGTGGGGAGTCGCATACCGGCCGAACGACCCGAGCATTCTCGCTTCTTTCAGCGATGCCGGGTACATCAAGCTCTGGGATCTGAGCACGGGGGCCAACCTGTTGCAACTGGAGCCGTTCGGCTACTCCAGCGCCACGGGCGTCGGCTTCACGCCGGATGGCAAGACACTGGTTGCTTCAGGCGGTGACGGTTCGGTGTTCGCTTGGGACCTTGAGTACTACGAGCAACACATGATTGGTCACTGCCGCTTCTACATGGACGTTCTCGGGCCGGAACTTGCTGGCGCCATCCGGGAAACCGAGCTCAAGGCGTGGATGGATCGGGTGCTGCAACGCACCTGGCCTCGTATCGGATCGTTGTGCAGGGAACCTCATCCGGCAGAGCCGTAGCTGGCTGCTGCAATCATACAACGAGTTCCGGGCTGCTCTCCTCAGAGGCGGCCTCGATCATGCCGATGATCCCCGCCCGGATAGCCCTCGGCAGTGCCGGCCAAAGCTCCACCAGCCGAGCCAACTCGTGGTCGGTCTCGCGGCCGCGCGCCCCGCTGGGCGACCCGCGGCCCCAGGAAGTTGTCGTAAGTTCCTGCTGTTGAGATACTTCCGCGGGATGCTCCCTGGTTTGCAAATCCGTTATTCGCGGGTTCGAATCCCGCCTCGGCCTTTGAAGCACGACCGGCCCTCCCGGCCGTGCTTTCGCGTTTTTGGCGTCCCGGCGCACGCCGGCGTGTTCATCGCGCCGACCCACCGGGCGCATGAGAAACGAGCACCGCCGGGGGACGGTGCTCGCATACTCTCAGTGCCGCATTGAATCAAGCGGCACATAGTTACGGACACTCACCCCAGGCGCCCAGCAGCGCCAGCAGGTCGACCGTGTCGGTGTCGCCGTCGCCGTCCATGTCGCCGCAGCCGATGCCCCAGCATCCCAGCAGATACAGCAGGTCGGCGGTGTCGACGACACCGTTGTCATCGAAGTCGGCGGGGCATTCCTGCCCTTCGACCACGATGATGGTGTAGTCCTCGACCTCGCCGGCATCCTGTTCACCGCACAGCTCGGGTTCGTGATCGCGCACGACACGCACCCGCATCCGCGTCGCGCCGAGCTCCGCGGGTGGGTCGGTCGGCGGAGTGATCGTGGCGGTGTACGGTCCCGGCCCGGGCGTTCCGTCCAGCGTGATCGTCTCCTCCGCGTCGTCAAGGTCCTGATCCTGGTTCCAGTCGATCCACAGCCCGCCCCGGTCGCCGCCTTCGCCGGCGTTGATCGTGATCGTGATCGGCGTTTCCGTCCCCATCGCCACTTCGGTCGAGAGATAGGTGAAGTCTGGACATCCGAACCACCCCAGCGGGCAGTCGCTTGCGTTGTCGATGTCGCCGACCTGCACGCGGCTGATGTACTCATCGCACTCCGAGAACGCCGTGCAATAGACAGGCTCGACGATGTTGAGAACATAGTCCTCGACCTCGCCGTAGGGCTCATCACCGCAGGGGTCGGCCCACTCGACCTCCCGATGGACACGGACGCGCATGCGGGTTTCGCCGAGGGCGGCGTCGAGAGGCGGGATCACCGTGGCCTTATAGGGGCCGGGTCCCCAGTTCGGCGACAGCGCGATCGTCTCGTCCGCCCCGTCGAACAGATAGTCCCGGTTCCAGTCAATCCACAGCCCCCCGAGATTGCCGTCGTAGCCGTTGCCGATCGTGATGGTCATGGGATAGGCGGCCGCGGTGCGCAGATCACCGACGATGGGGCCGTAGTTGGTGTACTCATCGCATCCGCTCTCGTTGTCCATGCCCGCCAGCTCGACGCGGCTGATGTACTGCCCGCAGCCGCCGGAAGCGGCGCAGTAGCCGGCGCTGACCACGATGGTATAGTCCTCGACCTCGCCCTCACCTCCCTGGCCGCAGGGCTCGGGGGCAACACCGCGCGCGATCCGGATGCGCATGCGCGTCTCGCCCAGCGTTGCGCTCCCGGGGGGAACGATCACGGCCGTATAGGGGCCCTCCCCCGGCGTCCCGCTCACGCTGATCGTCTCGTACGAATCACCAGAATCGAGATCCCGATTCCAGTCGATCCAGACTCCGCACTCATCGGCCTCGACGGTGTCGGTGGCGGTCACGGTCAGCTCGTATTCAGTGCCGATCTCCATCTCCGTGGAGTACTCCGTGTGCTCGCCGTATCCCCCGTAGGACATTTCGCTGGAGTGATCGATCGATCCCACGCTTACGTTCGAGATGTACGGGGCCGGATACGGATATCCCCAGGCGTGGCAGTAGCCGCCCGGGCCGGGCGATCGGTCATAGAGCGGCCAGGTGAACCAGTATTCGGGATGCTGGGTGATGTAGAGGATTCCGTAGGCATAGAGTTCCTCGCCGGGGGTCTTGATGAGCCGGCGGATCTCCAGCGGCGTGCCGGTGTCCACGGCGTAGTCGTTGATGGGGACGGGATCCCGCCACCATTCGCCCAGTTCAAGATCCGGCTTGTTCGTGAAGAACACCTGATCGAAATCGCCCGTCTGCTGCTGATAGATCGCGGCGTAGCCGTCGCCGGACACCGCCACGGACGGCATCATGTATTCGCCTTCGCCGGAACCGGGATAAACCAGTGCGGCGGGCGACCACGACTCGCCGTCATCCACGCTCAGCCAGTGCTTGATGCCCTGACCGTTGGGGTATTCATGCTCAACCGCACAGATGTAGTACCTGATCTCGCCTGAAGCATACGCGTCGATCGAGGTGTGTTCATGATCGCCGGTGAACTGCGCGAGGTAGACCGGGTCCCCGGGCAGGCGCAGCACGTACACGCCTCCGTCCATCCCGATATAGGAAGCGACATTCCCCCACATCAGAAGCATTCCGCCCGACGCCGTATCGAGCCCGCCTGACGCGTTGGTCACGCCGGTCCACTCTTCCCCAAATGCGTCAAAGAAGCGCAGTTGCCCGTCACTCTGAAGGGCGAACACGAACGTGCTCCATTCAAAGAAGCCCTCCGTCATGTCGATGCCAATCTCCTTCACCGTCGCCGGCGCCGCATCGTATACGTCTTCGACACCGCCATTCCCGTACTCCGTATCGATGGTCCCATCGTCCAGCCGAAAGCGGGACTTCTTCGGCACGGCCGGATCGCCTGCCCATACGTAGGCGACATACACGAACCAGATGGTGCCGCCTCCGGTATCGAGGTCGAGGACCGCATCGGTCGTGTATTTGTGATAGGTCTCGACCCAGTTCGCCCCGTTATCCTGGGACATGTTCATGGACCAGCCCCATTCGCCGGGATGGTCCCAGACCACGGCGGCATACGTGTCGTAAGCGCCTTCGAGCGATACCTGCTTCGCCCACACGTTCGGCGCGCCGACGCGGACATCCATGCCGCGGCCGCCCGCGCCGAGCGGGACCGGCTCCTTCCACGACACGCCCACGGCGACGGGCAGACCGCCGGCCTCCAGGGCGCGGAGTATCTCGATCGCCTCGTCGCAAGATCCGTTGTTCCAGAGCGCGGCGATGCGCGCGGCATTGGCCTTGTCCGGGGCGATGGCGCCGGCGCCGAGCTCAATATCCAGCACTGCATTCTTGCGCTCCGAGCCGTCCAGTGCGGCCAGATGCGTCCACACCGTGCGTCTCCCGTCCGGCGTGTTCGAGCATTCCGGCGATCGACCATCAGGACCACCGGCCTCGGTGGCCGTCGTCGCGATCAGGATCAGGGACAGCAACAGAGTACGCACAATGCGACCGGAATGCACCATTCTCGTGAGTTGATCGAACATGTTCGACTCCGTTTGTCCCGGATGGGGGTCCTTTCATTCGGTCCGGGGATCGATTCATCAGCGCGACATCATCCCCGTACTTCTCATCACGGACATTCCCCCCACGACGCGAGCAGCGTGAGAAGATCAGGAACATCGACGGCTCCGCTGTAATCGAGGTCTGGATCGCAGAAGTGGTCCTCCGGGCATTCGCCCCACTCGCCGAGCAGCGTGAGCAGGTCGGTCGTGTCCACATCGCGATCATCATCCAGATCCGCGGGACAGTCGTAGATGGGATCGCCGTAGGGCTGTGCCGGCGGCACATCGCGCCATGCCGGCGTCTCGTGAATCTCCGGGACGCCGTTCGTACTGCTCTTGAGAACGCAGAGGAACTCCCCAGCCGCCGCGCTGTTACCGAAGTACGGATCGGGGCATGCGACGAGCTGTTCACCCTCGACCTCGTACTCGCGGATCAGGCCATCGACGCTGACGAAGAGACGGCCGTCGTCATCGACATCCACATCGGCGGGAGCGACGATGTCCGGGTGCTCGTACGGCGTGGCCACCAGCTCGCCGCTGATGGGACTCTCCCACAGCCGGTACAGCGCATCGGACGCCTCGCTGATCACCCACTGGCACGCGTGGGAGCGATCCGATTTCATCCGGACGCGACCCGCCAGGGGCAGGTTCTCCGGCAGCGCCTCGATCTCCGGGTTCGCATCGAGCCCGTGCGGATACCGGATCAACTGGCGAAGCTGGGCTGACAACAGGACGATCTCGTCGGTCTCATCGTCAACGCACATCGCGTCGACGGAAGCCGGCGGCGTCACGCGCCCGTGCTCATCCGGCTCGGCCTCATCCAGCCCGTAGAGCACGAGATCTCCATCATCGAGGACGTAGAGACCGCGCCGCCGGCTCATGAGCAGATCCATCGGATCCGTCAGCGCGATCGGGACCTCCTCGGTCGCATCGGCGATGCGATCGGCCCGCCAGAGACGGCACGGATCGCCTCCCTCCTCGGCCTCGGCCAGATACACGAAGCTCAGGGCGTCGGGATGCAGAATCAGCGCCCTCACCCGCGTCAGCTCGGGCGTAAAGAACTCGCTGTACAGCGGCGGCCATTCATCCCAGATCAGGTGATGCGGGTGCGCCAGGAACCCGTGTCCGTCGGGCGTCGAGGAGAGGGCGAAGCGCGGGAGAATCGAAACGTACTGGTCGATGTACGCGTTGCCGTATCCCAGTGGCTTGCTCATCCAGCGCGGCAGGTCGCCGAAGGTGGGATAAACGAGCTGATCGACCACGGGAAACACCTCGGTCGAGAAGTGCGACTGATGATGCAGATCGCCTTCGTGGCTTTTCGGATCGCGCCAGCCGATGAGCCTGCTGTCGTCGGCTCGCGCGCCGCGGGTCAGCGTGAGCGCATGCCCGCCGTCGCGCTCGATGAAGTACCCAACATCGTCATACCATCCCACGCAGACGATGACGTACCCGCCTGCAAAGACGGCCTTGGAGATATCCTGAAAGGTGGGTGACCAGTACGAGTCGCTCGCCTCCGCGATGACGGAGCACGGCGCGCCAGCGGCAGCCAGGTACAGGCCAAGGCCCATCGCGCCGCACGTCGCCGTATGCGTACCGTCGTCCGGATCGGTCAGCATCAGGACACCCATCAGCTCGATCGCGTCCGTCGCCTCATCGTACAGCTCATCGCTCTGCCACAGTCCCGGCCCGGGCGGGATGTAGGTCGCGCCGTGGTTGGCGAAGTAGGCCATCCAGTTGACGGCCGCGGTGGGCACGCAGTAGGCGCTGCCGTCACCGGGCAGGCCGGCCCGGCTCTGGTCGAAGTCCGGCACGTGGGTGACCTTGTAGGTGTAGGTCTGGGCATCGGCCCACGCCGCATCGACCCCGCCGTGCGCCGTCGTCGCCAGAACCGGCACACCGGCCAAAGCGGCCAAGATTGCCGTTGCCGGTGAAGACCATGTTCCTCGTCGGGATTCGTTCATCGTGTTTACCTCCAATCGGATCTTGCGGCTTCCTGACGCGGTCTCGCAGCGCCGTCCCCGGCATTCCGCTGCGCCGGTCACGGGCACTCCCCCCACGTGCCGAGGAGCGTGAGGAGATCGGCGGTGTCGGTGTCGCCGTCGTAATCGGTATCACCCGCCGCCGTGCCCCACGCGCCGAGCAGAAACAGCAGGTCGGCGGTGTCCACATCATCATCGTGGTCGAAGTCGGCCGGGCAGGCCTGGAACTCGTAGGCGCCCATGTCCACGACGGGCGGCGTGCCATGGCCCGTGTCCTCCGTGGCCGGGTCATCCACGAACCGATCATCGCCATCGAGGTCGAAGGGGATGGGCTCGTTCGTGTCGCCGTCGCCGTCAAGATCGAATTCGTCGGGCGGCACGGCCGTATTGTCCGCCGCGTCGATGCACGGCGAGAGCGGCAGGAGGCGCAGATTGTCATCCTCCGTACCGGGAATGTCATCGAGCCCGTCGGGATCGATGAACAGCGGATCGGCGTCGATGTTGTTCGAGCCGGGGCCCGACCAGCCGCCTTCGATGTTGCTGTAGAGAATCGATATGTCCGGATCGTCGTTGATCTGATTCGGTGTGTTGCCTCTGAACACGCAGTTGTACAGTTCCGCGGAGCCTTCCCACGCGGCGCCTATGAAGGCGCCACCGCCCTGTGGAGCGCTATTGGCCCAGAACGTGCAGTTAACGATCCGAACCAGGTCGTAATATGAATCAAGGCAAAGGCCGCCTCCGTATAGCACACCGTCGGGATCGGTGACCTTGTTGCCGACGAAGTCGCAACCGACCATCTCGAAAAAGTCGCACTTACCCGCGTCGAGTATCGCGCCTCCGCCGTACTTGGCGCATTGATTACCTACAAAACGACAGTTGATCAATCTGAGGCCGTAATTGACTGCCCACTGATTGAACAGAGCGCCACCCGAAGTCCCCGCCGTGTTGCTGATGAACGTGCAGGAGACGAAATCCCCGTTGCCACTGACGGCGCCGCCGAGATGCGAGCACACGTTTTCTTGGAACCGAGTGTGCTCTACTGAGAGCACACCATCCGAGTGAATGGCGCCCCCCACTCCGTAGATTTCTGCGAAGCTCTGGTTGTCGATGAAGGTGCTGTCCGTGATGTGCGTGGTCGTGTCCGAATCGCCGAATACCGCGCCACCGAAATTGAAGGCGGAGTTGCTCGAGAACGTGCAGCCGTCCGCGCAGGTCACGCCATTGTT
This sequence comes from Planctomycetota bacterium, assembly GCA_034211115.1. Lineage (GTDB taxonomy): Bacteria > Planctomycetota > Phycisphaerae > Phycisphaerales > SM1A02 > JAXHTH01. The sequence continues at coordinate 16,613 of JAXHTH010000251.1, read as the reverse complement.
CGTGCTGTGGATCGCCCCGCCCCCTGAATAGTCCGTGTCGAGCATGATCGCATTCTCGGAGAACGTACTGTTGATGAGTACGAGTTCGCCCGTGTTGGCGACCGCTCCGCCGAAGCGCGGGGCGATGTTGGACACCAGCACGCAGTCGGTCAGGGTCAGCAGGCCGCCTTCGTTCTTGATGGCTCCGCCGCCCTCGTCGTCGTTCAGCGTCTCAACCTCGTTGCCGCCGAAGGTGCATTGCGTCAGGGTGGTGTTTCCGCCGGTCAGCGAGAGCGCGCCGCCTTGGCCGGAGGCGCTGTTGCCGATGAACTCCGTGTTCGTAACGGTCAGCGTGCTGGCCGTGGCGAGGATCGCGCCCGCGTCGACGATTGCGAAGTTAGAATTGAAGTGGGAGTTTTCGATCGCAAGTTCGCCTTCCTCGACGGAGAGTGCTCCGCCGGAGCCGCCCGCACCCACCGTCAGATGGTTGCCGGTGAAGGTGCAGCCGTCGAGCCACAAGGTTCCGGCGTCGCCGAGGCGTGAGTGGTAGATCGCGCCTCCCTGGCTCCCGGCCAGGTTGTTGGAGAAAGACGTCGCGCTCATGGTGACGTCATCGGACGAGGCGTTGAACAACGCGCCGCCCCTGTTCGAGGCGGTGTTCTCATCGAAGATGCAGCCATCGAAAGCGGGAGACGCGTTGTAGCAGTGGACGGCGCCGCCGTCGTCGGAAGCGAAGTTGACGTTGAACGCACAGTCATCGAACGAGGGTGAACCCCCACTGACGGACGCCCCGCCGCCGGACATGCTGCTGTTGCATTCTTCGATGATGCAGTTGCGGATCGCGGGGCTCGCGCCTGAAATGCTGAGGCCGGCCCCGTTGTTCGTTGCGAAACCGCCCCGGATCGTGAACCCGTCCACGATGGCGTCGGCCGTCTCACCGTTGACGAAAAAGAACCCGCGCGCTGTGGACTGGCAGTCGATGATGCACAGGTCCGGGTCGCCGGACGCGGAGCGCAGGGTGATCAGCCGGCCGCCGAAGTTGATGCCGGTGTTGCCCCAGCCGGTATAGGTGTCATCCGCGACCACCACCTCGTCGCCGTCCACACATGCATCGATGGCGGCCTGTATCGTCGGGTAGTCTTCCGGGACATGCACCGTGTCGGCGAGCGCGGATGGCGAGGCCCACATCGAGAGGGATGCGCTCAGGAGCAGAGCAAACACTTGATACGGGCTCATGACTTGTGATCGCTTCATGGTGTCGTACCTTTCTGGTCATTCATGGAAACGCTTTCGACGATCTGTCAACACGGGAAGAGCGACGACGGCGACGGGACGCCCGTCGCGGCCTCGCGGATGATCGATTCCCTCACTCGACGACGACAATGGTGTAATCCTCGACCTCGCCCGGCTCGGGGCCGTCGCAGAGATCGAGGGGAGCTCCGTTCAGCAGGCGGAGCCGCATGCGCTTGGGGCCGGGCTCCGCATCGGGCGGCGCGCCGATCTGCGTAATCCAGAAGCCGGGGCTGAGATCGCCTGAGGTCACGAAGTCGCGCGGGTGGTCGAAGATGAAATCCTCGTCCCAGTCCACCCAGATGCCGCACACATCATCCGGCTGGTAGTCTGCGGTGTTCACGATGATCTGGGCCACGTAGCCGGGAACGACCTCGGCGGAGAGATCCGTGTCGTCGGCGTAGCCCGTGTCGCAGCCGCTGCTGTTGTCGATCTCGCCCATCATGACGCGGCTGATGTACTGCCCGCAGCTTCCCCACCCGTCGCAGTACTCATCCGGGCAGTACCAGTTTTCGCAGGTTTCGCCCTCGGTCCATCGCCCGCCGAGGACGGAGCATTCGTACTCGGTGTTGGTCGCGACGCAATCGCTGTCCACGCAGCAGGCGCCGGTGGGCCAGTCGGGGCACTGGAAGGTGTCGCAGTTTTCGCCCTCGAACCAGAGGCTCGGGCCCTGGAGCGCGCAGTCGTTGGCCGTCCGGTTCTCGCAGGTGCCGTCCCAGATGCAGCAGGCGCCAAGGGGTTCGCAGGGCCCCCAGTTCCCGAGCAGCTCGAGCAGGTCGGCGGTGTCCGTGTCGCCGTCATAGTCGGTGTCGCCACCCGCCGTGCCCCACGCACCAAGCAGATGCAGCAGATCGGCGGCGTCCACATCATCATCGTGGTCGAAGTCGGCCGGGCAGGCCTGGAACTCGTAGGCGCCCATGTCCACGATCGGCGGATTGCCGTCGAGATCGGTTGTGCTTTCCGGGGGCACGGCCGTGTTGCTACCCGCGTCGATGCACGGCGAGCCGTCGCCGAGGTGGTAGTCGCCGTTGTCGGTATCGACGAACAGCGGATCGGCATCGATGTCGCCTTCACCAGACCAGCCGCCTTCAACATCGCAGTAGGTGACGATGAGATCGCTGTCGTCGGTCGCGATTTCCGGTGGAGTATCCCCCCAAAGGATGCAGTTGGTGAGGGTGGCGCTGGATTCAAGGCAGTACACGGCGCCACCAATGGTGGCCGTGTTTCCGGTGATCGTGCAATTGGCCAGTGTTAGGCTGGAAAACAGGTGAGAGCAGTACACACCGCCGCCGTCGCCACCGCAGAACATGGAGTCGGCCGTGTTGTCGGCGATCACACAGCCGATCAGCGTCGCACTGGCGCCGCTGGAGCAGTACAGGCCTCCGCCGTAGCCGTCCCCGCCGTGGCTGTTGTAATAAGCCGTGTTGTCAGTGATGAGGCAATCGATCAGGATGGGTTGGGAGTCCCCCCCACAATAGACGCCGCCCCCCCGCCCCGCATTCGCGGATTCATCGCCGTTGTCGCTGATCTCACAGTTGATCAGTGTCGGGCTGGCGTGCACGCACATCACGCCCGCGCCGCCGCCTTCCAACGAGATGGTATTGCCTGTGATCGTGCAGTCGATCAGCGTCGGGTCGGAGCCGTAACCACAGTAGATGCCAGCACCGCCGCCAGAATTGCCAATGTGATTATCACTGATTGTGCACTCGCTCAGGGTTGGGCTGGAGTGGTAACAGTACACGCCGCCGCCGTTGTCCCTCGCATGGCAGTCGGCTATCCTGCAGTTGATGATCGTCGGACTGGAGTTATACTCGCAGTACACGCCACCACCGTCGTCCCCCGGGTCGCCATTGCGGATGGTCAGCCCCTGCACGACCGCCTCGGCCGTCTCGCCGCTGTGGAAGTGGAAGCCCCGGCCGTAGTCCGAACAGTCGATGATGCAGTTGTCCGGGCCGTTCTCGCTGCGGACCGTGATCAGCTTGCCGCCGAAGTCGAGATTCTTGTTCATGGAGCCGGTGTAGATGCCGTCGGCGACGATGACCTTATCGCCGTGCACGCAGGCGTTGATCGCCTGCTGAATCGTCGGGAGGTCGTCCGGAACGCGGATGATCAAGCCGAAGGCCGAGCCGCCGAACGTCAGCAGCGCCAGGAAGCCCAGGGCAATGACGCACCAATCCCTTGCCCGATTGTCTCGTCCACAGGTACCCATATCCCTGACCTCCCGTATGAGCGCTGAGGTCGCACCGGGGACGCGGCTGCCGGCTCGGACTTCCTGGTCTGGGTCGGCCGATCGCCCGAGGCACGGCCGAACCAAGGTGGGAACCCAAATATATCAGCTTACACTGATATTTCAAGGGGATTCCCCGCCGAATGTGCGAAGGAACCGGAGAGGGCTTCGTGTGCCTGGGAAAGCGAGCACCGCCTGAAGGACGGTGCTCGCGTGTTTCGGTGGGATGGACTCGATCAGATGCCGAACCTCTACGGGCACTCCCCCCACGCGCCCAGCAGCGCCAGCAGATCCACCGTATCCGTGTTGCCGTCGCCGTCCACATCGCCGCAGGGCTGGCCCCAGCACCCCAGCAGATGCAGCAGGTCGGCGGTGCCCACGTTGCCGTCATCATCGAAGTCGGCGGGACAGGGTTCCGGTTCGCCGAGAAGCTCGAGGATGGCCGGGAGGGTCGGGCCGTCGGGGTCGTCGATGGACACGGTGTTGACGGCGACCATCCAGTCGGCGTTCATCGCGACTGCTTCGGTGAGCCTTGTTTCCGGGCCGTCCATCATGATGTTCAGGTTGTGTACCTGTCCGCCCGCGTAATCCGGCGCCCAGATCGCGGCCTCGGGCTGGTCATCACCATTGACGCCGAAGCCGACGATCGGCCCGGGCCAGGGCTCATCAGCCATCGCCAGCGGGTTGAGATGACTGAGCGGCGGTTCGAGGTCCACGGACATCGGCGTGGGCTGCCAGGTTCCTTCGATGAGCCGCCACTGGACCGGGACCTGCGCTCCGCGGGACGTCTCGGCCCGACCGAGGATCGTCATGCTGCCATCGGTGTGGCGCATGATCGAGGTGGCGATACCAGAGGGTCCGCCGTCCGGCAGCATCGGCATGGGGAGGATCTCGTATTCCTGGCCCACCTTGTGCCATCGCACCGGCCGCATGACGCCATCGCCGTCCTTGCACTGGCCGACCAGCACGAGGTCGTCAGGATCGGGCTGGATGACAAAGCCGTTCACCTTCCCCATGCTTCCGCCCTCGAGGTTCGGAAGCACCCCGTGCTGCCAGAGGAGGAAGTCGTTGGTCGTCCACAGGATGCCGTGCATGCCGTCGTCCATGATCACGTGGCCGGCCACGATGGCAGTGGCGCCGGACGTGCCGCCGAAGTTCGCGGACGATTCCGTTCCCATCTGGGGCATTGGCAGCTCGGTGAGTTGCCAGATTGGCCCCTCCCTGTCCCAGACGGCAGCGGACATTTTCTCCAGGTCATCAAACACAACGCCGTCGCAGATCTCATCGCCGATCTGACTGCCGTCGAGAAGAGAATTGACCTGGCCGCCGTGACCGAGATCGGGCAGGACAGTGCCCGGCCACGTGCCGTCGTCGGTCCGCTCCCAGATGATCGGCTGGGGGATGCAGTTGCCCGTGACGCCCCCGACCGCGATGTGCGCTGTGAAATCGGTCAGGAAGCCATGAGTGTACGGCGGCTCGATCGGAAACTCGATCAAGCGGGTCTCGAACCAGATGCGCTTGTACACATAGGCCACACCCAGGGAGTCGACAGCCACGTAGTTATCGTATGGAGCGCCCGCCACGACCTTCTGCCCGGAGGTCGCGACGCCTTTTCCGAAGTGATTATCCGCGGTCGGCCAGGATTCGATGAGACTCTGTTGCAGACCGTAGCTCCCCGACGCATCGCAGATGTAGATCTTGCCGGCGTTTGTGATGTCGCCCGAGCTGCCATTCCACGAGGCGCCGACGACAAGGTATGACTCGCCGGCCGCGACGGAGCGACCGAACCAGTCACCCCCCGCGCCATCACTGGCCACGAGTCGTTCGGCTTCGACCCACTCCGAGCCGCTGTTCTCGTACACGTAGGCCGAACCGATGGCCGTCTCCCCGTCGATGTCGTCCATCGGAGAGCCGATGAGGAGGATCGACTCGCCGACCGCCACGTCATAACCGAAGAGGCCGTGGTTCGAATAGTCCGACCGGATCAGTTCGTATGTGTCCAGATCGTCGACGTCGAAGACATAGGCGACTCCGGATTCACGCGACCCGCCCCAGCGCTCGTTCATCGGAGCGCCGACAAGGACGAGGTTGCCCCTGACATCGACGGAGTAGCCGAACTCCTCGAAGCTCTCCTCTTCCCCGTGGATCTGGACGCCTGATCCCCAGCCCGAGTCCGGATCGTACTCGTAGACGAAGGCGGAACCCGAGTAGTTTCCGAACTCATCGCAATAGGGGGAGCCCACGATCGCATAGGTGCCGTGAATGGCCACCGAGTAGCCAAACCAGTCGCCGCTGTCCCCCTCAGGATCGCTCAGCTCCTTCTCGAGCTTCCACGGCTCGTCTACGTCGTCCTCATCGTACCACCAGATCTCCGCCGCCCCCATATTGGAACCGCCGGAGCCGTCATAGGCGGGCGCACCAATGATGACGCGAGGGACATCGCCGCTCGTATCGACGTCCACGGCCGCCCCGAAGCGTCCGTATCCCAGGGCCTCGTCATAGAGCGTGGCCTCCAGGGTCCACTCTGAACCGTCCCAGCGGTAGATCATGCACATCCCTGACCAATCCGTTGGCGGATCGCAGTAGGCGACCGGCGCGCCGACGACGAGGATATCGTCATCGATGTCGATCGCGTACCCGAAGGCGCTCTCCACGCCGAGGTCGGGTCGCAGTTCCTGCTCCATGGAGAAGGCCGGCACGGCCGCGGCCGGCGCGCTGAACGAGCAGATGAGGACCAGCGCCGCGGCGGCGGCGAGGGCACACCATTGCGGGCCCCGACCGGCCCGCGGTGAGACACGGCTCCGCGAAACATCCGATTCGTCACGTGAGTGTTTGAGCAACATCTGAGTCTCTCCTTATTCCTGACCTGCGGTCATCAGAGGCGTAGAGCGCCGCTCGATGCGGAGCACCGTCGCCACGCGGCGTTCGACGACAGCTCTCCTCATTCATGAACACGAGAACCGCCGGCCGCGCGCCCGGAGGCAGCCGTAGACGATCAGGCCTCAACCGTTGCCGTCCATGGCCAAGCCGCTCCATCCGCCGATGGGTGGTTCGGTCTCGTCGCCTCCCGCCATGACACAGCGAGCACCGTCCGGGGGGACGGTGCTCGCGTGCCTGCAGGTCAGATCGAAGAAGCCTGGGCGGTTACGGGCATTCGCCCCACGCGCCGAGGAGGGCCAGCAGATCCCCGCTGTCGGTGTCGCCGTCGCCGTCGACATCGCCGCAGCTCTGACCCCAGCAGCCAAGCAGGTGGAGGAGGTCGGAGGAGCCCACCTCGCCGTCACCATCGAAATCCCACGGGCAGGGGTCCGGCTCCTCCTCGCCGATGGGGATGAGAATGACCGGGGTCGTGGGCCCGTCAGGGTCATCGGCCGACGCGAAGTTCGCGCCGATGCGCCCGTCAGGCCTCATCGCCACGGCATCGAAGACGATCTGATCGCCGGGGAGGTCGCCGAGGAAGCCGGTCAGATCATGGAGCTGCCCGCCCGCGTACTCGGGCTCCCAGAGCACGCCTCGCGTGTAGCCGTCCGCGTCCGTGCCGATGCCCACGATCGGGCCATACACCGGGTTGTGGAAGGTGCAGCCTGGTGCGCCCAGGGGCGACAGGTTGTTGAGCGGCGGCTCCAGCTCTGTGGACAGCGCTTGCGGCGCTCCCCAACTGGCTCCGTTGGCGCTCTTCCATTGCACGGGCACCAGGGATCCATCGCTCGCCTCGGCCTGTCCGAGGATGATCACGCTGCCGTCGTCGTACCGCATGATCTCGGTCGCCGAGCCGGCCGGCCCGCCGTCCGGGAGCATGGGCAGGAAGAAGGCCTCGAACGTATCGCCGGCCTCGCGCCATCGCACGGGCCGCCTGAACGCTCCATCGTCGACGGCAGCGCTGCCGACCGCCATGATCTCGCTGCTCTTGCCCGCGACCCAGCCGGCGACGCCCTCGACTCTCCCCATGTCGCTCTCTCCGGGGCCCGGAAGCAGACTCAGCTTGTAGAGCGGATCGAACCGCTTGATGTAGACAATCGCGAAGCCGTGGACGGCCCTTGGACCCTGGATAAGCGCGCTGCCGCCCACGACGCTCACCCTCGTGGCATCGGGGTCGTCCAGCTCGAACAGCGTACTACACAGGGCTTTCGATTCGGTTGTGTCCGGAGGCTCTTCCAGCAGCGTCAGCTGCCAGGTGGAACCATCCCTCTCCCAGACGGCCGCGCGCGGGACGCCCTGTTCCTCCAGCACCGTGCCGGCCACGCCGGTGCCGATGGGGGGCCCGCCGTTTTCGTTGTCACACAGTGAATTCGCCCGGCTGCCATGGCCGAGATCGGGCAGGAAGGTGTCCAGCCAGGTGCCGTCGTCCTGTTGCTCCCACGCGACGGCGCGCGACACGCCTTCATCGGGCGCCGACCCCACGGCCCAGGACAGCGACCAGTCGCGCAGGCGCGCCGGGCCGATCGGGTGGAGGATGTCCCAGTCGAGCACGCCGAACTCGACGCTGCCGTAGACGTAGGCGATTCCGGAATCCGCCAGGCCGTCCCGATCATGTTTCGGCGCGCCGACCACGATGCGGCCGTCGCTTACGGCAACTGCCTTGCCGAACCCGTTCTCTTCCGCGGGCGATGATTCCTTGATCTGCCGGAGGGCGTCGTACGGCGCGGTGTTCTCGAGGATGCAAATCGCGCCGGCATCGACGAGCCCGTCGACGTCCCGCTTGGGCGCCCCCACGATGATGTACGACTCGTCGACGGCAACGGCGCTTCCGAAATCATCGCCGTGCTGCACGCCACACTCGCACGGCGAAACCGTCTCGCACTCCGTCGGCTCCCAGTACTTGTCACCGTCTTCGTCGAAGTAGACGTGTACCGCTCCGTCGCCCGCGCCGGGCGATCCCCCGATGTCGCCGATCACGATGAGCGATCCGAGGATGGCCACGTCGCTTCCGTAACGGCCGTACGTCTCGGGGGCCGGATCGGAAAGCTCCTGGCGGAGACTCCACGTCCCGTCGACGGAGCGGTCGTAGACGAACGCCGCGCCGGCGTGAGTCAGCCCGCCATAATACGTGTTCGGTCCGCTCGCGATGAAAAAGTCGCCTTCGATGTCGAGGTGGCTGCCCAGCGTCCGGACGTCGTCCGGATCGCCCACCGTGCCGTAGAACGCGGCGGCGGGCTCCGTGTCCCACGTCGCTCCGTCGAACTGGTAGACGTAGACGGCGCCCGCGTTGTCATCTGCGACTCCGACGTCGACGCCCGGCGCGCCGACGAGGGCGGTGTCCCCGTGCATCGCCACGCTCCAGCCGTAGTATGGGAACTGGCAATCCGCATCGTCCGCGGGCGGCACGAACGTCGCTTCGAGCAGCCACTCATCCGCCGCCTCGTTGTACCACCACACCTCCGCGGCGCCGATGTCGTCGGCGAGCGGGGCTCCGACGATCACGCGAGGAACCTCGCCGGTCGCGTCGATGTCGACCGCCCATCCGAAGCGCGCCGCCTCGCCCAGACTCTCGTCGTAGATGTCGCACGTGTCCGACAGCCAGGTGGTTCCGTCCGAGTGATAGATGCGGCACATTCCCAGATCGTCAACGCCGGTGGGCGCGGCCCCCTCGACGCCGACGATGATGAACTCACCGCCGATGGCCGTGGCGTATCCGAACCAGCCGTCCTCGTAGGCCGTCGTCTCCGGGCCGAGGGTGGTATTCAGGGGGAAGAGGTGAAAGCCCGCGGCCGGACCGGCGACCGAAGCGCCGATCGCCGCGACCGCGGCAAGGCCCAGGGCGCCGAGACCCGGCAAGGAAACACAACGGGGACGCAACCGGGAGCCGTGAGCGTGATCGGCCTCGCCGAAAACTGCTTCTGCATGTGTCTTTTCCATTGGAACTCTCCTTGCGATCAACGATCCGGAGGAGGGCATCGCCCCGGCGCGTCCGGGGTGCTCGGCGGGCATCCGACTCCGTCGGGCGACCGCTCTCCTCACTCATGCACACGAGAACCACGGTCATCGCGCCCGGGAATCACCGGTCGGGTTGCCTGACCGGCTACGGAGATGAGGGACCGCGGCGAAATGAGGAGACGATTATCTGGATTGATCCGGTCTTGCGGCGGCAGCCTCGCGCCCTAGAATGGTGACGATCCGCTCGTCTTAGCCCTGGTGGGGGGCGTCGAATGGCGTCATCAGCCAAGTCCGAAACCGCGGTGATTCTCGCCGACCTCGCCGGCGGCGATAAGGGGGCTGTCGATCGTCTCCTGCCCCTCGTCTACGACGAACTGCGTGCCCTGGCCGAGCATCACTTCCGACGGCAGCGGCCCGGCCAGACGCTCCAGCCGACGGCCCTCGTCCACGAGGCGTATCTGCGGCTCGTCCGGCAGCCCGCGGGCAGCTTCAAGGATCGGGCGCATTTCATGGCCGTGGCGGCCAAGGCCATGCGGCAGTTGCTCATCGATCGCGCCCGGCGCGCCAGAGCCGCAAAACGCGGCGGCAGCGCGCAGCGCGTCACCCTTGACGAGGAAGCCGTCCCGGGGGACGACCGCGACGTCGATGTGCTGAGCCTGGAAGAGGCGCTGCAGCGCCTGGCGGCCATGGACGACCGCAAGAGCCGCATCGTCGAACTTCGCTTCTTCGGCGGCCTGACCATCGAGGAGGCGGCCGAGGTGCTGGGCATCGCGCGCTCCACGGTCACGGAGGACTGGCGCCTCGCCCGCGCTTGGCTCATCTGTGAGCTCCGCGGCGAGTAGAGACAATGAATCCCGAGCGATTTCAGGCAGTGGCGGACGTCTTCCGCGAGGCGTGTCAGCGCGGCCCCGCAGAGCGTTCGGCGTTTCTCGATGACGCCTGCGGCGGCGATGCCGAACTCCGCGCCCAGGTCGAGGTCCTCCTCGCGGCCGATGAGACACATCCCGGCTTCCTCGCCGAATCGCGCCTTGGCGAGGGGGCCGCGAGACGCGCGGCCGGGGTGCTCGCCCCGGACTCATCGGATCAGCCGGGCCATCCGCAGACGATCGGCAAATACCGGATCATCGACGTGCTGGGCGAAGGGGGGATGGGCGTCGTCTACCGCGCCGAGCAGACCGAGCCCATGCGGCGGACCGTCGCCCTCAAGCTCATCAGGCTCGGCATGGACAGCGAACGCGTGGTGGCCCGCTTCGACGCGGAGCGGCAGGCCCTGGCCCTGATGGATCACGCCAGCGTGGCCAGGGTGCACGACGGGGGGATGACCGCCGACGGCCGGCCGTACTTCGTCATGGAGTATGTGTCCGGCATCCCCATCACCGACTACTGCGACCGGGAACGGCTCTCCGTCGCCCAGCGGCTCGCACTGTTCCTCGAGGTCTGCCGGGGGGTCCAGCACGCCCACCAGAAGGGGATCATCCACCGCGACATCAAGCCGAGCAACGTGCTCGTAATGACGCAGGACGATCAGCCGGTGCCCAGGATCATCGACTTCGGCGTGGCCAAGGCCACCGCCCAGCGGCTCACCGAACGCACGCTCTTCACCGAACAGGGCCAGCTCGTCGGCACGCCGGAGTACATGAGCCCCGAGCAGGCGGAGATGGGGCGGCTGAACATCGACACCCGCACGGATGTTTACGCGCTGGGGGTGCTGCTGTACGAGCTGCTCACCGGCACGCTGCCGTTCGATTCCGGGACGCTGCGTGCGGCCGGCTTCGCGGAGATTCATCGCATCATCCGCGAGTCGGAGCCGCCGAAACCGAGCACGAAGCTGAGCACGCTGCGCGCGGACCGGGAACCGGCCGGGCCGAAGTCCGCAGCGACGACGACCGACGGCGTCATCGAGGAGACGGGAATCGATGGCTCCTCGTCGTCGAGCGCTGTCCTGCTCATCGCCCGCAACCGTCGCACCGACCTGCGGTTGCTGATGCGCGATGTGCGGGGCGATCTGGACTGGATCGTGATGAAGTGTCTGGAGAAGGAGGTCGCGCGTCGGTACGCCAGCGCCAGCGAGCTCGCCGCGGACATCGAACGGCATCTGAATCACCAGCCGGTCGAGGCCGGCCCGCCCGGCGCGGTCTATCGCGTGCGGAAGTTCGTGCGACGAAACCGTGCGGGGGTGACGGCCGCGACTCTTGTGTCTACGGCTCTTCTCGTAGGCATCGCGGGAACAGCCACCGGTCTCGTGAGGGCGATTCACGCGCGGGATGCGGAGGCCGAGACCCGGCGTCAATTGGAACAGGTCACGGAATTCCAGGCGTCGATGCTGAGCACGATCGACCCGGCGCACATGGGGCGACGCATCATCGCCGACCTGCGAAACCGGATTCGGCAGGGCCTCGGAGATGATCAATCATCGGGTGAATCGGTCGAAACCGCGTTGGATTCGTTCGATCGGCTCATGACACACGTCAATGGCACCGATGTCGCCCTGACAATCGTGGATGAGAATGTGCTGGCCCCGGCCGGAGAGGTGATCGGTCAGGATTTCGCGGGCCAGCCGCTCGTGGAGGCGGCGCTGCGGGAAACTGTGGGACGCACCTACGGTGATCTCGGGCTGTACGAGCAGGCAAGACCTCAGTTGGCGCGCGCATTGGAAATCAGACAACATCACCTGGGGGATGATCATCCGGATACGCTCACCTCCGTTCATCGTATGGGCCTGCTCCTCTCGCTGACCGGCGCGTACGACGAAGCGAAGACGTATTACCGCGAGGCCTTGAAGGATCGCCGTCGCGTCCTGGGTGAGGATGCGCCTGACACGCTGATATCCCTTCATAACCTGGGCGCTCTGTGCACGTCGACAGGCCGGTTTGAAGAAGCGGAAATCTACCTCCGTGAGGCACTGGAGCGACGCCGCCGCGTCCTCGGCGACGACGATCCGGCGACGCTGAGTTCGCTGTCATACGTGGGACGCGTCCTCAAGGCGAGGGGCAGACTTGACGAAGCGGAACCTTATTACCGAGAGGCGCTGGAAGGTCACCGGCAAGTGCTTGGCGATGAGGATGAAAGGACACTGAGCTGCCTCAGCGACATGGGCAGCCTGCTGCGGGCGATGGGCCGGTACGAGGAGGCCCTCGCGCTGTTCCGGGAGGCGGCTTCGGGCTATCGTGACGTGCTCGGCGACAACCACCGATTCACGCTGATCGCCATCGACAACGTCGGTGGAGCACTTCTCTCGTTGGAACGGTATGGGGAGGCGGAGCAGTACCTCCGCCAGGCCCTGCACGGCCGTCGAGAGGCACTGGGCAATGAACATCCCGACACCCTCACAACGCTGAACAACCTCGGCCATCTTCTCAACAAGATGAACCGGCCGGAGGAGGCACTGCCCTACCTGCGCGAGGCGATGACGACGTATCGAGAGTCGCAAAGCCCACATCACCCCGATGCGCTCATCGCGGCCCACAACCTGGCGGGAGTGCTGCGGTCGATGGGCGAACTGACGGAGGCGGAGGGGCTTTATTCAGAAGCAGTCGATCTCGCCCGCGCCTCGCTCGGAGAAGACCATTGGCTCACGGCGGTGTTCCTCGCGAGCTACGGCAACTGCCTTGTGGAAATGAACCGATACGCGGAGGCGGAAGCGTCCTTCCTGGACGCGTATGCCGTGCTCGAGGCGAGCCTCGGCCCGGACCACAAACGGACCCGGAACGTGGCGAAGAGCATCGCTGCAATGCACGACGCGTGGCACGAGGCGGATCCACAGGGGGGCCATGATGCCAGGGCCGATGAATGGCGCACGAAGATCCCGAACGCGGAGCACTGAGCGAGGAGCAGATCGTCCGGATCCGAAGTTGAGGAATGCCCGACCCGAGGAGAAGATGGAACCGAAGTGAGCAGGGATCGCTCCTGAGCGTGGAAGGGAGCCGCGATCATGAAGGTCAAACGATGTCCGGAAGTAGCGAGCCTGTTCCGCAAGGCGTGCCGGCGCGAACCATCGGAGCGAGCGGCGTTCCTTGACGACGCCTGCGGCGACGACGTGGGATTGCGGGCGCACGTCGAGGTGCTCCTCGCGGCCGATCTTGATCCGGGGAATCGTCTCGAGCAGCACCATGGACACTTGTTCCCTTCCAGGCGCGGCGGGAGCCTGTTCTTCCTCCCATCGTGGCGGTCCGGTGTTCTCTGGCTGACGACGCTCGGCCTTGTGTACACACTCAAAGGGGAATCCTGACGTGTGCGTGTGGCCGGTTGAGGCTGAATGAGCCAGTCTGATGAGAAGTCTTCTGACCGTTGGAGCATGCCGTGACCTTTGCGGATGAAACCAACCGGATGCCCTGCGACGAATGCGCACGTCCTGCAGTGTGGCATGAAGTATGCGTGCAGGATGGCATCAGAACCGAACGCTATCTGTGCTCGAAACATGCGCCGCGAGGCTGGCGGGCCGAGATGCGCGAACTGCAGGAGATAGCCAGGGAGAGTGACCGCTCATGGCGGAAGTTCGACATGCAGGTGGCCGGGCGCGGGAAGAGGCTGAGGCATCTCATCGTTGGCGGATCGTGCCTCCTACTCGGCCTCGCGTGTCTGCTGGCAGCACTCTTCGTCCCGGTCCGGCTTTCCCTGATCTTCCTTGTCCTCGGACTTGTCTTCCTGATCGTATGGCTTCGTGACTGGACGATCGGCGGCTCGATTCTGAAGTCCCGGACCCTTCTGAAGAAGAGGGCAGACGGTCACTGAGTGGAATCTGGGGTCCGAGCATCGTTTGTTGTTCCCTGACGGGATCAAAGCTCGGCTTGATCGGTGGCCGCTCTATGAGTTCTCGAACACCGCCTCGGTCATGGCGACGATTCCCGCCCTGATCGGCCGGGGAAGCAGTGGCCAGAACTCGAGCACTTTTGCCAGCTCGGGGTCGCCCTCGGTCGCCTGTGCGGCTCCGGGCGACCCGAGGCCTTCGGGTATCGTCGTAAGCTCCTGCTGTTGCGATACTTCCGTGGGCTGCTCCCTGGTCTGCGAATCCGTTGTCCGCGGGTTCGAATCCCGCCTCGGCCCTTGCGGCACGGTCGCCCTTCGCGGCCGTGCCTTGTCCGGTCTTGCAGCGTCCGCCGGGGGCGGATCTTCTCACCATGCGCGCGCAGCCGGCGAGAGAGAAACGAGCACCGTTCAAGAGCGGTGCTCGCCTCATCGTCGAGCAGAGATCGGGCCGGCGGGCGGCGGGCAGGCCGTCAGGGGCACTCGCCCCATGCGCCGAGGAGCACCAGCAGATCGGCGGCCCCCGTTTCGCCGTCGCCGTCGAGGTCGGTCGGGCATGCCTCGTGCGGACAGAGCCCGAAGTGCTCCTGGAGTTCGGTCAGATCCTGGAAGTCCACGGTGCCGTCACCGTCCAGGTCCCAGGGACACTCCTCCGGGGGATCGGGGCAGTCGCCCCAGTGGTCCATGAGAATGTCCTCATCGAGATCATCGACGACGTGGTCACCGTTGAAGTCCCAGGGGCACTCGCCCCAGGAGTCCGGGCACTCGCCCCAGCTTCCGAGCAGGGTGAGCAGGTCGGCCGTGCTGACGTGGTGATCGCCATCCATATCGCCGAGGCATTCGCACTCGTCGGGCACGCCGTTGGCATTCAGGTCCTCGCTCGTGCCGCTGGCGATGTCCTCACCATCCTCGACGCCGTTGCCGTTGCAGTCGGTGTCGGCGATCCACTGCCCGAGGAGCAGTTGGCTGGAGAGGAACTCCTCGCAGATCTCGGGCATGTCGTCGTCGACGACTTCGATCGCGAACGACCAGCGCTCCTCCACCCCGTAGACCCAGTTGCAGGAGCAGCCGGAGACGGGGTATGCGACGTTGTAGATGGTGCCGATCTCGTACCAGCCGCCCCCGGCAAGGGAGACGAGTTCACGCATCTGCGCGCCGAGATCGTGGTACGTGGCGTGGTCGGGGCACTCATCGGGAATGTGCCCCCACGGCCACATGATCCACGGCACGTACCCGTGCCAGTCGATGTGCACGCGCGCGGTCGGATGCGCGAGGAAGAAGTCGCGCATCGCCGCGGTCTCCGGCTCGGAGAAGGGATACGGCCCGCCCCAGGGGTCCTCCCCGGCGCCGGGGCCGTCCCAGTTGCGGTTCAGATCCACCCCGTTCGCGTTCCAGCGGTCGAAGCGAACGTAGCCATCGGGGTTCATGATCGGCAGGAGAAACCACTCGACATCGTCCACCAGCGCGGTGATCGCATCATCGCTGCCGTAGTTTGCCAGCAGGTGCCGGGCGAGGAAGCTGACCACGGAAGCGCCGGCCTGTTCGTTGCCGTGCTCGGCGCCGTGAAACACCACCGCGGGTTTTGTCTGTCCGGGTCCGGTGATTCGGATCGCCCACATCGGGCGACCCTCCACCGACTGGCCGATCTGGACCATCTCGGCCAGGTCCGGATGGGCCGCCACGAGGTCGTTCATGAACTGTACGTGCTCGTCGTAGCTGCGGAGGGAATCGAAGAACCCGCGCCCGCCGGCGTAGAGCGTATCGAGGTGCTTTTGCAGATCGTTGATGACGACGTCGAAGCGCAGCCCGCTGGCGAGCAGCGCCGGGCGCGCCGCCGGGGCGAGTCGCACCTGGACGGGCCCGAGCCGCGCCGTCTCCGACCACATCTGAAAGTCCGCACCCAGCGTCCGGAGCGCGCGGAAGGCGGCCAGATCCGCCCGGTCGGCGAGCGTGACGCGAACGACCTGGTATCCCTCGTAGCCGTCCGGTCCGTCCGCGCCCACGGCCGGGAATGTCAGGGAGCAGGCCAGGGTGAGGAACAGGACCTTGAAGAAGCGGTTGTGATACATCGTGTCTGTCTCCGCCGCGTGCAAAAGGAAACGCCGGGTCATCCGCCGTCCGGCGCGGCGGGTGCGCTTCCCTCTCCATCGTTCAAGCCTATCGCGTGACCGGATGCGGGAAAAAGCGGAAAGCGGGCAAAAAGAACGGTTCACGTATGCAGACGGCGCGATGATGAGGCGGGAGCGGAAGGAGGGGGGCGTTCTCTCCTTCCGGCCACGCCCCCTCGTTCTGATTCGGCGGCGCCTGCAGCGTGCGGAAGTTCGCATCCGGCGCATACGACCGGCGAAGGAGAAGCGAGCACCGCCCGAGGACGGTGCTCGCTCGCTTGCGGAGTTGAATTGGACCGGACGGATTGTCAGGGGCACTCGCCCCAGTTGCTGAGGAGTTCCAGCAGGTCGGCGGTGTCCGTGTCGCCGTCGCCGTCCACGTCGCCGTCGGG
>JAXHTH010000250.1:0-10127 GCA_034211115.1 Planctomycetota bacterium | reverse complement strand
CTCACGACTCACGACTCAAGCCTCCCCCATGCCCACCATCAGCGACACCGCCGTGTGCATTCGCCGCTGGGATTTCTCGGAGACCTCCCAGACGGTGAGCCTGCTGACGCGCGAGCACGGCATCATCCGCGGGCTGGCCAAGGGCGCGAAGCGCGAGAAGGGCGCCTTCTCCGGCGGGCTGGACGTGCTCACCCGCGGGCAGGTGGTGGCGATCGTCAAGCCCGGCCGCGAGCTGGCCACCCTCACCGAATGGCACCTGGAGGAGACGTACCGGGTGGTTCGCCAGCGTCTGGATGCGAACCGCGCCGCCCTGTACATGGTCGATCTCGTCCATCACATGCTGACGACCGAGGATCCACATCCGCTGGTGTTCGATGCCCTGGTCGAGGCCCTGGGCGGGCTCGGTGATCCGGCCCGGGTGGGGATGGCCCTGCTCCTCTTCCAGTGGCGGGTGCTCGAGGAGGCCGGCTATCGGCCGGAACTCGATCGCGATGCGGAGACCGGGCGCCCGTTACCGGAGCAGGAGGACGTGCTGGCCTTCAGTCCGCGGGCGGGGGGGTTCGTGGCCGCCCCGGCCGCGTCCGATCACTGGCGGGTGCGGCGGACGACGCGGGACCTTCTGCGGGCGGTGGCGTCGGCGTCGTCGACATCGGGGGCGGAGGCGGCGGTGGTCCGGCGGGCCAACCGCCTCCTGGCCGTCTACAGCCGGGAACTGATCGGGTCGGAGCCGGCCACCATGCGCTGGGCGTTTTCGGACCGTCCCGGCCGGGGGGATGAAACTTCCGGCGGACGGGGGCGAGGGTGAGCGCGCCCCCGGCGGCGGTCGATAGATGAGGAATCGGGAGACCGCCGGTGGTGAACCGGCGCGCCATGGCCGTGCGTGACGATGCCGCCGGGCGGCCATCCTTGCGCAGAGGATTGGATGGGATACCACACGTGTTCACGCCGGCGCTGGAGAGAATACTGGCCTGTCCGAAGCTGCCCAGCCTCCCCATGGTGGCGATGCAGGTGCTGAAGCTGACCGAGGCGGACGAGGTGGACCTCAACCAGCTCGCCTCGATCATCCAGTACGACCAGGCGCTGGCGATGAAGGTGCTGCGCACCGTCAACTCCAGCTTCTACGGCCTTCCCAAATCGTGCACGACGATCCACCAGGCGCTGGTCTACCTCGGCGTGAACACGGTGAAGACGATCGTGCTTGGCTTCAGTCTCGCCGAGAGCATGGGAGACGATGCGCACGAGGAAACGTCCTTCGATTTCGTGAGCTACTGGCGTCGCGGGCTGTACTCGGCGGCGGCGGCGCGGGTGCTGGCCGAGCGAAGCCGGGCCTGCCCGCCGGAGGAGGCGTTCTTCGCCGCCCTGTTGCAGGACATCGGCATGGTCGCCCTCTTCCGGGCCATGGGCGAGGACTATCTCTGCGCCATTCACGAGGCGGGGGAAGAGCACGGCGAGCTTCCCGCCATCGAGCAGCGGCGCTTCCAGCTCGATCACGCGGAGATCGGCGCCGCCATGGGCGAACGCTGGAAGCTCCCGGAGCCGCTCGTGGAAGCCGTGCGCTATCACCATCGTCCCGACGAGGCGCCGGAAGACTGGGGGGCCCTGGTTCGGACCGTGCAGTGGAGCGGGCTGGCCGCGGAAGGGCTGATGCGCCCGGACTCGGACGGCGTGATCGAGACGCTGGCCCTCCGCGGCGCGGAGTGGTTCGAGCTGGAGAACAACGAGACCTGCGGGATCCTGGAGGAGATCGGCCAGGCCGTGGCCGAGCTGTCCCGCCTCTTCAATCTGCCCCCCGAGACGGAGCTGGACATCGATGCGATCCTGCTCACCGCCGAGGAGCGGCTCGTGCAGCATCAGATCCGCATGGAGCAGCAGACCGAGGCGTTGCGCAAGTCCAACGAGGTCCTGACCCGCCAGACGCTGTCCGATCCGCTGACCGGGGTCTCCAACCGCAGGCATTTCGACGAGGAGATCGATCGCTGCTTCCGGCAGGCGGTGGCGATGGGAACGCCGCTGGGGCTGATCTTCTGCGACCTGGACACGTTCAAATCCTTCAACGACACCTACGGCCACCAGGTGGGCGATGCGGTGCTGGCCCGGGTGGCGCAGATCCTCCACGAGCAGACGGGCGAGGGGGGGATCGTGGCGCGCTACGGAGGCGAGGAGTTCGCCATCATCCTCCCCGGCGCGAATCGCGTGGAGGCGACGAAGATCGCCGAGCGGCTGCGCCGTCGCGTGGCGGAGACGCCGGTGGATCTGACGGCGATGGAATTCGAGGCGCGCGAGCTGACGGTGACGGCGAGCTTCGGGGTGGCCGCTTATGAGACGTCGGTGGCCGAAATCCTCACCCGGCCGGAGTTGCTGGTCCGCGTCGCCGATCAGGCGGTGTATGCCGCCAAGGGGGCCGGCCGCAACTGCGTGCGGGTCTTCTCCCCGGCCCGGAAGGCGGGGTCGGCGGCGCGGTCCGATCCTCCGCCAAGGGCCGCATGATGGGCGGTTTCCGTGGAGAAGCGGCCCCGCGAGGCCGATGAACCACCAGAACTCTGCTGGTGGTGGATCCACGATAATCGGTCCCCGGTTGCCATGACCGAGATGCTCCAGCGCCGCGGGCGGTCAGAGTTCCGCGAGTTCTTCTGATCGGGGAGAGGAGATCCCGGCATGCCCGCGCTCGATATCGAAAAGGTTCTGCGCTGTTCGAGTCTCCCGTCGCTCTCGGCGGTCGCCGTACAGGTGCTCGAGCTGACGCAGAACGAGAACGTGAAGCTGAAAGAGATCGCCGATGTCGTCGAGAAGGATCAGGCGCTGACGACGAAGATCCTGCGCACGGTGAACTCCAGCTACTACGGTCTGGCCAAGCCGTGTCCGACGATCGCCCGCGCGATGGCCTACCTGGGCCTGAACACGGTGAAGTCGCTCGTGCTGGGCTTCACCCTCGTGGACGTGACGAAACAGAGCCAGGACGGCTTTGATCTGATCGATTACTGGAGCCGGTGTCTCTACTCCGCCGCGGCGGCGCGGCGCATCGCCATGCAGAGCGGGGCGTGCGACCCGGAGGAGGCGTTCATCGCCGCGCTCATTCAGGACATGGGCATGCTGGCCATCCACGCCTCCGCCCCCTCGCCCTACGCGTGCCTCGTGCAGCAGACGAAAGGCGATCATCGGCGGCTGCCGGAGATGGAGCGGGCGGTGTTCGGGTTCGATCACACGGAAGTCGGGTCTCGCCTCGCCGAGCAGTGGCGGTTCCCGTCCCAGTTCGTGGACGCGATCCGGCATCATCACGACGCCGACCCCTGCCACCATCTCAGCCTCGTTCGTCCCGTCTGGCTCGGCTACGAGCTGGCCACGCTGGTCCGGCTCTCCGATCCGGCCCCGGCCCTGAGCCGGGTGAGCATGCGCGCGGACAAGTGGTTCGGCCTCAGCCGCGACGAGGTGAAGCGACTCATCCAGGGGATCACGGAGGACGCCGGGGAGCTCGGTCACCTGTTCAAGGTCGAGACGGGCCCGCCGCCGGACATCGATCGAATCCTCTCCGAGGCCGAGGGCGCCTTCGTCCAACACCAGCTCACGGTCCAGCACGAGGTGGACACCCTCCAGCAGAGCAACGATGAGCTCTCGTCGCAGGTCAACACCGATCCGCTCACGAAGGTGAACAACCGCAAGAGCTTCGACGAGAAGACGGCCACGTGCTTCGGCCAGGCCTCGTCGTTCGACGGGTTCGTGGGGCTTCTCCTGATGGACATCGACGGCTTCAAGCAGATCAATGACCAATTCGGCCATCACGTGGGGGACGCGGTGCTCGTCGACGTGGCCGCCCGGCTCACGCAGAACGTGCGCGAAGTCGACCACGTGTGCCGGTTCGGCGGTGACGAGTTCGCCGTCATCCTGCCCGGGGCCTCCATCAGGGAGGCGGCGGTCGCGGCCCGCCGCGTGTGCTCGACCATCGCGGACGAGCCGTTCGTGACCGACCAGACCGACGAGATCGGCGAGCCGCTTCGCGTGACCGTCAGCGTGGGGGTGGCGGTCTACGAGCCGCGGACGCACGCGGCGTTCCAGAGCCCCGAACAGTTCGTCCAGGCCGCGGACAAGGCCCTCTACGTGGCCAAGCGGGCCCAGGGCAACTGCATCCGCATGTTCTCGCCTGTCCGAAAGGAATCGGAGGCGGCCTGAGGGCACGACCGGCGCCGGCCGGACAGCTCTCCGTTCTTTCGGCGTCGCACCCCAAGCCTCGTGCCCGCCCGCGGTTTCTCTGCAGAGGGGACTGCATCGCGCCGAAGAACAAGACGTATCCCCGCGGCGATGAACCTCGACGACTGTTCTCCGCCCATGCCTGTCCGCCCGAGCGTTGATCGGCGCCGACGGACGCTCTTCGGAGATCACTTCCATGCAGTCCTTGTCGCCGGAGCAGGTTCTGGACTGTCCCGCGCTGCCTTCCCTCCCCACGGTCGCCCTGCAGATCCTGGAGCTCACCCGGGACGACTCGGTGAGGCTGGAGGCGATTGCCGATCTCGTTCAACACGATCCGGCCCTGACGGCGAAGATCCTCCGCACGGTGAACTCGCCGTATTACGGCCTGTCCAAGCCCTGCCCGACGATCCAGCGCGCCATCGCCTATCTGGGGCTCAGCACCGTCAAGTCCCTCGTGCTGAGCTTCGGCCTCGTGGACCTGACCAGGCAGGCCGAGGAGGGGATGGATCTCGTCGACTTCTGGCGGCGGTCCCTGTACTGCGCGGCCGTGATCCGGCGCCTCGCCGCCATGGCGGGAACGTGCGACCCGGACGAGGCGTTCGCCACCGCGATGATGCAGGACATCGGAATGCTCGCGCTCTACGCGGCGGCGCCGAACCCCTACCGGTTCATCCTCGCCCAGACGGCGCGGGATCATCATCGCCTGCCCGTGGTCGAGCGCAATGCGTTCGGCTTCGACCACGCGCAGATCGGGGCCGCCCTCGCACGGCGCTGGCGCCTGCCCGAGGAGATGGCCGAGGCGATCCGGCTGCATCACGAGGCGCGGGAGACGCAGCATCTGGAACTCGTCTGCGCGCTGGCGTTCTCCTACGAGATCACCGCCGCGGTCACCCTCGCCGAGCTCTCCTCGACGCCCGCCGAGCTGGACCGCCTGGCGTACCAGTGGTTCGGGTTCAGCGGCGACCAGGTGAGAGAGCTGACGGCGCTGGCGGTGGATGACGCCAACGAGCTCAGCGCGATGCTGCGCGTCAATATCGGCGAGCTGCCCGACACAAGGGCGATCCTCTCGAAGGCGGAGGAGGCGTTCATCCGGCACCAGGCGGGGGCGCAGCGCGGGCAGACGGCGACGGAAGAGGAGGACGAGAGGCCGGCCGTCGTGGCCGCCGTCGATGCGCTCACCGGGATGGGCAATCGAAACCGCTTCGCGGAGGCGCTGGCCGACGCCGTGGCCGAGGTGCAGGCCGGCAAGCGACCCGTCGGCGTGATCATCTTCGACGTGGACGGCTTCAAGTTCATCAACGACACGCACGGGCACGACGTGGGCGATGCGATCCTCGTCGAGCTTGCCCGGCGCCTGAACGCGATCAGGCGGGAGGAGGACGTGCTCTGCCGGCTCGGCGGCGAGGAGTTCGGCGTCGTGGTGCGCGGCGCGCCGCTCAAAGAGACGGCCGCGCTGGCCGAGACCATGCGTCGCGTCGTCGCCGCCCGTCCGTTCCAGGTCGACGGTGAGGCCGGCCCGGCGGGGCCTCTGTCCGTGACCGTCAGCGCCGGGGTGGCGGGATATGACGGCGGGCGAAGCGAGCTGTCCAAACCCGCTCTGATCGTCGAGGCCGCCGAGAAAGCGCTGTTTGCGGCCAAGGAGGCCGGCCGCAATCAGGTGCGCGTCCATCGCGCCGCGCGCGGGAAAGCGGCCGCGTGAACAAAGGCCGGCCCCGGCCGGCGCCGCGCCCTCGCGGGGGGCGCTTTCGGGGGAAGAAGTTCCGGGCGGGAGGGGCCACGTCACGCGGCGTGGCTCTTCTGCTGCGCCGAGTATCACGACCCGCCTTCGCCCGTGCCGCCCGGCGCCAGGCGCGCCGTCACGACCGGGCGGAGCGGGAAGTCCGCCGCCACCGCGCGAAGATCGTCCAGCGTGACCGCGTTGATGCGATCGAGCTCCTCCTCCAGCGACCGGTATTCGCCCATGTAGAGCCAGAGCTGTCCGAGCCGGCGCATGCGGCCGGCGGGCCGCTCCCCGTGCAGCGTGACCGCGGTCGCCACCTTGCTTCTCACGCGCTGGAGATCGTCATCGGTGATCGATTCCATCAGCGTTTCGGTTTCCGCCCGGGCGATACGTTCGACCTCCGCCGCGCTCTCCGGCGCGCAGGAGCAAAAGAGCAGGTACTCGCCGAGCCCGTCCCGGCCGTCGTAGAGCGCCTGCGCTTCCTCGGCGAGGCCGGTTTCGATGAGCGCCCAGTAGAACCGCGACCCGTCGCTGTCGCCGAGGATCTGGGCGAGGATGGCGGCCGGGTATCGCCGCTCGTCGTTCAGGGCCGGCGCGGGGCAGATCATGAGCAGATAATGCTGTCCGACCTTTTCCGACTCGATGGTGAAGCCCTGCTCGGTCGGCTTCGCCGCGAGGTATCGGCGCGCCGTCCGCGTCGTCTGCCAGTGTCCGCAGTGTTCGGCGAGTCGATCGGTCATCGCGGCGAAATCCAGGTTCCCGGCGAGCGCGACCGTCGTGTTGTCCGCCGAGTAGCGGTCGGTGAAATACGCGAGCATCTGCTCGCGGGTCATCCCGCCCACGGTCTGCTCGGTGCCCAGCACGCGATGCCCCAGCGGATGCGCGCCGTAATACGTCTCCAGCGCGCGCTCGTAGAGGACCCAGAAGGGATGATCCTGGTACATCGCGATCTCTTCGAGGATCACCGATTTCTCGCCGTCGAAATCCTCCTGGCGCAGGGCGGGGCGAAGGATGTCGGCGAGAATCTCCTCCGCCTGGGGCAGATACTCGGGCAGGCAGTGGGCCCAGAACGCGGTCTGCTCGGCGGTGGTGAAGGCGTTGTGCGTCGCCCCGAGATCATCGAAGCCGCGATCGACATCGGCCGCGGTCCGGTTCTCGGTCCCCTTGAACATCATGTGTTCGAGGAAGTGACTGACGCCCATCACGGCCGGCTGTTCATCGCGGGCTCCGGTCTTGACGAAGAAGCCGATGGCGGCGGTGTGCGCGGAGGGGTCGACCTCGCCGATGACGGTCAGGCCGTTGTCGAGCGTGGTTTCTTTGAATTCGATCGGCATGGGGCAAGTGTAGCGTGCCGCCGCCGCCGCGGCGCGACCCTGCGGGGCCGCCGCGAGCGCGGGATCACTTGCCCGTGAAGAACCGCCGGAAGGAGTGGATCGTCACCGCCCGGCCGATGGCGCCGATGGACTCGGTGAGCGGGATCTCCTTCGGGCAGACCTTGACGCAATTCTGGGCGTTGCCGCAGTCGCTGATCCCGCCCGGGCCCATCAGCGCCTCCAGGCGATCCTTCATGAGCACCTTGCCCGTGGGATGCTCGTTGAACAGACGGGCCTGGCTCACCGCGTGCGGCCCGGCGAACGACCGATCCCACTCCTGCTCGTCCGCCTCGAGCGCGAACTGCGGGCACGCCTCCAGGCAGCAGCCGCAGCTCATGCATTCGCTGAGCTTGTAGCGCTCATGCTGGTGCTCGGGCGTGTCCCGCGGCCCCGGACCGAGGTCGTAGGTTCCGTCGATGGGCACCCACGCCTTCACGCGAATGAGCATGTCGAACAGTCGCTGTCGATCGACCATCAGGTCCCGCACGACGGGGAACTTGGTCATCGGTTCGAGGGTGATCTCATCGCCGTCGTTGGGGGCGTACTCATCGAGCAGGCAACTGCAGCTCTGGCGCACCTTGCCGTTGATGAGCATCGTGCAGGCCCCGCACACCTCCTCCAGACAACCGGAGTCCCAGACCACGGGGGTCGTCGTCCGACCGTCGGTGGTCACCGGGTTGGCGGCGATCCACTGCAGGGCGGAAATCACGTTCGCCCCGGGCTGGACGGGGACGGCGAACACCTCCCACCGGGACGGCCTGCCCGGGCCGTCCTGCCGCCTGATCCTGAACCGAACCGTGCGGGAGCCAGTAGGAGCGGAAGCGTCGGCAACCATCGTGAACCTCGAATGATCAGATCATGAGCGCGGGTGAGCGTAGACAAGGATAGGCCGGCGGACCGGCCCACGCCCCGCGGCGGCACCATTGAAGCGGAAGTGGATCGGCGGATCAATTGATGCCGATCACCGCCCTCCGCTGCGGAAGCCTCCCGGGCCGTGCCGATAACGGACGCAGGCGCCGCGGCGGGCGGCGCCGCACGTCGCCGACACCTCGAGTCGGCCGAAGAGGAGACACGAAGCGTTGATCGGATCGTTCATCAGGCTGATGCGTCCCGGCGACTGGGTGAAGAACGTCTTCGTTTTCCCCGCCCTGGTGTTCAGCCTTCCCGGCCTGCTCGCGGAGGGGGAGCCGATCGCCCCGCTGGCGCTGAACACGCTGCTGGCGTTCATCGGCTTCTGCCTGCTCGCCTCCGGCGCGTATGCGATCAACGACGTGATCGACGCCCCCAAGGATCGCCGTCATCCGGTGAAGCGCCGGCGGCCCGTCGCGTCGGGAGCGGTCGCGCCCGGCGCGGCCGTACTCCTGGGGCTGCTGCTCATCGCCGGCGCGCTGCTCGTGGCGATGACCGTCAATCGCCTGCTCATCGCGACCCTGCTGGGATACGCGCTGCTCCAGGCGTGCTACAACCTGGGCATCAAGCGGGTGATGCTGGTGGACGTGGTCGCGCTGGCCACGGGTTTCGCCCTCCGCGCCACGGCCGGGGCGGTGGCCATCCGCGTGCAGATCTCCGTCTGGCTGCTGCTGTGCGTGTTCTTCCTCTGCCTGTACCTGGGGTTCATCAAGCGGCTGTGCGATCTGAGTTCGGCCGCGGCGGCGGGGGACGGGCAGTGGAAGAGCCCGGCCGGCTACGACGACCGCATCGAGCTGAACTGGCTGCTGGGCGTCAGCGCCGTGCTCGCGATGGTCACCTACCTCATGTACGCCCTGTCCGATCACGCCTGGGCGCTGTTCGGATCGCGCTCGGTCGGCTTCGCCCTGCTCAGCCCGCTGGTGATGATCACGATTCACCGCTTCTATCGTCGGGCGAGCCGGGGCACGTCCGACAGCCCGCTGGCGGCGCTGATCGAGGATCGGGTGGTGCTCGTGTGCGTGATTCTCTTCGCCGCGGGCGTGCTGGCGTCGCTCTACGTGCCCGCGGTGCAGACGATCTTCGATCACGTCTTCGTCGCCGGGTTTGAATCGTCGTGATACATTGTCTCCCGTGGATGAGCGCAGGGCGGTGACGAGCGAGGCCGACGGGCGACCGGCGAGCGGAAAGGGCGCGCCGCGCCGCGCGGCGATCGTCGCGATCGCCATCATCATCTTCGCCATCCTCGTCTGGCCGCTCGTGCTCACGGGCGCCAGAGGAACGAGCGAAGCGTGGGATCAGCGCCGCTATCACCGGCCCGTCATCGACACGATGATCGAGCAGTGGCCGCGGCCGGACCTGGCCGATTACGACTCGGCCACCACGCCCGGCTATCACCTGCTGCTGGCGCTGATCGGCAAGTACATCTCACCGAGTGCGATCGTTTTTCAGTTCACCGGCAGTCTGTTCAGCCTCGCGCTGCTCCTGGTCGTGTTGCGGTGGGTGTTGCGCCGGGTGGGGGATTGGCGGGCGCTGGCGCTGATTGCGCCGCTGCCGGCTTCGAGCTACTTTCTGGGCGGGGCGATCTGGCTCACGACCGACAACGCCGGCTGGCTGTTCGCAGCACTCGCGCTGGGCGGGTCGGCCATGCTCGCGCCGACACCCGGTCGCGCCGCGCGCTGGGGGCTGTACGTCACGCTCGGCGTGTTCATCCGGCAGATTCATCTGTGGGTTATGGCCCCCGTGGGGCTGGCGACGCTGCTCATGAGCCCGGCGGGCGCGGCCGCACCGCGCCTGCTGCGGGGGCCGGATGATCAGCCGCGCGCGTGGGGCCGCTTCCTGTCGCCGCTGCCGCTGGTGATCGCCCCGCTGATCGTGGTCATCGTCTTCGCGCTTCTCTGGGGCGGTCTCGTGCCGCCGGCTTACGCGCAGCAGCACGCCTCGGG
>JAXHTH010000249.1:0-24888 GCA_034211115.1 Planctomycetota bacterium | reverse complement strand
TGGCCGTGGGGGTTTAGTGTGGGCGCGCGCCGCGGGTCGGGCCCCCGGAAGCCCGGGCCGGTCGATGCCCGTAAACCCCCTGCGCGGCCGATATTGCGTGTTTCCCGGCAGCCGTTCGATCGCATCGTGGCCCGCCCATCCTGATGGAAGAAAGGAAGCGCTCCCCTATTGGGGCCGACGGCGCCTGCTGCGCGCGCCGCGGCCCGCCGGCACCGGTGGCACGACGCTCCGCGTCGTGAGTCCGTGGCCAGCGACGCTGCATCAGGAATCAGCCATCAGCGATGCGGTCAAAACGCCCTTGAGCCCCGCGTGGCAACGCGGGGCCTCCTGCAGCGACGGGTAACCGGCGCCGATCGACCGCGACCCGCTCGCGAGGACGCGGCGGCTCGCTCGCGGCCATCAGCGCCGCCGGCATAGTCGCGACTCGACCCCGGAAGAGCAGCGCTTCTTCGCCCCCGGCCGGCCCGACTGAGAGGATCCACGGCTGACTCAATATTGGACCAGGCCCGTTTCCCGTCCCAGCATCGCCAGCCTCGATGATACAACAGCACCGAGCGCTCACAGCGGAATGGCCTGCTCCCAATCGCCGGCCTCTCGCCCGGCGATCCGACTTCCGCGCTCGGAAATCGGTGGAAGGGGGACCGCCGGCGGGGTAGGTTCACATCATGACGACCACCGCCCTGCCGCCTGAGAAAGAGATGCACCGGGCCGTGCTGGTCCGGGATGCGTCGTACGACGGCCTGTTCTTCGTGGCCGTGAAGAGCACGGGCATCTTCTGTCGGCCCGTCTGCCCGGCCCGCAAGCCGAAGGCGGAGAACGTCGAGTACTTCGCCACCGCGGGCGAGGCGGTGCGGGCCGGATACAGGCCGTGCAAACGCTGCACGCCGATGGACATGCACCGCACGCCGCCCGCATGGGTGAGACCGCTGCTCGATGCGATCGAGCGCGATTCCGGGGGCCGGCTGACCGATGCCCATCTGCGCGCGATGGATGTCGATCCGGCGCGGGCGCGCCGATACTTCAAAGCCAACTACGGCATGACGTTTCACGCCTATCACCGCGCCCGGCGCCTGGGCCGTGCGCTGGCGGCGGTGCGCAACGGGGCCGACCTCGACGCGGCCGGTCTGGATAACGGCTTCGAGTCGGTCAGCGGGTTCCGCGATGCGTTCGCGCGCGCGTTCGGCCGGCCTCCGGGGCGCGGGCGCGAACTGGCCTGTCTCGCCGCGCGGTGGCTGGACACGCCGCTGGGCGCGATGCTCGCCATCGCCGGCGAGGAGGGGCTGTGCCTGCTGGAGTTCACCGATCGCCGGACGCTGCCGCGGCAGCTTGATGTCTTGCGTCGTCGAATGAACGCGGCGATCGTCCCGGGCGACAGCCCGCACCTGGACACGATCGAGGATGAGCTGGCGCGCTACTTCGCCGGCACGCTTCAGCGCTTCGGCGCGCCGATCATCGCCCCCGGAACACCATTTCAGCAGGGCGTGTGGCGGCGATTGCGGAAGATACCCTACGGCAAGACGCTTTCGTATGAGCAGCTCGCCGAGGACATCGATCGGCCGGGGGCCCAGCGCGCCGTCGGCCGCGCCAACGGCGACAATCGCCTGGCGCTCATCATCCCCTGCCATCGCGTGGTGCGCAGCGACGGCACACTCTGCGGCTACGGCGGCGGGCTGTGGCGCAAGAAGTGGCTGCTGGCGCACGAGCGCAACCCCGGCGCCACGTAGCCCCGTCTGATTCAAGCTGGAGCGGGTGTTCAGGTTCGCCGCGGTGACCACTCGCCTGCCGCGCTTCGTTGTCGATCCGCAACGACGGAGGAGGCGTGTCCGGCGGACGGGGAGATGCCCTGATACCCTCACCCCGGCCCTCTCCCGCCGGGAGAGGGAGTCGAAGCCCTCTCCCGCCGGGAGAGGGTTCGGGTGAGGGGGCATGATCGCACGTGTGCAGATGGGGCGCGGCTGCCTCAGCGCACGCATACCCGGCCCAAGGGCCGGGCTACATGGTGCCATTCGGACGGGCGGGACGCCCGTCCCACCTTCGGTGTTACTTCTGCGAGTAGTCGTACACGCCGCGGCCGGTCTTGTCTCCCAGGCGGCCGGCCTGGACGAGCTGGCGCAGCAGCGGGCACGGGAAGTACTTGTCCTGTCCCAGCTCATCGTGCAGCACCATCAGGATGTCGTGGCAGATGTCCAGGCCGATGAAGTCGGCCAGCCGGAGCGGGCCCATCGGGTGGGCCATGCCCAGCTTCATGATCTCATCAATGTGCTCCGGCTCGGCCACGCCCTCCATCCACGAGTAGAACGCCTCGTTGATCATGGGCATCAGCACGCGGTTGGCGACGAACCCGGCCCGATCGTTGGCGGGCACCGGCGTCTTGCCCAGCCGCTGGGCGAGCTCCATCGTGCGCTGGAAGGTCTCATCGCTCGTGGCGAGCCCCCGGATCACTTCCACCAGCTTCATGACGGGAACGGGGTTGAAGAAGTGCATGCCGATGACGCGGTCGGCGTGCTCCCCCGCCGCGGTGGCGATGTCCGTGATCGCGATGGACGAGGTGTTCGTGGCGAGCACGGCGTCATCCGCGAGCAGCTCGAGCATCTTCCGGCAGGTGTCCTTCTTGAGATCGACGTTTTCGAGGACGGCCTCGACGCCCCAGTCGGCGCCGCTCACCTCGTCCATCTTCACGTGATAGCTGATGCGGCTGAAGGTCGCATCCGCGTCCTCCTGGCTCATGCGCTGCTTCTCGACGGCGCGGGCGAGGGTCTTGGTGTGATAGCCCTTGGCCTTCTCCAACTGCTCGGGCACGATGTCGATCTGGAACGCGCGGAGGCGGGCGGCGGCCGCGGTATACGCGATGCCGGACCCCATGGCCCCGGCCCCGATGACGGCGATGCTCTTCACCTCGGACATGTATCCTCACCCTTTCTTGCCACATGATCACGATGGCCGGGCGACCCGCCTCACCGGGCCGTCGGCAGAGACGGGGCATGCTACCGGAAGTCGGCGGATGTGGCGAGGGGGCGGGAATCGGAGGCCGGGCGGGGCGAATCACGCGGCGACACGGCAACGCCGCACGGGCCCGGGCGGGCGCCCGAGGGGGTCCCGGAGCGCCCCCGGGCGCTCACACGCCGCAGCCCCGGGCCCGGTCTCCGCGCGGGCGCGCATGTATCATGGTGCGCGTGATGTTCGGGAAACGTCCGTATCGACGGCAGCCCGTCGCGGCCGGCCGGTTCTACGATGATGATCGGCGCCGCTGCGCGGCGGAGGCGCGGAGACTCTGCGCGCCGCCCGTCGCGGCCGAGATCCCTGAGGTGCTGTATGGCGCGATGGTTCCGCACGCGGGATGGGTCTTCTCCGGCCGGACGGCGGGGCTCGCCCTCGCCGCGCTGGCCGCACGCACCGAAGCGCGCACGTTCGTGCTGACCGGCTCGGTGCACACCGCCCGCCTGCCGGGGCCGGCGCTGGACAGCGCCGAGACATGGGCCACGCCGCTGGGGGAAGTGCCGATCGATGTCGAGCTGCGCGATGCGATCGCGCAGCTTGATGCTTTCGCCCCGCGCGACGAGGCGCATCGGTTCGAGCACAGCCTGGAGGTCGAGCTGCCGCTGATGCAGACGGTGTTCGGCGAAGGAATGAAGATCGTGCCGTGTCTCATCCCGCCGCGGCGGAAGGCAGTCGCGTGGGGCGCGGCGCTGGGGCGGCTGTTGCTGGGCCGCCGCGACCCGATCGCGGTCATCGCCTCCTCCGACCTGACGCATTACGGCCCGCGCTACGGCTTCAGCCCCCGGGGGGTCGGACCGGACGCCTCCGCCTGGGCGCACGAGACGAACGATCGCGAACTGCTTTCGCATGTCGAGCGGCTCGACGCGGAAGCGTCGCTCGCGCATGCCCTCGAGCATCACAGCGCCTGCGGGGGCGGGGCGATCGCGGCGGCGATCGCCGCCTGCCGGGCGCTGGGCGCACAGCGCGGCTACGTGCTGGAGCACACGGATTCGAGCCGCGCAGGAGGCGGCGGCGCAGATTCTGTGGGGTATGCAGGGGTGGTGTTCGGGTGAGCGAGGGGGGTGCTGGATTCTGTTATTGGTTGTTGGTTGTTGGCGAAGTCGGGTTCGACGTGCTCACGTCCTCAGCGACCGGAGCGATACCCTCCTTGATGTGGGAACTGCACTCGCGTTCGCGGATTCGTTGACGGTCTGAGAAGATCCGAGATCCTCGAACGACCGCACCGGTCGGCAATGATCCGCATCGGGTCGAGACCCCTGAGCACGACGGCGGGGACCTGCGGGCAGCGGGGCGCCCGGCGAGGCGACGCCCGCCGCGGCGCCGGCCCGAATCAGGCGATCCGGCGCGCATGGCGTTATCGGGCCACCCGGGATTCCAGCCTTTCTCCTTGGCGCCGAGGGGGGCCTCGGGTACACTCGCGGCCAAGGCCGGAGACTCCTCCCGCCCTCCGTGTGTCGGCGGACCGACCCCACGGCTCCGGATGCGTCGGCCCTGATCGATTCCCCACGATGGGGAGAGGTGCCGGGAGGAGTTGCGGACACATCAACGGAGGATCGCGTATGACGTGATCAGCGCGCGGCATCCCGGATGCCCCTCGCGCCGATCATCGTGCGCGCCCGAACAGACGAATCAGCGACACGCCAATCGATGCCGCTCCGACTCGACCGCGTGGGTCGAGCTGTTGTGCACGAGCAATGTGGGTCCGATCGTTCACCCACGAACAAGGAAAAAGCTTGGGAGGTCTGACATGAACACGAAGATGTGGAAATGCGCCACGCCGGTTCTCGGCGCGACGCTGATCATGGTGCTGACGATGGGGGCCGACGCGCCCCGATCGTCGCAGGAATGGGTTGGGCCGGAAGGCTCCGCGCCGGCCGGGCCGGTGGCGGCACCGTCGGCGGAGGAGGTCACGACCGTCGCCGCGGCCGACGCCCCGCGCGGGCGCGCCGGCAGCGTGGCCTACGTGAGCGGGTCCTCGGGCGAGCCCTGGGGCATGCCGGGCAACGTCAACGCACTCGATGACGTGTTCGGGCCCGGCGCCTGGACGCGCCTGGACTTTCCCACCGCGGTCGGCAACGGCCTGTGGAGTTACGACATGATCTTCATGGACGGCGGCGACGGGACCGACGCCGAGTTCATGGCCTTCGTGAACGCGAATCGCGCGGACATGGAGAACTGGGTCGCCGCCGGCGGATCGCTCATCATCAACGCCGGACGCTACGACAGCTCCGATCTGGATCTTGGCTTCGGCATGATCCTCCACAGCGGATCCTCGGATACCGGCACCGCCGACAACACGTCCCATCCCGTCTACGACGGCCCCTGGGGTTTCACCGGCGACTTCTTCGACGGCGACTACCTCGCCCATGACTACGTGACCGGCGCAACCTCGCTCATGACCGGTGATGTCGGCTATCCGATCCTCGCGGAGAAGGACTACGGCGCCGGGCACGTCGTCGCGGGCGGCCTGACGCTCCCGTTCTTCGGCGAGCATGAGCTGTGGTCGGACAACTGCGCGACGTTCCACCGCAACCTGCTCGCCTACGCCTACTCCCTCGCCGGCGGCGGCACCGGCGCCTGTTGCGTGGAGGGCGAGTGCGTGGCCACCACCACCTGCGACGAGTGCACCTCCATGGGCGGCTGGTGGTACGAGGGCGAGACGTGCCCCGAGTTCGAGTGCCCCTGCCACGAGGCCCTCTGGCACAACGGCGAGCCGGACTTCGTCAACGGCCTCGCCGCCCAGCGCGGACCGATCGATCCCATCGACGCCTGGGTCGTGGACGATGTCACCTTCGAGGAGGACATCATCGTCCGCGACCTGCACTGGTGGGCCGTCACCGATGATGCCTTTGCGTGGCAGAACACCGATGACATCATCATCCTCGCCAGTGACGGCCCCAACGGCGGTCCCGGGACGGTCATCGTGGAGATGTGGGATGTCTACAACATACGGTACGACACCTGCCGGGACGCATTCAGCCGCAACATCTACGTCTACAGCATCGATGGTCTGGAGATCCCGCTCGCCGCGGGCACCTACTGGATCGGCATGCGCCCGGTCAACCAGGGCGACTCCGGCCAGAGCTACAACATGACCAGTCTCAGCGGGGACGCGGTCGTGCAGGAGTGCTATTTTCAGTCCGAGTACTTCGGCTATCCGGACTGGACGCCCGGCCATGTGCCGTTCGGCGAGTATCACGACATCGCCTTCTGCGTGACCGGCAGCGGACCCGATGATGCAAAATACTCCCAGCCGATCAACTGCGAGGACCAGGCGTACTACAGCAACCTGAACAGCAACTGGGGCTCCTGGAAGCGCTTCGACGACTTCGTCTGCACCATGACCGGCGAGATCAGAAAGGTCGTCTTCTGGGGTTGCATGTTCCCCTGCGGCCATCTCGAGAACCTCGACGCCATCCAGATCGACATGTACGAGCGGCTTTACGACGGCCCCTGCGACTGGCAGCACGGCGCCCCCCTGTGCAGCAACACGATCCCGCTGGAGGACCTCGAGTACGTGTATGAATGCACCGGGCCGAACGGTGAGGAGTACTATCGCTTCACCGCTCTGCTGCCTGAGCCGTGCTGGCAGGACGAGGACTTCCTGTATGCGCTGCGGATCGCCGGCATCCTCAACAACCCGGACGATGACTGCATCTTCGCCTGGGCGGCCACGTCTCCGTCCAACTTCGGCCTGGCCTACAGCTTCGACGAACCCGATACTTGGGCGTGCGGCGGACCGGACAACGCCTTCGAGCTCTACACGGAAGCCGGCGGCGACTGCATCATCGACCAGAACCAGCCCAACGCCGTCACCTACATGGCCGCATTCTCGCAGACCGATCTCGCCCAGTCGTTCCAGCAGGATCACGACTCGATCTGCGGTGCGGGCATCCATCTTTACACCGTCGGCAACCCCGGTCAGGTCACGATCTCGGTCTGGGACGCCCTTCCCGACGAGGGCGGCACGATGCTCGCCTCAGGCTCGGACATCGGCACGCCCGGCAACTGGATCGATGTCTTCTGGCCCACCGTCAGCATCACGGCCGGCCGGACCTATTACCTGGTCTTCGAGGATGACAACACGGGGATGGGCATCTACGGCGACACCAGCGACCCCTACCCCCACGGGCATGTGTTCGCCAACCCCGGCTACGACCCGTTCCCGGATTACGACTACACGTTCCGCACGTACTACGAGACCGGCGCTCAGAATGAGTGCCCGTGGGACTTCGACGGCAACGGCGTGGTCAACACCGCCGACCTGCTGTTCCTGCTCGGCGCCTGGGGAACGCCGGACGGCGATGTGAACGACGACGGGACCACCAACACCGCCGACCTCCTCGATCTCCTCGGTAACTGGGGTGATTGCCCGTAGGAGAAAGCTGAAAGCTGAAAGCTCAAAAGCTGAAAGCTGAGAAGCGGAAAGCTGAAAAGCGGAACGCTGAAACAGCGAAAGCCGACGCGAGATCAGCGAGAGCCCCGGCACTGAGGTGCCGGGGCTTTTCCAAAGCGCCCCGTTTCGCGATGCGGTTCACCCTCGTGTTCAGCGATCGAGTCACGAGCATCGAGCGATGGGTGGTGAGCGATGAGTGACAAGGCGACCGCCGACATCACCCATGGCCCTGGCGGCCCCGATCGTCGAGGACGATCCCTCGCCTCCGACCTCCGCGCTCCACCACGAGGGAAAAAGGGAGCAAGGAAAGGCCGACAGCCTCGACCGGAACCCCGCCCGCCGCGCCGCGGCCGCGGGGGATACCCCGCAAGCCCCTGCATCGGCCCAACTTAGCCAGACTACCGACCCTGCCGCTCACGGGCCCTCTCCCGTCCGGCGACCGGCGTGACCGGCGGCGAATCGACGCGACGGACCCCCGACTCTTCCCGGATTCATCTTGACACACCCGTCGCCGGCTGGGATTCTGGTGATGTTCCTGGAAGAACCGGGGCATCGCATGCGAAGAGAGAGGGCGGTTCGCCGTGCGCGCGGACCGAACGGAGGATCGAATCCGGAGCCCTCGAACGCTTCGCGCAAGAGACCAGATCGCGTGCATTCGTGTTGTCGCCGACCCGGCGACGGCGATCCGCTGCGCGACGGAATCGAAGACGAGGGCTCGTCATCGGCGACTCGTCTGAGGCGTCTGCATGGTGTGCGCAGGGAGCCGACCGGCAGCCCGCCTCTTCTCGTTCTGCTGTGATAAGGAGGAAAGCAACATGCGAATACCACTGTTGAGTCTGGCGCTGGCCGCGGTGGTGGCCCTGCCAGCCGCCGGAGAGACACTCATTGACAAGCAGCCGGATCAAGGCCCGTTCTGGCACCCGCTGGGCAACAGCTCCAGCGACACCCGGATCTACGCATCCGACTTCCTCGCTCCCGATGGTGACACGGTCGTGGATGCCCTGGGAACGTGGCTGCTGGCCTATGCCGGCGGACCGCCGTACTCGGAGATCAACTTCCAGATCTGGGGCACCGATCCCGGCACGGGCGGCCCCGATTTCGACAACGTCATCGCCTACACGGACACGATGCAGACCGATGACCCGAACCTCACGCTCTACACCATGGACGTGATCGGCGGGTCGGCCACGCTCACGCCGGGCGAGCGCTACTGGTTCATCGCCAATTGCTACGAATTGGGCGATCCCTCCTACGGGTCCTACCAGGTCGGTGCCCACACCCAGAACAGCCAGTACCAGGACAACGGCACGTTCTGGTACTCGAACTATCCGGAGGACGGGTACTTCGACGGCCAGGGGCTGACGCCCCAGATGGCCTTCCAGGTCTCCCTCATTCCGACGCCGGGTGTTCTGGCTCTGCTCGGTGTGGCCGGTCTGGCGCGTCGCCGCCGGCGGTGAAACTGATCGATCGCGATCAGCGTTGATGACAACCACCCGATCACGCCGCGGCCCGCCCGCGGCGTGATTGTTCATGGAGCGCGAGCCGGACGCCCGGCGGCCTCGCGTCAGGATGCGCGAGACCCGGCCGTCCTTCTTCAATCCACGCGACCTCCCGGTCGTGCCGCGTTGTATAATCCGGACAGTCGCAAACGGAAACGGGGGAGAGACGATGGTGCTGGTTCTACTGATCGGACTGCTGGCGGCGACGGCGTGGACGGCCGCGTTCGCCCTCGGCGCGCTGCTCGTGTGGCGCGGCCTGCGGGGGCGGCTGATCGATCATGATCCGCGCTGCCGCAACTGCGGCTACAACCTCGTCGCCTCCCCTCACCGCCCGGGGTTGTGCCCGGAATGCGGGGCGCAGATCTACGGCCTGGGGACGATCCGGCTCGGCGCCCGCCGGCGACGCCGATCGCTCATCATCCTCGGGGCGGCGATCATGCTCCTGTGCCTCTGCCCGATCGGCCTCTCCCTCGTGGGCGAGTCGGCGACGAGCGCGGCGGCGCCGCCGCGACCGGCGACACCGCCGGCCCCGATCGCCGGCTTCTCCCCGGCCGTCGTCGTCCAGGAATCGCTGTTCGCGGATCTGCCCTCCTTGCCGGCGCCGGAGCAGACCGACGCGACGCCGGCCGACGCCGAGCCCGGGCCGGACGAGGCATCCGTCGAGGACGACGATGCGAACCCGACGCCCGATCCGCAGGTCGACCCGGAGCCGCGCTGGTACCGGCTGCACACGATCAACGGCTGCTGCCCCCACTGCGGTCATCCCGTGGGCCCGATCGGCCGGTCGCCGAACTGCACCGCCTGCGGGCGGAATATCGCCGAATGACGAGCGGGGCTCGAGCGCACGGAAGCGGGGCGCGGGGGTTGTTGGTTATTCGTACCTGGCGGAGCCGGGCGCTGTGAGCCCGGAATCGTCATCGTGGCTCAACGCCGGGATGACGAAGGGGGCGAGCTCTTCGCTTCTCTACAGTCGCTTATCGCTCATCGCTCCGCGCGCGGGTGACCCGCGTCGCGAAACGGTCCGATCCCTGATGGCCGATGGCTGATCCCTCTGCCGTTCAGCCTTCAGCTTTCAGCTTTGGGCTTTTCAGCTTTCAGCTTTCTCTCACGGGCACTCCCCCCACGCGGCGAGGAGGGCGAGCAGGTCGGCGGTGTCGACGAGGCCGTCTTCGTTGAGATCGGCCGGGCCGCCGGACGCACCCCACGCCCCGAGCAGCGCGAGCAGGTCGGCGGTGCCCACCGTCCCGTCGCCGTCAAGGTCGCCCGTGCACTCGCATTCGTCGGGGATGCCGTTCCCGTCGGCGTCTTCGCTCGTGCCGTCGGCGATGTCGCACAGGTCGGGGATGAAGTTGCTGTTGCAGTCGAAGGACGCCCCGTCGCGGATATCGCAGGCGTCGAAGACACCGTTGTCGTTGCAGTCGAGGCGGTCGAGACCGGCGAAGATGTAGGCGGCGCCGGCCCCGCCACCTTCATCGTCAACGCCCAGCGCGCCGATGATCGCGTTGTCGCCGTCCACCGCGAGGGCGTAGCCGAACTGGTCGGCCGCCCCGCCGTCGATCGGCTGGGGCTTGGCCTGCTGACGCCACTGCCCGCCGTCGTAGCGGAAGGCATAGGCCGAGCCGGAGTCGTCGCCGCGATCGTCATCCCGATGGGCGCCGACGACGGCCAGATCGTCGTCGATCCCCACCGCGTGTCCGAAGCGATCGGCCGCGGCGCCGTCGGAGGCGAGCAGCTTGGCCTCCTCGCTCCACGTCGCGCCCTCGAGGCGATAGACGTAGGCGGCGCCCGCGTAGTCGCCGTTCTCCTCGTCCAGGTACGCGCCGACGAGTGCGAGATCGTCGCCCAGCGCCACGGAGTAGCCGAAGAAGTCGCCGGTATCGCCGTCGGAGGCGAGCAGCTTGACCGGCTCCGCCCATTCGGCGCCGTCGAAGTGAGAGACATACGCGGCCCCGGCGAGGTCGCCGCGATCGTCGTCGCCGTACGCGCCGATGATGACGTGCTCCCCGCGGACGGCGACGGCGTACCCGAAGTAGTCTTCGGCGGCGGCGTCGGCGGCGGTCAGCTTCGCCTCCTCGATCCACGCCCCGCCGTCGTGGCGATACACGTAGGCAGCGCCGGCGTCATCGCCATCACCGCGGGCCCCGACCACGGCGACGTCGCCGTCGATGGCGACGGCGGCCCCGAACACCGCGCCGCTCTCGCCGTCGGAAGCGAGCAGCTTCGCCTCCGGCCGCCACGTCGTGCCGTCGAAGCGATACACATACGCGGCGCCGGCGTAGTCGCCCCCGTCATCATCGCCGTAGGCGCCGACGAGCGCGACGTCGCCGCTGACGGCGACGGACTTCCCGAAGCGATCGCCGGCCGCGCCGTCGGCCGCGGTCAGCCTCGCCTCCTGCGTCCAGGCGCCGTCGCGATAGCGGAAGACGTAGGCGGCGCCGGCGTTGTCGCCGAGGGTGTCCTCTCCCCGCGCGCCGATGACGGCGACGTCGCCGCTCACGGCGACGCTGCATCCGAAGACATCCTGGTCCTCGCCGTCGGCGGCGAGAAGCTTGGCCGCGTTGCACGCCTCGCACTCGTCGGGCAGATCGTTGTCGTTGGCGTCGGGGCTCGTGCCGTAGAGCAGATCGCACTCATCGGGCCGGCCGTTGGCGTTGCAGTCCTCGCTCGTCCCGTCGGCGATGTCCTGCGCGTCGGGGATGCCGTTGCCGTTGCAGTCGGGCGTGCCGTAGTCCACGTACGCCGCGGCGTATCCGACGCGGGAGCAGCCGTAGCCGAGGCGCATGTAGCCGCCTTCGCCCCAGCCGGCCCCCCAGGAGTTGCGGAGAAACCACACGCCATCCTCGCCCTGGTCGTCGTCCCAGCCCACGAGGACGACGGCGTGGTTGATCGCGCCCTCCGCGCAGGCGTTGAAGATGCCGCCGGAGTAGGCGCTGAAGGCGCTGTTGACGTGCACGCCCACCGCGACCGGGCCATGCTCAATGATCGCCTGCTTGATGGCGTCGGTGGGCGCAACGCCCCCGTCGACGCCGATGAACGACCAGCCGTCGAGGAAATACTCATGCGGATAGGGGCATCCGCAGGGCTTGTCCCAGGCGACGTAGGGGAAATACTGCTCGAGGACGGCCCCGTCGTCCCCGCACGGATCGGTAAGGCCGTCGAACAGGAAATACCTGAACGCCTCGCTGTGCCATCCCCCGCTGCAGCTTCCCGCTTCGGTGCAGCTCACGAGCCATTGCTCGGAGAGGTCGACGGTGACGCCGTCGCGGACGCGGATGCTGCACTCGAAGGCGCCGACGGCGGCGAAGGCCCAGCAGCTTCCGCACCCGCCCTGGTTCCTGACGGGCGTGCAGCCGTCCAGCTCGCGCCAGTCGAAGGCGGACGGCAGACCACGCGGCGGCGGGGTGCAGGGATCGAACGGCGCCCCCACCCACCACTCTTCGGGAACCACCAGCCCGCACAGCGCCTCCGGCGGGCGGCGCGTGGCCGGGTTCGCCGAGACGGTGAACGTCCAGCCCTCGCGCTCGCCTTGCGCCCGCAGGGCGTCGAGGTCCTCCTCGGAAAGCTGCCCTCCCGCGGGGGCGGCGATGAGGCACCATGCCGCCGCCGCAAAGAGAAACAGACCCTGATGAACCATCCTGCGGGTGACCGCCGTGAGATACATATGCATCGATCCTTCTTTCCTCGTCGCGGCCCGATGTGTCGGCACCGGGCCCGGCGTCCGATCGCGAGCCTTTCGCCCCGTCTCCCGCCTCGATCAAGATAGGCGCATCACCGCGTTGATGCACGATCTCATTGGCGGATTCGGCCCGGCGGAGAGGATGGTTCCCGCCCGCTGCGATCACGATGCGACAGGTCATAAACCGGTCCCGGCCGGTGTTTTCATGGCCCGGCCGGGATCGGCGGCCTTCGGCAGGACGCCTCGCCGCAGGACCCGCCCCGCCCGGGGGATGCCGGAGGCGAATTCGGACCCGCGTCAGATGACCCTCGGCCGGCAGCCGCGATGCGGGAGACGATCGCGCCGCATCCTCCCTCGGCGCGCGGGTCCCGGGGGCGGCCGGCTGAATCACCGTTGTTGTCCGATTGGTTGTGAAGATGGGGAATCTC
This sequence comes from Planctomycetota bacterium, assembly GCA_034211115.1. GTDB lineage: Bacteria > Planctomycetota > Phycisphaerae > Phycisphaerales > SM1A02 > JAXHTH01. Next base: position 11,892 of record JAXHTH010000249.1, on the reverse strand, counting down.
GCGCCGCGGCGGGCGATCCCGCTCCGTGCCGGTGCACCGCAGGGACGACTTGATTCATCGGAAGCATCCGATATATTGCCGGGGTCCGATTCCGGTGACACCGCAGGCGACCGCCGCAAAAGCCGGGTGGCACGCGCCAGGCCGATGACGCGCGCCGGGGAGGGAACCGCACGGCACGGCGGGGCACACGGGTCTCAGGGTCGGCAGAACAACCGAGGCGATGGAAAGTGCTCATCGAGGGATCGAAGCGCCTTCGCATCCGCGCGGCGGCGCCGAATGTGGCGGCGCGTCCGTCGATCGCGCCCCGTCGCCGGCGCGACCACCGTCTGTAGCAGAACGCATCGAAGAGGAAGAAGGAGGTAAGGCGATGCCGGAGGCAGTTGATCCCGACGGGCGACAGATGCGCGCATACGTCCGGCGCGAGCATCTCTCGAGACGCGCACATGACATCAGAACCCGCCGACTTGTCGCGGAGCGAGGCGTGAAGAAGGGCGAAGCACAAGGCGCCCGGGGCGCCGGGGTGGAGCCGATGGCGGCCCGACGTCAACCTGTGAGAGGCGATGAACGGGATCCCGCGCATGCTCGGCCAGGTAGGCAAGCAGGCCCGCGACCTGAGAGGCGGTCCCGCCGCGAACTCCCTTTGCCTGACGTCGATCAGGAGGCGCTTTGATGCAATCGAGATGGTCGTGAGGATCCGTACGTCGTGCACGACCGAGCCGTCGTGAACCGGGGCGGGGCGTGAGGGCTTTCACAGCCTCGGGTGAGCGAAGAAAGGTCAGTACGAGGAACTCAGGAAGGAGCACAACATATGAGTTACGTTTCGATCGAACAGATCCGTCGCGGCGCCGGCGAGGCCGAGGCTGCTCTTGACCAACTGACGGCCGAGAACGCCGATCTGCGCCGCCGGCTCGAAGAGCTGCAACAACCACCGACGAAGGCCACGACCATCCTCCTCACCGAAGCCGTGCCGCCTGATCGGCTGACGGACGTGCTGGCGCGGGAGGATGTTGCCGCGGGGATCTACCTCTCCGGCCAACACTGCTTCGATACGGATGGAGATCTCAAGCCGAACGTGAGGGCCGCCTGCGAGAGGATCGAGAGCAAGATGGAGCTTGCTCCCGATGCGAAGCACCTCTGCGTGGACTGGGAGGAGCCCCTGTTCAAGAGGCTTGCGATGGGCGGCTGGCAGTGCTCACACGCCGGTGCGATGTTCAGGCGGCTCGTGGACGGCGTCAAGGCGGAGTTCCCGCAACTGCTCATCAGTGCGTGGGGCTTGCCCCAGATGCCCTGGTGGGTATTCGAGCCTGATGGCGAGAATCCGCCGCTGCATAAGGCGAGCAGCGTCGCCCTCGAGCCGCACATGACTGTAGCCCGGGCCTCCCGGTACGTCTGGGAACACTGCGACTGGCTCTGCCCAGGTGTTTACACCCGCCACCGCAGCGCTTATGCGGAAACGATCGAGCTCTGGCGGTTTCGCAGCAGACTCGTCATCGACATCGCCCGAGATCACGCCGGTGACAAGCCGATCATCCCCTGCCTGTGTCCCTTCGACCAGCATCACTACGGTCGCAACGGCGAAGGCGGGCCGCTGTACGGCCTGACCGAGAAGGACTGGCTGGAGAAGGACGAGTGGGAGAAGGTGCTGGAATACGTGGCCTCCTTCCGACCTGCCGGCGCGATCATCTGGTGCGTGCCGAACTGGTGGACGATGGGCCAGATGCCACAGCATGCGCTGCGCCAGTCTCTCGATCTGATGAAGAAGATCCTGCGGCGAAGATAAGGCCCGCGGCGCCGCCGGGCGCCGCACACCACAGGCGACCGCCGGCGCATCATTCTGTCGGCCCGGAGTCAATCCGCCGGGCGGCACGGGGCGCCGCCCGACCGACCGCGCTCATTCGGCGCGCCAGGCGAAGGAGCCGTTCTCCAGCGACCAGTCACAGCCGAAGTAGCCCGCGGCCCGCACGCCCTCCGTTCCGCCCGAGAGCATCTCCGGCCCGAGAATGATGCAGTCGGGGTACCCCACGCCGGAGACGAAATACGGCAGGCGATTCGTGAGGCGCATCCCCGCAGGTCCCGTCCCGGACACGACGCCCACGCAGGCGATGTCGCTGTCCGGCCGCGGGCGGATGAACAGGCACGCGAGATCGTGGCCGTGCAGCTCGTGCTCGCCGGCGACGATCACCCCCCGCTCGACCTGCACGGGGCTGTCGCCCAGCAGGCGCGGCCACGCCGCGTTGGTGTTCGCGTTGCCGTAGATGATCACGCTTCGCCCGGCCGCGGCCTCGGGCAGAAAGGCGACGTCGGCGATGACCTCCACCGACCCGTTGCCGCGATACCAGAACGTCTCGGCATCGTAGCGGGCCTTGTCGTAGGCCCACGCGTTTTCCTCGCGCGTCCCCTGCGTGCCGTAGATGAAGATCATCCGGTGGCGGAAGGCGTCCTTGAACGGCCCGTAGCGATGCGGCCCCTTCTCGGCGGGCTTCAGCGCTTCTCGAGCGAGCCGCCAGCACGGGTCCTTCCCGGTGTCGCCGCGCAGGAACCGGATCCGCGGCACGCCGTCGGGCCACGGGATGTCGGCCATCTCCTCGCCGTCGATCACCGCCGAGACCGGCTCGCCCGCGGGAAGATGATCGAGCTTCAGGGCCAGCCGCCTGACGTTCTTCGTCACCGCGGTGAAGCGGCGCGCTTCGCGATCGAGTCGCACGTCGGCCGAGCTGTGCTCCAGCGCTTCGATCTGCTGTTCGATCCCGACCCAGTGCGACCACGCCGACACCCCGGGGCAGGCGGTGTGAAACTCGACGTGATCGATCTCATCATCCGCCGGCCGCGTGCGACGGGCGAAGAACTCGAACATCGGTGGCCAGTCGCAGCAGCGGTTGCCCCACCAGTGCCCGGCGCCGGGCTGCTCGAAATACGCGTAGTCGCCGTGAAACTCTGCGAGCTGATCGAGCATGATCCGCGCCTGGGCGGCGGGGACGTTGTCATCCTTCTCCCCGTGCAGGATGTAGATGCCGTAGTGCAGCGTGTTGCGCGCCAGCCCGAGGGTGTCGCTGGGGTTCGTGGCCCGGCGGAGCATGGCCTCGATCGCTTCATCGTCGGCGAACCGCTCGCCGCCGACGTACGACCAGAAGCTCACCCAGCCGGCGCTGGGGCCGATGGCGGCGAAGAGATCGGGCCTCGTGACCCCGATCTGCCACGTGCCGTGCCCGCCCATCGAGTGGCCGGTGAGGTAGACGCGGCTGTCGTCGATGTCGAGGCGTCGCCGGTTGCGCTCGAGCACCTCCAGGGCGTCGAGCCGTCCCCATTCCTCCCAGTCGAAGCCGAAGGGCCGTCGATTGGTGGGGGCGACGACATGCCCCCACTCCCTGGGCTCGTAGACCCGCGCCTGCCCCGCCGCCTGCACGCCCGCGCCGTGGAGAGTGAGGAAGAGGGCCGGTTTCGTGGCTTGATCGGCCTCAGCATCGCTGTCCCCTTTTCCGGGGGCCCCACTTCCGGGGGCGGCGGCCGGGGTGATGGCGTAGTACTGGACGCTGCCGTCGATGTCGCTGATGAACGTGCGTTTCTGGTGGGCATCCGGTGTGCGAATGCGGAGATCGAACGGCGCCGTATCCAGTACGCGCCCGTCGGGATGCCTCAGTTCGAGGGTGATTTCGCAGGATTCATCCTGCTCGCGGTCGGCGGTGAGCCCGCCGATGCGAACGGGCGCCTTGCGGAAGGTGAGCGGCGCGATGGTGGTGATCTTCGATTCCCGCGCGGGCAGCCCGGGCGCGCGGGCGGTGACGGCCAGGCCGCGGAGGGGCTCTCGCGTCGCGTTCATCACCACCACGCCGGCCCAGACCGGCCCGTGCTCGCCGACGATGAGATCCGGCAGCGTCGGCTCGCGCAGCTCGAAGTACGCCTCGGCCTTCGGTTCGTGCAGGGCGGCGCGGAGCCGGCCGCGCGCACAGTGGAACAGGAACACGTTCCGGCCTTCGCGCAGGCGCACGGGCACGCTCGTCCACCCGTTGCCGTACACATCCCCGCCGCGCGGCGTGCCGTTGACGTAGACCATCCGATGGCCCGCGGCATCGAGGATCATCACCCGCCGCTGCGGGGAATCGATGGACCAGCAGGCGTACCCGCCGCGCAGGGCCTTGTGTTTGAGCCAGCCGTCCTCGCCGAGCGCCGCTTCCGCCCACGTCTCCGTCGATCCATCGGGCAGCGTGACGACATCGCCCGCTGCCGGGGCCGTCCACGTGCCGGCGACGAGCTGCGCTTCGATCGCGTCGGTGTGGATGGGACGCCGGCCGTATTTGCCGACAGATCCGATCACCAGCGCTTCGCGCATGGTGTATTCATCCGGCGCCGGCTCGCTCTCCGCCGGCGCGGCGGGCCGGGCGCACAGCCAGGCGGCGACGACCGCAACCATCAGACCGATGAATCGAACTCTTCGCACGGGCGGGTGCATCACGTCTGCTCCTCCTGCATGCCGCATCATCATCAACGCGGGCCAGTGTATGACGAGGCGGCATTGTAGAGCATCATCGCGCCGGCGCTGCGGGCGGCCCGCTTCGATCAGGATCAGGGCTCGACCTCTCCCGGCTCGTCCGGCGGCGGCGCCCACGGCTCGAGCCGCTCGCCCTCGGCGCGCTTCCCCCCGGAGGCCGGCCGGCGCTGAAGCTGCGCCACGTACGCCGACAGAAGCGTGATCTGGGTCTCGCTGAGCGCGCCTTCCCAGCCGGGCATGCCCTTCACCGCCACGCCTTCGCGGATGATGTGTGCGATGTCGGTGACGTTCCCGACGCGCAGCCAGTATGCATCGGTGAGATTGGGTCCGATGCTCCCGCCGCCGTCGGCGCGATGGCACGGCGCGCACTTGCTGCCGAACAGGTTGCTCATGCCGAGCATGGCCGTTTCGTCGCTCATCGAGGCGAGGATGGTCGCCTCGTCGGCGGCGAGCGTGCCGTAGGCGGCGGTGCGCCGCTCGGCGTGGGCGGCGAGCTCGGCCTCGTACGCCTCCCGCGGCGTCGTCCCGCCCCCCATCACGTGCCACAGCGCGAAGAGCAGACCCCAGATCACGGTGAGGGCGAAGAGCCACTTCCACCACCGCGGGATCGGGGTGTGCCGCTGCACGATGCCGTCATGCGCCGACTCCGGCGAAGTGCGCCCGTCGACCGTCATCAGCGCGCTCCTCCTTCCGGCAATGCGCCGATGAGCAGGCCGTCATCCTCCGGCTCGACGTTGCTGATGTCCGTCCCCAGCCGCAGGACATACGCGACCAGCGCGATGATCTTGCGGTCTTCCAGGTCGGCGGCGGGATAGGTCTCGTCTTCATCTCGCAGCCGTTCGATGATGGCGCGGCCCTGTTCCCGCGCGATCTCGCCGGCATCCCCCGACAACTCATCGTAGGGCACGCCCAGCGCGGACATCGCAGCGACGGCGCTCTGCATCGCTTCGTAGTCGATCTTCTCCTCCAGCAGCCAGGGAAACGCGGGCATGATCGAACCCTCGCTCGTCTCCGTCGGCCGGCGCAGATGCGTGACGTGCCAGAGCACGGACGGGTTGCGCTGGCCGATGCGATGCAGATCGGGCCCGATCCGCCGCGAACCCCACTGAAACGGGCGATCGTAGATGAACTCCCCGGCGCGGGAATAGGACCCGAAACGCTCGGTTTCGTGCCGCATGGGGCGCACCATCTGCGAGTGGCACGAGTAACACCCCTCGGCGACATAGATGTCGCGCCCGGCCAGCTCCAGCGGCGTGTACGGCTCCACCGCCTCGATCACCGGCGCGTTCGAATCGATCAGCAGCATCGGCAGAAGCTGAATCAGCGAAGCGAGGGCGATGACGATGATGATCGCCCGCGCCATCCGGAGCGGGCGGCGCTCCCAGAGTTGATGCCAGTGCAGTCGCGCGATGCGATCGATCGTGCGCGCGATCCCGACGACGTTCTCGAGGTCTTTCTCGGGAGGCGGTGGCGGGACATCATCCTCCATCTGTGCCGGCGCCTCGCGCATCTCTTCCTTCAAGCTCGCCGGCCGGCGGAGTCGCGTCAGGAGCAGATTCACCAGCAGGAGCACCGCGCCGAGGATGTACACCGCCCCGCCCGCGGCGCGGACCCAGTACAGGGGCGCGACGAGCTCGGTGACCTCCAGCCACCGGCCGTGCACGAGATTGCCTCCCTCATCCGTCGCCCGCCACATCAGACCCTCGAGCAGGCCCGCGGCGTAGATGGGAAAGACATACATCAGCGCCCCGATTGCCGCGAGCCAGAAGTGCATCACCGTCATCCGCCGGCTGAACAGGTCGGTCTGGAATACGCGCGGCGCCAGCCAGTACAGCACGCCGAAGATCATGAACCCGACGAAGCCCAGCACGCCGAGGTGCACGTGCGCGATCGTCCAGTCCGTGTAATGGATCAGCGCGTTGACCGAGGCGATGGATATGAACGGCCCCCCGAACGCGCTGATGCCATAGAAGACGAGTGCGGTGATGAGAAACCACAGCACCGGCTCGGCGACGATGCGCTCGCCCGCGCCGCGCACGGTGAGCAGGCCGTTGACGACGCCGGCCAGGGACGGCATCCAGAGCATGACGGAAAACGCCATCCCGATCGCGCCCAGCCACGCGGGGGCGGCAGTGTGAAGCAGATGATGCGCCCCGCCCCACAGGGCCAGGATCACCAGCGACCAGAAGTGCACGATGGCGAGGCGATAGCTGAACAGAGGCCGCCCCGCCGCCTTGGGCAGGAAGTAATACATCATCCCCAGGAACGGGAAGGTGAGCAGGAAGATCACCATCCCGAAGCCGTACCACCACTGCACCGCCGCCTCGCCGGCCCCGGAATAGAGGGGATAACTCCTCAGCGCGCCGAACGGCAGCGCGAGGCTCGCGACGATGTACAACAGGAAGAAGACGATGATCGCGGCGAGATAGAACCAGAGCGCGACATACAGGCGCTTCACCCGCCGGCGCGCGATGGTGGCGAACACGTTGACGGCGAAGAGCAGCCAGGCGACGGCCAGCGCCACGTCCAGCGGCCAGGCGAGCTCGCCGTATTCACGCCCCTGCGTGAACCCGAGCGGCAACGTGACCGCCGCGGCGACAATGACGAGCTGCCAGAGCCAGAAGTGCAGCCCCCCCAGCCGGCCACTGAACAGACGCGCCTCCAGCAGACGCTGGATCGAGTAATACACGGCGGCGAAGAAGGCGTTGCCCGCGAAGCCGAAGATGAGCACGTTCGTGTGCACCGGCCGCAGCCGGCCGAAGGTGATCGCGGGCAGATCGAGATTCAGCGCCGGAACGACCAGTTCCAGGGCCAGGTACAGCCCCGCCAGCAGGCCGAGCAGGCCCCAGAGGATCGCCGCGAGCATGAAGCGACCGACGAGGCGGTCGTCGCAGGCGAAACGGCGTCTCGAGGTGGGGTCGGCCTCGGCGGCCGGGACCGCGGTCATGGCGCTGCACTCCTCTTCTTCGCTTCCGCGTCGGGCCCGGGCGCCGCCCGCCGCCACTGAAGCCGCCGCCGCGAAGGGGGAGACAATCCTAGCCGCAACCTCCCCGGGTCGAGTCGGCGTCGCGGCCGAAACAGGTCGCCCCCTCCCCCCATGATCCGGTACACTGTCGGGGCTTACACAGGAGCATGCCATGAGCCTCAAGTGGGCCACGAAGGACGATTTCGCCATCGAACTTCCCAACCGACCGGGCGCGCTCGCGAGCCTCTCCGCTCAGCTCCAGGACGCCGGCGTCAGCCTGCTGGGCCTCTGGGGCGATCACAGCCTGGACGGGAAGGAGAACTTCCATTGCGTCCCCGAGAGCCCCAGACAACTGCGCCAGTGGGCGGAGAAGGAAGGCGTGCAGATCAGTGAAGGCATGACCGTCTACCTCCACGGCGATGACACGGAAGGCGCCCTGGTGGACACGCTCGAGGAGATCGCCACCGCGGGGGTGAGCATCCAGGCCATCCAGGCGGTGGTCATCGGCGGCGAGTTCGGCTGCTTCCTCTGGGTCGCCGACGACGACTGGGACGCCCTCTTCCACGCCCTGGACTGACCGCCGCCGCCGCGACCAGGCCGGGCCGGGCCCTGACGGACGGGGCCCGCGAAGCGGCCCGAGCGTCCGAGAGTCGCGATGTTGCCGCCCTCCCGGGCGGGGCGACCGGTCCTGCCCCCACGTCGCCGGACGGTTATCACGCCGATGGAGCGAAGAGACGCGGCCGGGTGGACGATAAGACGCCGGTTCTCGCCCCCAGGGACGCTGACCGGAGAACGCGCCACCCATGACCGGATCTACGGGATTGTCTCTGCGCAGACGATGGCTCGTGCTGCGGTCGCAGTTGAGCGTTCCCGCGCGCCTCTCGGACATGAACGAAGCGCGTGTGGTCTCGGTCACGGCGGCGATCGAGGGCGGGGCGGCGATTCTCATGATCTCGCTCGCCGCCTGGCTGAGCGGCCTGCCCCTGCTCTTTCCCGCCCTCGGCCCCTCCGCGTTCCTCATCTTCACCCGGCCGTTCTCACCCGCCAGCGCGCCGCGGGCCATTCTGCTCGGTCACGGGATGGGGATCCTCGGCGGCTGGGCGGTGTGGACGATGGTGAGCCTGCTCGCCGGTGAGCCGGTCTCCCTCGCCGAGCCGGGCCTCGCCGTCTGCGCCAGCGCGAACCTCTCGTTCGCCCTGACCTGCCTGCTGCTGGTGCGCTTCTCCTGCCCGCACGCCCCGGCCTGCGCTTCGGCGCTCATCGTCGCCACGGGCGCGATGGTCGGGTGGGTCGATCTGCTGGTAATGACGGGGGCCGTCGCCCTGCTCGCGGGCCAGGGCGTGGTCATTCAGCGCCTGCTGGGCGTGAACGTCCCCTTCTGGCGGGAGAAGCGCCCACCTGACGGCTGACGCACCTCAGCACGCCTCCGGCGCGACCTGTTTCACCGCTCCTGCTCACCCGCGGATGAGTACGCCTCATCGTCGGGCAGCTTTCCCCGCCACGATGCGGCCTGCTCCGGCCTGCCCCACGTCTCGTAGAGCTCCACGAGGGCGCTGACGGCCCGGGTCGTGCGGCGATGCTCGGGGCCGTGGATCGTGCCGAGCATCTCGAAGGCCTCGTTGAGCGCCGTCTCCGCGTCCTCGTAGCACTGCAGGCGCATGAGGCACCCGCCGTACTTGGTCAGGGCGACGCCGGTGAAGGCGTGCCCGCCGGGGAAGACCGTCCGCGCGCCGGCGATGGCATCGGCCAGCAGCGGCTCCGCCTCCTCGTAGCGGCCCATCTCCGCCCGCAGCACGCCGAGATTCATCATCGCGATCAGCGTGCTCGCATGCTGCTCGCCCAGCACGTCGCGGCTGCGCTGAAGCGCGTCCATATACAGCGGCTCGGCCTCCCCGTAACGCTCCTGGCCGCGATAGAGCAGGGCGAGATTGTTCATCGCCCGGATCGTGTGCGGATGATTCTCACCCAGGACGCGCCGAATGATGCTCAGCGTCTTCAGATAGAGCGGCTCGGCCTCCTCTCGTCGTCCGCGGCTGTTGTAAAACAAGGCGAGGTTGTTCATGGTGGCCAGGGTGTCCGGATCATCCTCCCCCAGGGCGCGCCGCTTGCCCTCGAGCGTCTGGCGGAACAGCGTCTCCGCCTCGGCATCGCGCCCCTGCACGTCGCGCAGCATGGCGAGATTGTTCATCGACGCAAGCGTGTCGCGATGATCTTCGCCCAGCGTGCGGCGACGAATCTCCAGCGTCCTCTCGAACAGCGGCTCCACTTCCTCGTAGCGGCCCTGGTTCCAGTAGAGTTCGGCGAGATTGTGCATCGACCCCAGCGTGTCGATGTGCTCCTCGCCCAGCGTGCGCCGGCGGATCCGGAGCGTCTTCACGAACAGCGGCTCCACCTCCTCCAGCCTGCCCTGGTCCTGGTACAGCTCGGCGAGGCTGCTCATCGCCGAAAGCGTGTCCGGATCCTCCTCGCCCAGGTCGCGCCGGCGGATCTGAAGCGCCCGCTCGAGGTGCGGCCGGGCGGACGCCAGATCCCCCAGCCCGCGATAGGTGTTGCCCAGGGTGATCCGGATGGACGCCTCGACGAGCGGGTCGTCCTCGAATCGTCCCTCCAGCTCGGAGGAGGCCGCGGCGAGCACATCGACGACCCGCACGTCGCGGGCGACGTCGGCCATCGGCTGCTCGGTCCACGGATTGGCCGCGGCGAGCATGTCGGTGAGAAAGGTGTTGATCTCCCGGGCGAGGGCGGCTTCGCGCTCGGCCCGCTTGCGCTGTTCGGCCTCGGCGGCGCGGGCCGCCTCCGCCTCCTCGGCCAGTTGCAGGGCTTCCTCCTCGGCGAGCCGGCGCTTCTCCGCCTCCGCGGTCGCGCTGTCCCGCTCGCGCCGGGCCGCTTCGGTGGCGAGCACCGCCTGCCGCTCGGCGAGCACCGCCTCCCGCCGCGCCGTGTTCGCCTGCACCGCGAAGAGCAGGCTCAGCACCGTCGCCAGGAGCAGGATCGCGAACACGGTGACCACCGCCCCGAACGCGGCCCGATGGCGCCGGGCGAAGACGCGCAACTGGTACATCACGCTCGGCGGGCGGGCCTCGATCGCCTCCTCGTTCAGGTACCGCTGGATGTCCTTGGCCAGCTCACCCGCCGACTGGTACCGCCGATCGCGCTCCTTCTCCATCGCCTTGAGCGTGATCGTCTCCAGGTCCCCCCGCAGCGTGCGGTTGATCGTGCTCGGCCGGGCCGGCGTTTGCTCGCGGATCATCCGCGCCGCTTCGTGAATGGCCACCCGCGTCACGTCATAAGGAAGCTGCCGGCAGAGCAGCTCGAAGAGCACCACGCCCAGCGCGTAGACATCGCTGCGGGTGTCGAGATCCGCCGGGTCCGCCGCGCACTGCTCGGGGCTCATGTACTGCACGGTCCCCACGAGCTGACCGATGTCGGTCTGGAGGGTGGTGACCGCCATGTCCGAATCGGTCGCGCGGGCCACGCCGAAGTCGATGATCTTCACCTCGCCGGAGGAATCGACGAGGATGTTCCCCGGCTTCAGGTCGCGATGGATGATCCCTTTCTGATGGCCGTGATGCACGGCGTCACAGACCTGCGCGAACAGCTCGAGCCGCTGGCGCGTGCCGAGGCTCTTCTCGTTGGCGTAGTCGGTGATGGCGCGTGCGCCGGCGATGTACTCCATCGCGAAGAAGGGCACGCCGCCCGTGCCGTCATCGTGCGTGCCCGCCTCGTAGACCTGCGCGATGTTGGGATGCCGCAGGCGGGCGAGGATCTGCGATTCGTACTCGAACCGGCGCAGGGCCGAGCGCGAGGTCACGCCGGACTTCATCAGCTTCAGCGCCACCGTGCGGCGGGGATGCTCCTGCACGGCCAGATACACCACCGCCATGCCGCCCGAGCCGATGACCTGGCGCAGCCGGTAATGGCCGATCTGCTTCGGCATGGACGACGGCATCACCGCCGCGGCCGGGCCGCCTTCCGCGCCGGCGCCGCCGGATGAGACGCTTTCGCGGGCAGTGCCTGCGGGCACGCCTCCGGGGGCCGTTCCGGGGGCCGGGGCATCGGTCGTTTCCGCGGCGTGATCGATGTGATCACCGTGATTGTCCGCCATGCCGTCTCACCCTTGCATTCGTTTCGGCCGATCGGTCGCCAGTGTACCATCCGGCCCGGCCGGAGGAGCGCGGCAATCACGACTGAACGGAGATTGAATCACGGTTCGAGGGCGGCCCGGAGGTCGGCGAATGGTCGCCGTCGAGATCCGCTTTTGTCCGCCCGCGTCGAAGCCCCCGCGTGAAGTCAGGGCGCGTCGCGATCTTCTCCGCCCTTCGCTGAGGGCGCCTCATGGCCCTGCCGACCGGCATCATCGATCGCGGCCGGGTCGTCCTGCTCTTCCGTCGCCGGTGCGTCGTCGTCCGCGGGGGCGGGCTCGGCTTCGCCGGCCGTTTCG
>JAXHTH010000248.1:0-9542 GCA_034211115.1 Planctomycetota bacterium | reverse complement strand
GACCAACGCCGCCGTCAGGGCGACCGCGACCGCCAGCGCACGCAGAACCAGTTGCTTGCCGCGCATACTTCTCTCCCGGACATCGCGCCGGTGAGCCGGCGCCGGACCGCTTCGTTCGCAGGGATGACGATCCAATCCGGCCCGTGGGCGGGCAAACCGGGACCCGCGCGGCGGGCCCCGAACCGCCCGGTCATCCCGGACCGCGAAGCTGGGCGGGCCATGCACGTCCGAATCGGCGGCCGCGAACCCCGAGATCCATGCAGCCCCCTCGATCCAGCCCCGGGCGAAGGCGAAGCAGCCGCGGACCGGACCTTCCCGCGCGGTGGCGACGGCGGAGGCGAAGCGATACCCTTCAGACATGAGCAACACGACAACCGAGTCCACTTCTCTGAAGCGCACGGCCTTCCACCAGTTCCACCTCGATCGCGGTGCGAAGATGGTGGATTTCGCCGGCTGGGAGATGCCCCTGCACTACGGCTCGATCATCGAGGAGCACAGGCAGGTCCGAACCTCCGGCGGCATCTTCGACGTCTCCCACATGGGCCGCTTCACCTTCACCGGCCGCGATGCCCGGGCCTTCCTCGACCGCGTCTGCACCCGCCAGATCTGGGGGATGAAGGACGGGCAGGCCCGCTACTCGATCGTCTGCAACGAGCGCGGCGGCGCGCGCGATGACGTGCTCGTCTACCGCATCGCCGAGGGCGACTACATCATGGTGTGCAACGCGGCGAACCGCGAGAAGCTCGTGCGGCACTTCGAGGAGGTCAGGGGCGATCTCGTCTTCAAGTTCGAGGACATCACGCTCAACTCGGCCATGATCGCCGTCCAGGGCCCCCGCGTCTTCGAGGTCATCGGAAAGTACGACAACCAGCTTCCCGAGCTCAAACGCTTCCGCTTCGCGCAGATCAACGTGCTGGGGCTGAAGGTGATGATCGCCCGCACCGGCTACACGGGCGAGGACGGCGTGGAGATCATCTTCCGCACCGACAACATGGTCTCCCGGATGGCCATCAAGACGCTGATGAAGGATCTCACCGCGGTCGATGACGTCCTCAAGCCCGCGGGGCTGGGGGCGCGCGACAGCCTGCGCCTCGAGGCGGCGATGGCCCTCTACGGCCACGAGATCACCGAGGAACTCGATCCCGTCTCCGCGGGCCTCATGTTCGCCATCAAGCTCGACAAGAGCGAGGACCCGGAGAAGAGCCCGCCGGAGGTGGGACGATTCATCGGCCAGGATGCGCTTCAGAAGATCGCGCAGAACCCGCAGCGCAAGCTGGTGGGGCTGCACCTTGATTCGAAGCGCGCCGCGCGCCAGGACATGAAGATCCTCGCCGACGGCAGCGAGATCGGCTTCGTCACCAGCGGCTGCCTCAGCCCCACGCTCGAAAAGTCCATCGCCATGGCCTACGTGCAGGCCGACCACGCCGAGGAAGGCAGGACTGTGCAGGTCGATCTGGGACGGCAGGCCGTCGATGCGCAGATCATCCCCCTGCCGTTCTACAAGCGCGGATAAGCCCTCCCTCTGACGGTGGCACGGCCGTCTCGGCCGGGCGTCGCCGGTGACTTCAAATGCGTCCGGAGATGCGCCGGACGGGCGAGACGCCCGTCCCACCTGTTCGATGACGCAGGATCGCTGCGATCACGTACAATCGCCATCGGGGCGATGGAGACGCGGTCGATGGCGAAAACCCGCAAGCGGAGCGCTCTGGGATTCCTCCTCTTCTTCGCCCTCTTCTGGTGCGGCCTCACCGGCGTCTTCGACGGCTTCATCGCCCACACCATCTACCGCCAGAGCCGGGCCGAGTCGTTTCCCACCACCACCGGTCTCGTCTCCGGCGCGGAGATCACGAGCGAAACCTCCACCGACAGCGACGGCCACTCCTCCACCACCTACCGGGCGGAGATCTCCTTCCGCTACGACGTGGACGGCCGAACCTATGCCAGCGACACCTACCGCTACGGCGCGATGGGCAGCTCCGACCGCTCATACGCCGAATCGGTTGCGCAACGCTACCCGGTCGATTCGGAGGTGACGGTGCACTACAACCCCCGCGATCCGTCCGATGCGGTGCTGGAAACCGGTGTGGGCGGGATGGAGATGTTCCTGATCCTGTTCCTCACGCCGTTCAACCTCGTCGGCCTCTGGCTGCTGGCGATGGTGGGCGGCTCGATCCGCCGGCGCATGACGCGGCCGCCGGCGGGGGGCGTGCCGCTCGTGCAGCGCGGGGGGATCACCCACGCCCGCCTGCCGCGCTTCTCACCGCTCACCACGGCCGGGGCCACCGCCCTGGGCCTCTCCTTCATCAGCATCTTCATCGTCGGGTTCGGCACGGGGATGGACCCGCCTCCGTGGGTGATCTGGACGGTATGGGGCGTCGTCCTCATCCCCGCGATCGTGGTCTACTTCTGGCGCACCTTCCTCGTGGGCAGCGGCGCCAAGGATCTCGTGATCGATGAGGATTCGCGCACGCTCTCCCTGCCCCAGACCTTCGGGAGGAAGGTTGACATCATCGTGCCCTTCGACGCGGTGACGGAGCTGGACGTCGAGGAGATCATCCACCGATCCTCCAAGGGGGGAACGAGTTATACCTACGCGCCGCGCCTGATCCGGACCGATGAAGAAGGCGCCACGCATCGCGAGAAGCTGGCGGACTGGCACGATCAGCAGCGCGCCGATGGTTTCATCGCCTGGCTGAAGGATCGGCTGGGAAGGTAGTCGCGGGCGAAATCGGGGACGACGATCGGCGCGCCGCGCGGGGCCGCCTCAGTCCTTGTCACCGCGCCGGCCGGATTGACGTGCCCGCTCATCCTCCGCCTTCAACGGCGCCTCGATCTCCGGCAGCTCCGGCGGGACGGGCGGTTCGCCGGCATCCAGCGACTCGGCGGCTTCCGCGCCCCGCTGCTCCTTCGAACGATTCTCCCCTTCCGGGGGCTCCGGGGGCTCCGGGGACCGGCCGTTGCGGTTCATGAATCGCATCGGACGATCATCCATGAGATGGCTCTGCAGGCGGCGGAGGGCGTCGACCTCGATCTGCCGCACGCGTTCGCGGGTGAGGCCGACCTCCTCGCCGATCTGCTTGAGCGTCAGCGGCTCCTGCCCCTCCAGACCGAAGCGAAGCTTGAGCACGCGTGCATCGCGCTCATCGATCGCATCCAGCAGCTTGAGGATGGTCTGGAACTCCTCGCTGCGCGCGAGCATCTCCTCGGGCCGATCCTGCCGGGAATCGACGAACAGGTCGGCGAAGTCGATGGTTTCGCCGTCCTCGCTCACCGGCCCCTGCGGCGGGGAGTGAAAGGCCTTCATCGCCCGGCGGATGATGAGCAGCTTCTTGGGCGGGACCTCCATCGCCTTGGCCAGCTCCTGCGTGGTGGGCGGGCGCTTCAGCTCGTCCTCGAGCCGGCGGAACGCCTCCTTCCACCGCGCGATGAGCTCGACCATGTAGGCGGGGATGTGAATCGGCTGCACCGCGTTGATCAGCGTGCGCTTGATCGCCTGCTTGATCCACCAGGAGGCGTAGGTGGAGAAGCGCGCGCCCTGGGCGGGGTCGAACCCCTCGACCGCGCGGATGAGGCCGATGTTGCCCTCCTCGATGAGGTCGGCCAGGGGCAGGCCGCGATGCACGTAGTTCTTGCTGATGGAGACGACGAGGCGGAGGTTCGCCTTGATCATCCGCTCCTTGGCGCCGTGATCGTTGTCGTTGATGACGCGCCAGCCAAGGTCCTTCTCCTCTTCCGCCGTGAGCAGCGGAACCTCGTTGATCTGCTTCAGGTAAAGCTGCAGATCGGTTTGCAGGCCGGAGCGCGCCATGCTGAGCCTTCACAACACGAGATCGGAACGGAATCACCCGACGAGCGCTTCGGGCGAGCGGCGTACCTTTCCTCCGCTTCGCTTATTCGGACGGCGAAGATCGATGGATCCGGCCAGTTGCCCGAGGGAGACGTTCATACCGGCTCCTTCCGGAGGATACAAGAGGACCGACACGTCCCCGATGCGCCGACGGCACGTGCGCAGATACTCTCGGCCTGATCGGCCGACCGCTTGAGGGGAGGGGCGCGGGCCGTCCCCCACGCCGCGGGGGGAGCCCCCGCCCGCGATATTCTCGCCACCGATCAACGTACAATCTCCTCCATGAGCGAGCGAGATCTCGGCCGATTCCTCGAGGAATGGCCCCACCAGCCCGGACGCATCAACGCCCGCCTCATCAGCGGCGCCGACGGCGGGAGGAAGATCCAGGTTCGCCTCGATCTCGGCGTCCTCCAGATGGAACTGGACGGACGCCCGGACGGACGCCGGCCGGAGGGCTGCGACTCGCTCCTGGACCACCAGCTTCAGCGCCGCGGCCGCTACGAGCGACAGGCCGAGGCGGCCAGCGGGTTCGTGCTCAGCGGCGAGGAGTGCCGGGCCCTCCGCGAGGAGGTCGTGCAGCGCTACCACCGCTACGTCGCCCTCTTCGCCCTCGGCGACTTCGCCCGCGTGGTCCGCGACACCTCCCACAATCTGAAGATCTTCGATCTCTGCCGCGACTATGCGGCCGAGGAGGTCGACCGGCGCGTGCTCGAGCAGTTCCGGCCTCACGTGCTCATGATGCGCACCCGTGCCGCGGCGGAGCTGGCCCTCGAGGCCAAGCAGCCGAAGGAGGCGCTGGCGGAGATCGATCGCGGGCTGGCCGAGCTGCGCACCTTCTTCGTCGAAGCGGGTCAAGAGGACGCCTACGAGCGCTCCAACGACGTGCAGCTTCTCCGCGGGATGCGCGATGCGCTGGTGCCCAAGCTCCCCGCCTCCCAGCGCGTGGAACTCGAGGAGCGCCTCCGAGGCGCCATCGACGCCGAAAACTACGAACTCGCCGCCATCCTCCGCGACGAGCTGCGGATGATGGAGGAATGAGCGGCAAAGCTGAACGCGAAGAAGCCGAAAGCTGAAATGACGTTGTGATCGGGCGCCGCCGCCGGCGACCGAAGGGAGTCGGCGGTGCGGCCGCTCCCAGGCACACCGTTCAGCGCCCCCTCGCAACGCTGCCCCATTCCCGCGTTTCGGCTTCCCGATTCCGGCGTTTCAGCTTTCAGCTTTCGGCGTTCAGCGTTCCCCGACGTATTCCCGCTCAAGGCGCTGGAACTTCCGCCGGTAGCGACCGCCGCCCAGGTCCGGATCCTGGAGGCGCAATCGGTTGATGCGCGGCGCGATGCGGTGGGTGTTCTCCTGCACGCGATCGAGGATCTGAAGCATCCGCAACTGGGATTGCCAGTAGTACTGATGCCCCACGTCGGGGCCCGCGCCGGCGAGGCGCTTGTACAGGCCCATCGCTTCCGCCTCGCGGCCGTCCTCGAGCCCGAAGAGGCACTCGGCCCGGCCGAAGAGCAGCTCGACCGCATCGGGACGGCCCCGGAGCAGCGCCTCGTACAACGGCAGGGCGTCTTCGAATCGGCCGCCGA
This sequence comes from Planctomycetota bacterium, assembly GCA_034211115.1. Lineage (GTDB taxonomy): Bacteria > Planctomycetota > Phycisphaerae > Phycisphaerales > SM1A02 > JAXHTH01. The sequence continues at coordinate 4,112 of JAXHTH010000248.1, read as the reverse complement.
GCCGATAGACATCGGCCGCCCGCCGTCGCAACGGCCGGCGCTCCGCCTCGGGGAGGTTCATCTCGTCGATCCACCGCTCCAGCAGCCTGGCGAGGGGGACGAGTTCGGCCGCGGCGGCCCGGCGCGCCGCCTCTTCCGCCCCGACCTCGAGCTGCGCTTCGACCTCCGCCAGCATCGAGGAGAGCATCGAATCGATGACCTCACCCGCCTCCCGCGGGGCCGTCTCCAGCAGCCGTTCGATCTCCGCCCGGGCGTCGTTGGTCCGCCCCAGCGCCTGGTGGGCCTCGATGCGCACGCGAAGGGCGGCGGCGAGGATGTCCGTGCTCTCACCCGCCCGCCGCTCGATGTCCGACAGCGTCTCCAGCGCCGCCCGCGGTTCGTCCGTCTCGAGCAGGGCCTCGGCGCGGAAGACGCGGAGGAAGGCGAGGTAGTACCCCAGATCGCCGCGCCTTTGCTCACCGGCCTCGCTCAGCGCGCCGCGCAGCGCCTGCTCGGCGCGCCGCGCCGCTTCCGGCACGTCTTCCGCCTTCCGCCGGCGCGTGCGGGGGTCGGTCTGCCGCCTCGCGTCGGCGAGAAGCGCGTTGACCCGCATGAACTGCGCATCGGGCCATTGCGGCGAGTCTCGTCCGATCCGGGCAAAGAGCGTGCGCGCCTCGTCGAGATCGCCTTCGTTCATCGCCAGCCGCCCGGCCGCGTAGCGCCAGCGATCGGCCCCCGGCAGGTTCGGGAACTGCGCCAACAGCGTGTCAAGCGCCTGGTGCAGGGCCGCGCGCACCTCGCCGTCGCGCGGGTACTTCCGATGCAAGTCCGCGGCGATGCTCGCGGCAAGCTCGATGGAACGCCCCGCTTCGGGGTCCCGCGGATGCGCACGCGCCATGGCGGTGAAGGTCTGTGCCGCCTCGAGCGGCCGATTCGCCGCGTAGAGCGCCTTGCCCAGCCCGAACTGCGCCGCCGCCTGCTCGGACGCGTCAAGCTCCGGTCGATGCAGGATCGTCTGGAGGATCTCGACGGCCTCCTCGGCCCGTTGCTCGCGGCGCACGAGCCGATCCGCGCGGGCGACGGCGACGATCGCGGGCAACTCCGCCAGCGGCGCATCGGCGTCGGCCGCCTGGGCCAGGCGGGCGAAGACGATGGCCCGCATCGTCTCCCGTCCCACGCCGTCGCCGGCCTCGAGCAGATCCAGGTACGCGTTGTACGCCTCGGCCATCGCCTCCCGCTGCGCCTCGCCGCGGTCGCGCAGCGCCAGCCTGTGGCGAAGGAGGAACCGCCGGTCGGCGATGAGCACGCGATAGAACAGCCCCGCCTCCCCGGCGTATCGGGGCTCGATCGAATCCAGGGCGGCGAGGGCGGACTCCGGCCCGCGGTTCCTGGCGCGATTGAGCACCCCGCCCATCCGCGCGGCGAAGACGTCCCGGGCCGGCGTCACCTCGTCCGTCGCCACCTGCCGGAAGAGCGCCTCCGCGTCGTCGTAGCGCCCCAGCCGGGCCAGCGCGAAACCGCGATAGAGCCGCCCGCGGTTCAGCAGCGCGCCTTCCAGCCGTTCGCCGTCCAGCGGCTCGAGCCGGCGGACGGCGGTTTCGTACAGCGCTTCCCGCGCCTCCCGATCGCGCGTGTTCAACTCCGCCTGCAGGAAGGCGGCGACGCCGCGGAGGAACGGAATCCGCCGCTCCCGCTCATCGCGGTCCAGTCGGCGCCGGCGCATCTGAAGCGATTCATCCTCCCGGTAATCGTCCATCGCCTCGACATGCCGGATCGCGCGCTCGATCTCGATCTCCGCCTCTTTCGTGAGCTCGTTCATCCGGCGGGCGACGCGCTCGGCGCGCCGGCGCTGGTTATCCGTGGGCAGGCCGAAGAGCGCCGTCAGATCCGCCGCCTCCGTCGGCAGCAGCTCGAAGAACAGGTCCGCGGCCTGGTCGGCCAGCCACAACGCCCGCTGCGGATGACTCGGCTGCTGCTCGATCAGCTCGCCGCGCACGGCGAGCATCTGCTCGATGACGGCCAGACGCTGCTCGGGATCGTCGGAGACGCGGCGCAGTCGCAGGCGCTCGGCCGCGATCGTGTACCGCGCCGCCTGCACCGGATCGGCCGGCGGATGCGTGGCGATGTAATGCTCCAGCACCTCGGGCAGCTCCAGCTCGATGAGCCCGCGAAGAAAGAGATCCTCATCCAACCGCTCGTCAAGCGATTGCCCCCCGGCGATGTTCGCCGTCAGCAGCAGGCCGAGCAGGGCGAACAACCAATGCCGGCCTGCGCGGCGACCCCCGGAACAAGGTTGCAGAGAATCAGGCACCATCGCTTCAATCCGGCCGGGCGAAGATGACATTCGTGAACCGCGCGCGGGCGGCGGCGTTGAACGCCGCCATCGCGTGCTGCCACGCCGTGGTCCGCGTCGGCTCAATGACGATCGGATGATCGGCCTCGAACAGCCCGCGCGTGGACGAGGCATCGATCCGGCGCCGCGCGAGAAAGTCGTGCAGCTCCTCGAACGTGCGCGGCTGACGGTACGGGCCCTCCACGCGAAGCTGGTAGGCGCGCAGCCCCGCGCCGACGGTGGCCACGCGGATGCGCAGCGGTTCCGCATCCAGCTCGAACGGATCGCGCTGCTGCCGGGCCGCCCCGCGCTCGGGAAGATCGAGGCGATACACCTCCTCGCCCACCTTGAACTGCGTGGCCGTCATGAAATACACCAGCAGAAGGAACGTGACATCGATCATCGCGGTGAGGTTGAGGGCGATGCGCGGGTGCGCGCGGGCGCGCCGGCGACGGGGCGAAACGACGCCCGTCCCGCCCGACTCGCCGGATCGGATGTCCCGATTCCCAGGCATCGATCAGTCCTCACGAACCACGACGAGATTCACCCGGGGCGTGACGTCGGCGTCCTCGACCCGCCCCGCCGCGATCGACACCGCCTCCAGCACCGGTTGCACCCACTGATACTGCGTGCGCTGATCGGCCCGGAGATTGATGCGCAGGGCGGGATTGGCGCCGAGCAGTCGCGCGAGGCGCTGGGTGAGCATCTCCCGACCCACCGGCCCCGTCTCGAAGGATCGCGGGCCGAGGCGATAGGCTTCCGCCGCGCTGCCGGGCCCGGGGACGACGTTGATCACCGCCCGCTGCGCCTCGCCGGGCATCTCCGCCGCGGGCTCGATCAGCGCCGGCAGCTCCAGCTTCACGTTCTCCACCTCCACGATCTGCGACACGAGGACGAAGAACACGATGAGCAGGAAGGTCACGTCGATCATCGGCGTGAGATTCGCCTGGAGATCGGCACGGCCGCGCTGGTAGACGGAAGACATTGGATGAGTCTTGAGTCTTGAGGCTTGAGTCTTGAGCAGTGAGGCCTGGAGGCCTGGAGACCTGGAGGCTTGGAGGCTTGGAGGCTTGGAGGGCGGTGTCAGGCGTCGGCGGGTTTCCCGCCGCCGTTGGCGGGCCTGGGGCGGAACTGATTAATCATCTCGCCCGCGGCGAGGGTGGCTTCCGCGGTCAGGGCGTCGATCTTGTTGCGCACGATCGCGTAGCCGGCGAGGGCGGGAATCGCCACCACCAGGCCCCAGAACGTCGTGGTCAGGGCCGTGCCGATCCCGCCCGCGAGCAGGACCGGGTCGGCGTTGCCGCCCGCGACGACGATCGCCTGGAAGGCCAGGATCATCCCGTAGACCGTCCCGAACAGGCCGATCATCGGGCTCACCTGCCCCAGCACGTTCAGATACTCGATGCGGCGCAGGCGCTCGGTGGTCAGTTCGTCGGCCGTCTGCTCGAGGCTGCGGGCCATCGAGACGAACCCGTGATTCGCTTCGCGCAGTGCCGCGTTCAGCACGTCGCTGAAGAAACTCTGCTCCCGTCCGGTGAGTTCCATCGCTTCGCGGTATTTGCCGTCGGTGAGAAGTTTCTTCGACTCCTCGAGCACGCCGGGCGGCATGATGCTCTTGCGCTGATTCGTCGCCGCCATGTACCCGATGAGGCCGATGCTGAGGACCGAGAGCAGCAGCAGGAACCAGATGATGAGGCTGCCGAGAATCTCGATGCGTTTCTCCTCGCTGCCCGGGACGATGCGCCGGGAAACGAAGAATGCGCCGAGGAAGCTTCCTCCGCCGAAGGCGGCGGCAGCTTCC
>JAXHTH010000247.1:0-5410 GCA_034211115.1 Planctomycetota bacterium | reverse complement strand
CATTGATTGCGATTCTCATGACGTGTTGTTTCCATCAGTGTTTGGAAGGAGGCGGTCGCGCTGTCTTCCCGCCTCTCGCGGGCGGGCCGGCACGCCGAGGAGGCGAAGCGACCGGCCGCGCGGCCGTGCGCGGCCGGTCGCCTCCGCAGGTGAAGGCGCGACGACCAGAGGTCAGTCGTTGTAGTAGTCCGGCCCGTAGTCGACCATCAGATCGTTATCCACGAGGATGGCGCCGCCTTCGTAGGCGTTTTCCGTCGCGGCGCGACGCTCGCTCCACGTGTCGACGGTGCCGGTCAGGGTGGCCACGCCGCCGTCGACGGTGACCGTGACCTCGTCCTCGTCCACGAACGGGCTCCACCACATCTCGTCCTGGATGTCCTCGCGGATCTCCCAGTCCGTTTCCGTGGTGGTGAGGTCGGGGTAGTCATGCCAGTCGTAATCGTAGATGTACACGTAGCCGTCGATGTAGGGGTCGTAGGCGACATACTCATCGGGGTCATCGACGCGGACGTTGTTGTTCACATCGACCACGCCATAGGTGGCGGCCGCGATGTTGTCGGCACGCGCCTTCTCGAAGAAGCTGTCGACGGCGCCGAGAAGGGTCGCTTCGCCGTTCTCGACGCGCACGGTGAGCTCGTAGCTTTCGACGTACGGATCGCGGGCCAGGGCCCGCTCGATGCGGTTCTCGATGGTCGCATCGCTCGGGGAGGAGGCGCGGACGCGGATGAGATTCTTCACGCGCCAGACGCCGACGGTGTTGCGGGCGTCCTGGGCGGCGGAGCGCTTGGCCATCACGTGGTCGGTCTTCCCGTTCAGGGTCACCACGCCATCCTCCACCTTGACCTTGACATCGTCGACATCGACGCGCGGATCGTAGCGCAGGGCGCGACGAATCGCCTTGTTGATCTCCGCGTCGTCGCGCGCCACGTACTTGCCTTCGCGGAGATCCTCGTCCCGCGCCCAGCGGGCGACCTTGAGCCGGTCGGCCTCGACGTCGCGCACGCCGGCGACCCAGGCGTCGATCTTCGCCTCCGTCTTCTCCGATGCGCTGCCCACGGTCCCGGTGAGGGTCACCTCGCCGTCGCGGACGCTCACATCGATGAGGGCGTCATCGACGAGGACGTTCCAGTCCAGGGCCTTCTCGATCTCCGCCCGGATCTCGTGATCCGGTCGATCCGTCTGGTGGTCGATCCGGATGTCGTTCGTAAGTCCCTTGACGCCGCGCACGCCCTTGGCGACCCGGCCGGCGAGCTGCTTCTCCTGCCAGGACTGGACGTCGCCGGTAAGGGTGACCTGCTGGTCGTCGACGGCCACGTCGACCTCGTATGATTCCGTCGCGCGGTCGAAGAGCAGAGCATGATTGACGTCTTCACGGATCTCGTCGTCCGTCCGCATCGGCGCCTCGACCTCGATCCGGTTGACCACGCTCCGCACGCCCCTGATGGTGCGGACGATGCGTGCGGCGCGTTCCTTCGCGAGGAGGTTGTTCGCCGTCCCCTCGAGGGTGACCACGCCGTCTTCGGCCATCACATCGACCCAGTAGCCGGCGACGGCGTCATCCTGGAACAACTGCTCGACGACGGCATCGGTGATTTCCGCATCGGACAGTTCGGACGCCGCCCACGCGGGCGCGGCGGCGAGCATCGCGAAGCAGCAGGCGCACGGGGCCAGCGTTCTTCTCCAGTTCCTCGTTTTCGTACGCATTGGTCTTGCTTCCTTGTTCCTTGGTGTTCCGCTTGTATCGTGGCTCACGTTCCTACGTCGCGTAGCCGATGGCGATCGCCGCGATCGATCCCAGGATCAGGATCCAGAAGAAGGCGCCGAAGAGCGCGGCGAGGCCGGCTTCGGCCCGTTCCGTCTCGACCGTCGGCGGCGGGCGCACCGCCGCCGAGATCGCGAGGATGATCAGCGCGAGGAACAGCCCGGCGAGCACGAAGGGCAGCCAGTACACGTTCCACAGAGCCGGGCCGTACGGGACCGACCATACCCCCGCCGCCCAGATTACCGCGAGAAAGACCAGAAACAGAAAGGCCGCCGCGGGCCAGACGCCCTCGGCGCGCGAATAGCGCCATCGAAACGGTCCCGTCACCAGCAGCGTGAAGAGCAGGGCCAGGATGAACACGAAGAGAATGTCCGGCCAGATCATTGTCACTACTCCCTCGTTCGCTGAATGCTGTTTCCGAGTCGGCTTCGTTGCGATCCTATCCACGCGTCATGTGTTTCCCATCGGGCGGTCGGCGCGCGGCGCGTCAGGGCCGACCGGGGTTGAGGCTTCGGTGCAGCCCCCATGGCCGGGGCGAAGAGCCCCGCGCCGCGAAGGATCATCCGTCGTCGCGCAGGAAGGCGAACGGAGACCGGCCCTCAAGCGCATGATGGCCGATGACGGCGGCGGCGCCGCTCCATCCCTGCTTCATCGTCCCGCCGGGCTGGAACGTCTTCCCGTGCAGGTACTCCGGGAAGGACCAGTCCGAGCCGCCGGCGCGCGTGGCATTGGCCCGATGGATCCCGTCCAGAAAACTCCGGGCCCGATCGGTCCGGCCGCGCGCGGCGAGGTCCGCAACGTAAAACCCGGTCACCAGCGGCCAGAGTCCCCCGTTGTGATACTCATACGGACGGTTCTTGAACGTGTAGGAGAAGGTCATGTGCAACTCCTCCCAGTCCTCGTCCTTCGGCGTGATGACGGGATGGAAGGCGGGCAGCACCATCGCCTCCTCTTGCAGCACTTCGTTCTCGATGTGTTCGTCGACGCGCTCGGCCTGCTCCGGCCCGGCCACGCCGATCAGCGAAGCGAGTGCGTTGGCGAGCGTATCGAAGCGGTAGCCATAGCCGACGGGCGAGAAGAACGCGGTCCAGTATCGGTCGCAGCATCGCTTCGCCGCGCGACGCCCCTTGCGGTAGAGAACCTCGTGATAGACGTCTTCGGGCAGCTCGTCGCCCGCGCGCAGCCAGTAATTGGCGTCAATGAGGCGCTTCAATCGCCGGGCCCGCTCGTCGAGCTCGTAGTCCGCCGACCCGACGACGCCGCGGTGCACGGCGCACAGCTCGCGCTGCGCCTGGAGATACAGCAACTGGTCGTAGAGGACGTATCCGCCGTGGATGTACTCATCGCTCCAGTCGCCGGTGAGGGGGACGTAGAGCAGACCGCGGGTGTTGAACTCCCAGGCGCCGAGCAGCGCCCGGACCTTCTCCATCGGTTCGAGCATCTCGTGGAGGAAATCCTCATCGCCGGTGAACTGCCAGTAGCGCCCGCAGCCGATGAGAAACCAGAGATCGGCATCGACGCGTCCGGCGGTCCCGCCGTAGCTGACGCGTTCGGTGCGGGCGTCGACGTTGCTGGGAATCTCGCCGTGCGGGCCCTGGTGCCGGGCGAGGGTGGCGAGCGTGCGCCGGCTGCCGTCGATGAGTTCCTCATCGCCCGAGAGCAGGGCGGCGAGGCTGATGATCCCGCCGTCCCGGCCCCAGACGCGATGATAGTTGTGGCGCTCGATCGGGGTGGCGACGAACCCGTCGTCGGTCAGGCAGTCGCGCAACAGCGCGATGGCTTCGTCATGGCCGCGCGCCGAGGCGTCGGAGCCCGATGTCCCCGATTTCGTCTGCTTCTCGCTCATCGCTGATCGTGTCTCGGTCCCGCCTGCGGTGGATGTCCCGGGAATTGACCAAGTCGATTGTCCGTGGCGTGAAACAACCGACAGCGGGTCGGGCGCCGAGGGTGCCGTCGGTGCGGCGCTGTTCCGCGCATGGGGGAACGCCCGGTGGGATGGTTCGCGGTTGGCGCAGCACGCGAATGGAATCGATGAGGATCGCCCGGAGGCCTGCGGAATCCCCCCAGCGCGCGCTGCGGGCTTCGCCGGGCGCGAGGCGGTCTCCCGCCCCGGTGCGCATGGCTCGGGATCGAGGCGAGAATTCTCCAACGCTTGCCGTTTGCCGCTCGTGCGGCGGAAGACGAAGCGGCCCTCCGTCGCCGGTCCCCGCGGGCGGCGCGGAGATAGAAACCACACGCAGAGACCCGAAGCGGAGAGAATCGAAATGCCGACACGCAGCGCGGAAGCGACCTGGGACGGACAGCTCAGGAACGGCGAAGGACACCTGAAGCTCGGGAGCGGCGCGTTTGAAGGCCCGTTCTCGTTCGAGACGCGCTTCGAGAACGGCTCGGGCGCGAACCCCGAGGAACTGCTCGGCGCCGCCCACGCCGGCTGCTACTCCATGGCCCTCTCCAGGTTGCTCGGCGAGGCGGGGCACACGCCCGAGCACATCGACACCTTGGCCAATGTGCATCTCGATCAGACCGGCGACGGCTTCGCGATCAGCCGCATCAGTCTCGCCACCGAGGCCCGCGTGCCGGGCGTCGATGAAGACGAGTTCCGCAGAATCGCCAACGACGCGAAGAACCAGTGCCTCGTCTCGCAGATCATACAGGGCCCGGAGATCGAGCTGGAAGCGCAGCTTCGATCCTGACCGATCCGGGCGATCGCATGCTCGTCGATCAAAGCGGATTGCAGCACCATGGATGACAACCTTGTCCCCATCTACCGGGCGCTGACCGTCGACGACGCCCAGCGGCTGGCCGACACGCTCACCGAGAAAGGCGTCGAGGCGTTCACCGACACCACGGAGAACCCCCTGCTCGGCGCCTCCGTCGGGCCGAGCGGGCGGATCGTGCGCGTGCGCGCGCGGATGCTCGCCCCGGCGCGCAAGATCGCCGAGCAGTATCGCCGGGAATGGCATCCGGACGTCCCGGCCGAGCAGTGGCACTACGAGGAGGCGGGGCTGGAAGTGCACCATCCGGACAAGCCGAGCCGGGACAGCCCCCACGAGGACATCGGCGGCGGCGTCGAGGCCATCGACGAGGCGCCGCAGGCGCCCCCGCCGGAACTGCCCGAGACCCCGCGCGACGACCCCGTGAAAGGCATCGGCGCCGATCGCGCGCCCGATCACCCCCCGCCGGAGGAGGAGATCGCCGCCGAAGAGCCGCCCGACGAGCGCGCAAGATAGAGGCGCACCGAAGGAGCCTCCGGCGACCGCGGCGCACGATCACCTCCCCCAACGTCAGCGCGATCACGATGAATGCAAGCGCCATGCCGCAGGAAGCACACCACAGTTCCGACCCGCCGAAGCCCGCGGACGGGGAGCCCGTCATCCACCGCCCGCTCCGCGTGATCCAGCGCATCCTGCGCGTGCTGCTCGTCATTTCGGCGATCGTCACGGGCGTGTTTCTCCTGTTCCTGGGTCCGCTCGTCGTCGCGCCCGCAATCGTCATGAGCGTCTGCTACGTAGCCGTCCTCGGCGTGAATTACCTCGAACGGAAGGCGCGTCGTGGCATCACCGAGGCGCGGATGGAGCCGGTCTTCGACCAGCCGTCGGCGTCCGCATCCCGCTCCGCTTCCGGCGCGGCGGCCGAACCCGCCGAGCG
>JAXHTH010000246.1:0-2269 GCA_034211115.1 Planctomycetota bacterium | reverse complement strand
CCTGATGGTCCAGGAGATCCTGCGCGGCCAGGGCTACCTCACCCTCGCCGTCACCGGCGGCGGCAACATGAGCAAGGCCCAGGCGTTCTGGCGGGGGTTCGTCGCCTTTGACGACCGCCCAGGGAGCGTCGCCGCGCAGAAGCATCGTCTTCTCTCGCTGCTCGACAGGTATGGAGATGTGGACCAGCCCCGGTTCATCCTGTTCCATACCTACGAGATCCACTCACCGTATGCGGCACCCCCCAGGTACAACCGCATGTTCGGTCGCCCCCAGAGCAGCTTCGAGCCGACGAGCGAGAACCTGCTCGAGTACGTCAACACCGCGAAGCGTGCCTTGGCCCCCGCCGATCTCGAGCACATCGAGGCCCGGTACGACGCCGAGATCCGGTTCACCGACGACGTGCTGCGCCAGATCTTCGCGCAGCTTGGAGAGCGCGGTGTTCTCGACGACGCCATCGTGATCATCACCGCCGACCACGGCGAGGAGTTCGGTGAGCACGGCGGCCTGATGCACCGGGCCTACCTTTACGACGAGCTGATCCATGTCCCGCTGATCATGTGGGGCCACGGCCGGGTGCCGCCGCGGGTCGACGACCGGATGGTGAGCAGCGTCGACATCGCGCCGACCATTCTCGCGGCGGCTGGAGCTGCGACTCCCGAGGCCATGGCAGGCCGCGACCTGCTCGCACCCGCCCCGGTCGCCGACCTGGACGATGCCGTCTTCAGCCAGTACGGCAGGAGCCGGTACGCGATCAGAACGCGGCGCTGGAAGCTGATCGTGAACCCGCCGCCCCGTGGCCCCGAGCTGTACGATCTCGAGCACGATCCGGGCGAACGGTCGAACCTCGCGCCAGCGCAGCCGCACACGGTTGAAAGGCTGAGGCGTCGACTGGATGCGTGGCGTTCCGGCCTGTCGACGCTCGGGGGTGCCCCCGAGCAGGTCGACCTGACCGCCGCCGAGAGGGAGCGTCTCGAGGCTCTGGGATACGTCGAGTGAGGGAGGGCTGAAGGCCGTCGGGCGAATCTGCATTCGCGGCAGCGGCAGGATCAGCGGCAGGGGCAGGTTCAGCGGCAGGTTCAGCGGCAGCGTCAGGTTCAGCGTCGACGCCACGATGACCGTCCGGTCCGTCGCAAACCAATGTAGGGGAGGGCTTTATGCCCTCCCGCCGAATCAGCGACGGCGGTCAGGCATTGAGGCGCGGGCCTCTGTGCCCGCGCACGCGCCGTTCCGACGCATCGCGACGTTTCCCGCCCCCGCCGCCGGCCGCCCGCGGCCGGATCCCGGATGGGGGTGCTGCGGATGACCACTCGCAGAACGGCCGGCGCTGCTCGTAGCTTCGGGTCACCATCCCGTCATCGGCTGGACCACAAGAACCCAGGATTCGGCGTCGGCGGTTCGTGATCCAAATCGAAATCGAAATCGGCATCGAAATCGGGTTCCCGGCGGGAGTCGGCGCCGACACCGCCGGCGCACAACCGATCGGCCGGCGCCGAATCTCGATCCCGTGCGTGGCAATGAATCGATGCACGCGGCCGAGGCTATATGCCTGGTCGGAGACCGACCCGAGACATACGATGGACCGACCGTGGCCGTCGCGCTTCACGTGCCTCGATGTCATGGCGCGGCCGTCCCGATTTCGATACCGATTTCGATTTCGATCCCTGCAGCTCTGCGATGAGGCGCGGTCTTCGGTGGCAGGGCGCCGAGGGCGCCAACGGGAGGGTCAGCGACAGACCCAGCGTCAGGGTCAGCGACGGCGTCAGGATCAGCGGCAGCGTCAGGGTCAGCGTCAGGGACAGGATCAGCGACAGGGACAGGATCAGCGGCAGGTTCAGGTTCAGCGCCTCCGCCACGATGACGGTCCGGTCGTGCGCAAACTAATGCAGGTGGGCTTCAGGCCCTCCCCGTTGAATGGGGCGTCGACGACCGGGTCAGCGTCAACTTCACGTTGACCGCCCTGTCGAGCGCAGACAAATGTAGGGGAGGGTTTTATACCTTCCCGCCGAATGAGCAACGGCGACAGGGACAGCGCCGCCGCAATGCTCGTACCCCTTTGCCACGGGTGACGCCGCCGTGCGATGGCAGAGACGCCATCGCCACAACGCACTGCGATTGGTCGCACCGCAAGCGGTTCGGCATTGTGGCGCGGGCCTCTGTGCCCGCGCACGCGCCGTTCCGACGCATCGCGACGTTTCCCGGACCCGCCGCCGGCCGCCCGCGGCCGGATCCCCGGATTGGGGCGGCGGATCCCCCGACGGCGAATTCGAA
>JAXHTH010000245.1:0-3372 GCA_034211115.1 Planctomycetota bacterium | reverse complement strand
CCGGATCTTCCTTTCGTCAGATCCGGCTTCCGGCCCCGGGCGCGCTCCAGCGCTTCCCGGGAAGCCGGGTCTGACGAGTCCGCGAGGAAGACCCGGGTAACCCCCGGAACTCACCCACCCCCACGATGCTCACTGCGGCAGCGGGAACTTCGCGCACAACTGCCGCACTTCTTCGCGCACCTGCCCGATGACCGCCTCGTCGCCCTTGGCCTGGAGGACGCGGTCGATGAGCGCCCCCACCTGCCGCATCTGGTCTTCCTTCATCCCGCGCGTTGTCAGCGCGGGGGTCCCGAAGCGCAGGCCGCTGGTCTGGAAGGGGCTGCGCTCCTCCTGGGCGACGGTGTTCTTGTTGCAGATGATGCCGGCCTGCTCGAGCCAGATCGCCGCCTGCTTGCCCGGCAGCTCGGGATCGAATCGGCGCAGGTCCGTCAGCATGAGGTGGTTGTCGGTGCCGTTTGAGACGAGATGATGCCCGGCCTTCATCAGCGTCTCGGCGAGCACCTTTGCGTTGGCCACGACCTGCTTTGCGTACGCCTTGAACTCGGGCTTGGCCGCCTCGGCGAAGGCCACCGCTTTGGCGGAGATGGCGTGCATGAGCGGCCCGCCCTGCGTGCCCGGGAAGACCCCCTTGTTGATCGCCTTGGCCAGCTCCTCATCGTTGGTGAGGATCAGCCCGCCGCGGGGGCCGCGCAGCGTCTTGTGCGTCGTCGTCGTCACGATGTGCGCGTGCGGGAAGGGCGAGGGGTGCGACCCGCCCGCCACGAGCCCCGCGATGTGGGCGATGTCCGCGACCATCATCGCCCCCACCGAGTCGGCGATCTCGCGGAACTTCGCGAAATCGATGATCCGCGGGTAGGCCGAGTAGCCGCAGAGGATGATCTTCGGCTTGTGCTCCTGCGCCAGCGAGGCGACGGCGTCGTAGTCGATGTAGCCGTAGTCATCGCGCGACTCGTCGTACACGAGCGGGTAATGCACGGGCTTGAGCCACTTGCCGGGCAGCGCGACCGGCGAGCCGTGCGTCAGGTGCCCGCCATCCGAGAGCACCACGCTCATGAACGTGTCGCCCGGCTGGAGGAACGCAAAATACACCGCGAGGTTCGCGTTGGCCCCCGAGTGGGGCTGGACGTTGGCGTACTCGCAGCCGAAGAGCTGCTTCGCCCGCTCGACGGCGAGCTCCTCGACGCGGTCGTAGTTCACGCAGCCGGAGTAGTACCGCTTGGCGGGATACCCCTCGGCGTACTTGTCGGTCATCCAGGTGCCCATGGTGTGCATGACCGCGGGGGTGGCGTGATTCTCCGAGGCGATGAGCTCCAGGGTCGTCGCCTGCCGCTCGGCCTCGTCGGCGAGAATCTGCGCCGCCTCCGGGTCCTGGGCCCAGAGCCGGTCCATGAAGGCCTTGGAGACGGGATCGAGGAACGTCAGATCGGTTGTGGAGGTCGTGGTCGTCATAGCGATATGGTAGCGCCTCGGCGGAGGTCTGCAAAGAGAGACGCGTTCGGCGCCGACCGCCCGTCGACCCCCCACGGGGCCGATCAGGGCACCCGCCACGCCAGCAGCGCGTAGACGAGGGGGACGACCAGCGTGAGCAGGCCGGCCATCGCGACCACCGCCAGCCCCACTCCCCACGGATGGCGCATCTTCAGGTACCGCCCCGTCGCCGTCGACCACCAGATCACCAGAAACGGCAGGTGGCTCCACAGGGCGACCGCGGCCAGCACGATCAACAGCCGCCCGAGCCCGGGCAGCACCGGCAGCCGATGCATCTCGCTCAGCGCCACCCCCAGCAGCGTCAATGCGATGACGGGCACGAACCAGCCCAGTCCGTAAAGGAGGATGCGACCGATGTGCGCCCAGCGCACCCTCGCCCGGCGGCGCGAGACGGGCAGCGTCACGAACCCCGACGCGCTCAGCAGGTGGATCACCGCGAACGGAAGGACGGGGACGATCACGACGGGAACCCAGATTTCCACCAACACATCGCACGGTGACAGCGCGCTGACACCCTTCCACGGCAGCGAATCACTCGCGGGCAGCACCGCCGCCATGAGCACATCCAGCGGATGCGCAAGCTTCGCCGGCATCCGCAGCCCCCACGCGGACCATTGGGAGAACATGAGGGCCGCATGGCAGGCGCAAAAGAGCAGATACAGCGCAAAGGCCCAGAACAGCAGGCACCCGCGCACCCGCCGCCATCGGATCTCGTGCACCATCCGCAGCGACCGCCAGAAGTACCACGGCCAGCACATCGCCATCAGCGTCCGGACCGCGCGCCCCGGGACCCTCCACGATGATCCGGCGTATTCCACGCACCATCGCGGCTTGATCAGGACGGGATTGAGCAACTCGCGCCACGCGATCTCCAGCCCGCACTCGGCGCAGACGCCCTCCAACGGACAGGACCGCCCCCAGCTCGCAATCTCGCCCCGCAGGTCGTAGCCGCAGCGCGGACAGCGGACGGGCGTTCGCGTCCCGATCGCATCCTCGGTGACCGGTTCCTCTTCGATCATGGTCTCCTCAGGTCGGAAACAACAGGCGGCTCAATGGCATGACGATGAACGTGGGGTGCGTCTTAAACAGAATCGCGCAGGCGGCGAAGAACGCCGTCGTCAGCACGGCGGCGGTGACGGCCCGGCCGTGCTCCATGCGCAGGTAGGCGCGGATCGCCGCCGCCCACCAGAGCCCCAGCGCCGCGCAGAGGACGATGAACACGGGCGCCTCCGCCGCGGCCAGCACGTTCCTCGACCACCAGGGACTGGTCTCCAGTCGGCGCACCGTGCCCGAGACGAGGATGATCACCGCGGCGATCGCCACGTACGAGCCGCCGTGCGCGGTGATCCGCATGATGTGCCCCCAGCGCACCTTCGCCCGCCGGCGCGAGGCGGGCAGGGCGAGAAACACCAGCGGGCAGGCGGCGAAGAACACGCCGCAGAACGCCGCCGCCGCCGCTTCCTCCGTCCACGACGACGCGAACCGGCCCGGCGCCCGGTACGACCGCGTCAGCAAACCCCCGCCCGGCCAGCGCCGCAGACGCGTGTACGTGGCCGAGCCGAGCGAGCGATCGGAGAACGGCAGCAGCATGGCGTGGATGACGAGCTTCGTCCCGCCGACGCTCGAGGTGCTGAACGTCGGGTCGTGGGTCCGCTCCCACCACTGGTCCCACGCCCGCGCGCCCTGCGAGAGGCAGAACAGCACGTACAGGCCGGCGAGAAGCAACAGGAGATAGGCCGCCAACCGACCCGCGCGGACCCGATGCGACATCTTCACGCGGCGCCAATACCGCCAGGGCCGCAGGGATCGCATGACCGTCGCGAGACATGCCCGGGGAATGCCGCGCCGGCGCGGCGCGAACTCGACGCACCAGCGGGGCTCGAA
>JAXHTH010000244.1:0-16009 GCA_034211115.1 Planctomycetota bacterium | reverse complement strand
CAGGTTCGAGTCCTGTATGGCCCACTTGAACGACCGCCGACCGCGGCCGGGGGTCGTGTTGTGTCCGGCTCGTGTGGAGGCCGGCGGTGGCGGAAGCACGGGGCGCGCGGGTCGGCTCACACATGTGCGTCGGGCGCGCCGGGGGCGGGGGGCTGATTCAACCCCAGTTGCCCAGCAGGATGAGCAGGTCGGCCGTGTCGACATCTCCATCGTCATCGAGATCGCCCGGGCAGCCGTCCGGGGGCTCGGGGCAGTCGCCCCAGGCGCCGAGGAGCTGGAGCAGGTCGGCGGTGTCCACGTCGCCGTCCCCGTCCAGGTCGCCGATGATCTGAAGCGGCGACAGGCAAAGCGAGTAATTGCGCTCCATCGGTGTCTCTTCCCCCTCGTTCTCGAACCAGCAGAAGTCATCGCCGACGGCCGAACCCATCCACATGAACATGCAGTCCGGGTCGGTGACCAGGTTGCCCTGCACGCTGATCCACCCGCTGCGCTGCGGGCAGCATCCGCCCTGGAGGTCGGACAGGTCGAAGTCGAACACGTAGAGCGGAAAGAGCGTCGGATAGACCATGTACTCCCAACCGGTGTGCTCGGGGTAGAACGTGAAGTGGTAATCGTGCCGCAGCGCGCCGGGCTGACCGTTGTCGTCGTCGTAGAACCGCACGTGCAGGAACGTGGGGCTTTCAAGGCACGGCGACGGGGGATCCTCGTCGGTCCAGTGCACCATCAGTCCCCAGCAGCGGAAGTGACAGATGTCATCATCCACGCTGAAGTTCTCGTAGATGAGCTGATCGTCTCCGACGTCGCTGATGGTCGCCGTCCACCCGCCGTCCGGATCGAACGGGGGCTGGCTGAACATCGAGTCGGGCGGGCACTCGACGTAGGAGTAGGCGCTGCTCGGCGCGGAGATCGCTCCCATGACCGTCGTGGTCAGGAGGACGATGGCGGCCGCACCGGAGCCGCGAGTGCGGGATGTGTGGTGCCGAATCATCGCAAACCTCCTTGCGCTGAAGGGTTTCGTGAGCCGGGCGGGACACGCTCCCGCCCGCCACCGTGCTTCCGGGACATCGCATGGGATCTGACAGATGAATCGGCCTATTTTGATGTAATTCCCGGCCCGCGCGTTTCCCCCTTGACGGCCCCGGAGCCATCGACTATGGTCCATCCAATCACGATGGGGGGCGGGGGCGTCAATCACCCGCGTCCGGCATGGCTGACAAGCTGACGTGGAGAGGAGCAGGGAGGCCGCCGGCCGTGCACCGGCGCGGTGCCGTTGCGCGGCGCATCATCACACGCCTGTCCAAGGAGAAGAGAGTATGAAGGTACGGAGCACTATCGTTCTCGCCGCGGTCGCCGCCCTGCTGGCGGTTCCCCAGAGCCATGCGGTGATCGTCGCCCACACGAGCTTCGAGGAGCCGGGCGTCTTCCCCGGCACGCAGTATGTCGACACGCTCGATCCACTGAACGACCACGCGCTGCTGGACAACGTCGACGAGCCGTGGGTCAACTATCCGGCCAGCGGCGACGAGATCGGGTTTTTCTCGTGGTACTACAACACGCGCGACGACGTCGGCCTCTCCGATGGCGACTTCGTCGGCGTCACCGACTGGACCGGCGATGTCGGCGCCTACACGGACGGCGTGCAGGGCTTCGAGATCAGCGACGCCGACGGACTGATGACGACCACGCTCGATGCCGTCGCCCTCAACCCCGGCCTCGAGCCCGACGTCGCGCTCGATCTGTTCGTCGTCGACACCGGCTGGGAGGACGATGATCGCATCCGCATCTGGCTGGAGGTGGACGGCGGGACGGAGATCGATCTTCTGAACACCTCCGGCCAGGACATCGACGACCTCGGCATCGAGGGCTCGTGGATGACCTACAGCGCCGACCTGAGCGGGTACACCACGGCGACGCTGATGTTCGAGCTGGACAGCAACTCCGGCAGCGAGGCGATCTACGTCGACTACGTGCGGTTCTCGGAGATTCCCGCCCCGAGCGCGCTGGCCCTGCTCGCTCTGGCCGGTCTCGCCGCGCGTCGTCGGCGGTAGCCACCGTCGCTTCGGGCATCGCTCCGCGGGGGGTATCCGGGATGAACGCGGCTTGATGGCGCGCGATGTTGTCGTGCGCGCCGGGCAGCGGTGTGGCGCTCAGATCGACGCCTTCTGCGCTGTCCGCGAGGTCCCGTTGTCGGCCGACGTTGTCGTCGGCAACTTCTCCGCCGGTCGTTCGGCGGCGCGCTGGATGCCGGTCAGCATGCCTTCGAAGACAACCCCGTGCAGAGGCAGGACGAGATACCAGTACAGCAGTCCCCACAGCCCGCGGGGCTTGAAGTGCGCTGTCTGATGCAGCCGACATGAGTTCTCATCGCCCCGGTCGGGTTCGATCTCGAATGTGAGAAGCGCTTCGCCGGGGAGTTTCATCTCGGCGCGCAGCTCCAGCCGGCGATCGGGCTCGACGGCGGTGACGCGCCAGAAGTCGAGGGCGTCGCCGTAGACGACGTTCTCCGGATCGCGCCGCCCGCGTCGGAGGCCGGGCCCGCCGGCGAGTCGATCCATCGCACCGCGCAGGCGCCAGAGCGAATCGGCGGCATAGTAGCCGTGCCCGCCGCCCACGCGGCAGACGGCGCGATAGATCGCGCCGGGCTCCGCCTTGATGTCGCGTGATCGGTGATCGGTGAAGACGGTCCCGCCGGCCCAGTCCGGATCGCCGGGGATGACGCCCGCATCCGACCAGGCGGTCTCGACCTCGCCCGCCGCGAGATTCCCAAGGGCCGCGTCGATCTGCTCGCGGATCGTCAGCAGCTTCTGCGGCATGAGCCGCGCCGCATCATCGTTGCGGCACACCACCCGGTTGCGCAAGCCCTCCGCGAGCGGCCGGGCGATGCGGTGACTGAGCGGCGTGACGAGATGAATCCACAGCGAGCTGAGGCGCGGCGTCAGCACCGGCACGGGAATGATGAACCGCCGGCGCAGGCCCAGCGCCGCGGCCATCGTCTGCATGATCTGCCGGTAGGTCATCACCTCCGGCCCGCCGATGTCGAGCGTGCGGCCGGCCGTCCCGGGCGTGTCGAGAACGCTGACCAGGTAGTGCAGCACGTTGCGCACCGCGATGGGCTGGCATTCCGTGCTCACCCAGCGCGGGGTGACCATCACGGGCAGGCGCTCGACGAGATAGCGGAGAATCTCGAACGAAGCGGAGCCGGAGCCGATGATCATCGCCGCGCGAAGGACAGTGACGGGCGTGTCGCCGGAGGCGAGGGCGTGCTCGACCTCGCGGCGCGAGGCGAGGTGTTTGCTGAGGCCCTCGCCCGTCTCGCCGAGCCCGCCGAGATAGATGATGCGATCGAGCTGCGCCTGATTCGCGGCGCCCGCGAAGCCGAGCGCGAGTGTGCGATCAGTTTCCGCGTAGGCGCTTCCCGCGGTGATCATGGAATGGACGAGGTAAAACGCCGCGCCGCAGCCGCGCATGAGATCCGACAGCGTCCCGGTGTCGGCGAGGTCGCCCTCGACGATCTCGACATGCCGGTGATCGGCCCAGGGCCGGCCGCGCAGCTTGCCGGCATCACGCGTCAGGCAGCGGACGCGCCGGCCCGCTTCGAGCAGGCGGGGCACGAGCCGCCCGCCGATGTACCCGGTCGCGCCGGTCACGAGAACGGGGCGGTCGCGATGTTCACGGATGTCTGGTGCGTGCGCCATGTCTTGCGTGCGCCGTTGACGTCGGCGGATGATAGGCGGAAAAAGGACGTCCCGCGGCGGGGACCGCGGGACGTCGCTGTCATGGAGCCTGTTGATCAGTCATGGATCAGGCGAGGGCCGGTCGAACGTTCCAACGCTTCTGGATCGCCTTCAGCGAGATGGCCTGGTAGAGCGCGGCGAGGCCGACGAGGCAGTAGACGATCTTCGCGAGGATGGCGGTCTGGCCGCCGAGCAGTGCGCCGACGAGGTCGAACTCGAAGGCGCCCCAGAGACCCCAGTTCAGGCCGCCCACGACGAGGAGGATGGCGGCGATAACGTCCAGAGATTTCATGGGTCTGTCCTTTCGGGGAAACGATCAGTCGGGCTTGAGCCCAGCGGGGAGCGAGGGGATCGGCAAGGAGCGTGTGGGCTCGGGAAGGGTCCGGGCGTCACGGGAGAATGACGGAGTCGATGACGTGGATCACACCGTTGCTGGTGTCGATGTCCGTGGAGACGATCTGCGCGTCATTGATGAAGGCCTTGCCCTTCTCCGCGCGAATGTGCACGGACTTGCCCTGCACGGTCTTCGCGGTGCCTGCCTTCAGGGCGTCGGCGGCGTAGATGCGGCCGGGAACGACGTGGTAGGTCAGGATCGCCTGGAGCTTGTCCTTGTTCTCGGGCTTGAGCAGGGCGTCGATGGTGCCCGCGGGCAGCTTGGCGAACGCTTCGTCGGTGGGCGCGAAGACGGTGAACGGACCGCCGTTGGAGAGCGTGTCAGCGAGGCCGGCGGCCGTCGCGGCGGCGAGCAGCGTGTTGAACGCACCCGCCTTGCTCGCGGTCTTCACGATGTTGTCCGTGCTGGGCAGGATCACCGAGTCGATAACGTGGATCACGCCGTTACGGGTGGCGATGTCGGTCTTGATCACCCTGGCGTTGTCGATCTTCACGCCGGACTTGGAGGCCTTGATGTCGACCTGCTGGCCGTTCAGCGTGCCGGCGGAATCGGCCTTGACCACGTCGGCGGCCATCAGGCGACCGGGGACGACGTGATAGGTCAGGATGCTGGTGAGCAGTGCCTTGTTCTCCGGCTTCAGAAGCGACTCGAGTGTCCCCTTGGGAAGCTTAGCGAACGCGTCGTCGGTGGGGGCGAAGACGGTGAACGGGCCGTCGCCCTTCAGCGCGTCGACGAGGCCGGCGGCCTTGACGGCGGCGACGAGCGTGTTGAATGAGCCGGCGCTGACGGCGGTGTCGACGATGTCCGGCTTGGACTCGTACGAGGCGAGGGCCGCGGTGGAGGCGGATCCGCACGAGGACTTCTCGGAGGACGCGTAGCCGCCGGATGAGCAGTTGCCGGCCAGCGCCGGGCCGGAGAAGCCGACGGCAGCGGCGAGGGCGATGGCGGTCGCGGCGATGGGGGTGTGACGGGTGAGGCGGGACATGGTGAGCTCCTTCTCAGGGTGGTTCGATTGAGTCATGGCAATTCGTGAACGCGCAGGAGACTGCCTGCGACATGAATGAAAAAACGTTCAAAGCGGTTGTTTCATTCAGCCATTCCACGAAAATCGGGCGAGTTCGCCCCTCGCTCCGGCCCCCGCATCCCGTTCGGAAACCGAACAGAAATCGAAAAACGGCATTCTTCCTTCTAAGAAAGCTGTTGCAGACCCTCCTGACCAGAACTAAAATTCGTCCAAATCGTTCAACGAGGTCTCGCCATGAAACAGGTCCTCTCTCCCAAGGAACTCGCCCGGGCCATCGGGGTCAGCGAGTCGTCGCTCAAGAGGTGGGCGGATGACGGTCTGATCCGGGCCACCCGGACGGGAGGGGGACACCGCCGCATCCCCATCGCCGAGGCCATCCGGTTCCTGCGGGAGACGGAGGCCACGCTCGTCCACCCCGAGATCCTCGGGTTGCCGGATGTCGAGGCCGTGGCCGGCGCGATGCCGGCCCGGGAGGACGAGGCCGAGCGACTGCACACCTATATCGAGGGAGGTCACGCCCGCGAGGCTCGCGGCCTTATCCTGTCCATGTATCTCGAGGGCCGGTCCGTCGCCGAGATCTGCGATGGCCCCATCCGGCTTGCCATGCATCGGATCGGTGATCTCTGGCGGCACGGGCCGGAAGGGATCTTCATCGAGCATCGCGCCACTGATATCTGCGCCCAGGCGATCAATCAGCTTCGTTCCACGCTGCAGCCCGTTCCCGGGACGTTCGGCGAGGGCAATCGCGCGGCCGCGTCGCGGGACTCGGTTCCGATCGTTCCCGACACGGAGGCGGGCGAGCACGCGGCGCCCGATACCGAGGAGCGGACCCCGGTCGCCACGGGCGGCGCTCCGGCGGGGGATCCATATATGCTGCCTTCGCTCATGGCCGCCGCGTCGCTGGAGGGTGAGGGCTTCCGCGCGATCAATCTCGGCCCGGACTCCCCGCCCGAGGCGCTGCTGCTGGCCGCACGTCATCATCGGGCCGACCTGGTGTGGTTGAGCGCCAGCGCCGAGGATCTGCGCGCCGCCGACCTGTCGGGTCAGATCGACGCGCTGCTGGCCGGCCTCAGCGAGATCGGGCTGAGCCTGATCATCGGCGGCAACGCGTTGCAGCGCGTTCAGCCCCCGGCCTCATCGAGCCTGCACATCGGCCAGTCGATGGCCGAACTCGTCGCGTTTGCCAAGGGCATCGCGCTGGCCGCGAAGGGCTCGCCCCCCTCGGCACCGCCCGGCGAAGGGCACCCGCCCTCCGCCAACGGCCAGTGAGTGCGAAGACGCAAGCGGGCTTCCGGGAACGCATGCCGATTCCTCGTGAGGCGGCGCGTCATGGGCGTCTTGATCGGTAACTGATTCGGTGCTTGGCGCGGCATGAGCGGGGTGTATAGTGGAGTTGAGCATCCGACATCGTCGGCCCCCGACCCCGCATCCCGGGTCAACCGGCGCTCGCACATCGTCCGCACGTTCATGAACCAGGAGAGGAGCCTGCCATGCCGTTTCGACGTCGCCGCACGCTGACGGTCACCCTTCGATTGGCCGCGTTTCCCGCTGTGCTCGGGGCGGCGATGCTGATCGTCGATTCCGCCGCCGCCGGCGGGCCGATCATCATCGATCACACCTGCACCGAGCTGGCGCCCATCCCCGAATCGTGGATCGGGCTGGCCAAGGAGCAGTTCCGCCTTTCCTACGGCCACACCTCGCACGGCAGCCAGATCGTCAGCGGCATGAATGTCATCAAGAACCCGCCCGGATCGCTGTACTGGTGGGATCACGACGGCACGCAGGGCGGCCTGTCGCTGTGGGATTACACCCCGTCCGGCGACCTGGGCAATCCCGATCGATACACCTGGGAGGTCCGCACCCGCGAGATGCTCGACACGCCCGGCTGTGATCGCAACTGCGTGATGTGGTCCTGGTGCGGCCAGGCTGACACCACCGAGGAGAACATGCAGATCTACCTGGATCTCATGAGCGGCCTGATCGAGGATTACCCGGACGTGACCTTTATCTACATGACCGGCCACCTCAACGGCACGGGCGAGGAGGGCAACCTTCATGCGCGCAACAACCAGATCCGCGATCACGTCATCGCCACCGGCGCGGTGCTCTTCGACTTCGCCGACATCGAGAGTTACGACCCGGACTGGGAGTATTATCTCGATCTCTACGCCGATGACGGCTGCTGGTACTGGCTGGACGGAGACCACCGCAACTGGGCGATCGAGTGGTGCGATGAACATCCCGGCGAGTGTTCGACGTGCTCGTGCGCGCATTCCGAGTCGCTGAACTGCGACATGAAGGGGCGCGCGTTCTGGTGGATGATGGCCCGCCTCGCCGGCTGGGCGGGCCCCGGCTGCGAGGCGGACTTCGACGGTGATGGCGATGTCGATACCACCGATCTCCTGTTCCTGCTCGGCGCGTGGGGAACGCCGGACGGCGATGTTGACTTCGACGGCGACACCGACACCGCCGATCTGCTGGCCCTCCTCGGTGCGTGGGGCGAGTGCCCGTAGGAGAAAGCTGAAAAGAGGGAACGCTGAAAGCTGAGACGCGGAGGGCGGAAGGCGACGAACCGGGCGGGGAACGGGAAGCCGGCGGGTGCGTTCCCGGCACGCCGCGGTGCCGTTTTCGGCGGTTCGCGGCGTGAGATCGCGTTGCAGTGGTGAGTATTCGCTTGGCGGCGGGGGTATCCGGTGATAGAGTAGAGACGTTACGGACCAGAAGGTCCGGTTCGGCCGCCCGCCTTCACGCCCCTTCCGCCGCGGGCTGACCATCCTCCTCCAGGGAGACGGACGCTCATGCATCACCATCGATCCTCGAAACTGCGGTCGGCATGGCTTGCCCCCGCCGTCGCAGCGCTCGCGCTCGCGGCGATGACCGCGCAGGCTGAGACGTATTACGTCAACGGCGCGACCGGCAACGACGCCTGGGACGGCCTGTGCGAGGAATGGGACGGCGGCGCCTGCGGCCCCAAGCAGACCATCCAGGCCGGCATCGACGCCGCCTCGAACGGCGACGAGGTCATCGTCGCCGACGGCGTCTATGCCGGGGCGGGCAATACCAACCTCGATCCCGCCGGACGGGCGATCACCCTCGCCAGCGCCAACGGGCCCGACAACTGCATCGTCGACATCGACTTCACCACCGCCCCGGGCTTCCGATGCACGAGCGGGGAGACCCGCAACACGATCATCGACGGGTTCACCGTCCGCAAATGCGCCGGGTGCTGAGGGTCGGCGACCATCAACTGCTGGTCCAGCAGTCCCACCTTCCGCAACCTGATCATCGCCGACAATCCCGCCGGCGGGTTCTACATCGACCAGGGCGACCCGCTCATCATCGATTGCGTGTTCCGCGACAACTTCAGCGTCTCGGTGCACGCGTTCTACTCCGATGTGCAGATCGTTAACTGCCTGTTCCACGACAACCAGGGGTATTCATCGGGCGCGGTGGGGCTCATCGGCGGCAACACGCAGATCGTGAACTGCGCGTTCATCAACAACGCGGCGGACACCGGTGGGGGCGCGGTGTACCTCGAGGGCGGCGTGAACGCCGCCATCGCCGGCTCGATCTTCCGACAGAACGTGCCCAACCAGATTCACGCCCTCTACGGCACGGCCGACGTCTGCTACTGCCTCGTCCAGGGCGGGTTCGACGGCGAGGGCAACATCGATGCGGATCCCGCATTCGTCGCACCCGAGGTTGATGACTATCACCTCATGCCCGGCTCCCCGTGCATCGACGCCGGGTCCAATCCGGCCCTTCCCGGCGATGTCGTGTCCGACCTGGACGGCCGTCCGCGCTTCGTGGATGACCCTCACACGGAAGACACGGGCCTGGGCGCGCCGCCCGTCGTCGACATGGGGCCGCTGGAGTTCCAGGCCGACGTGACGGGGCTCTACGTCATCCCCATGAGCGGGTTCGAGTCGACCGGTCCTCACGGCGGGCCGTTCGAGCCGGCCTTCAAGCTCTACACGCTGCGCAACTACAGCGATGCTCCGCTGGAGTTCAGCGTCTCCAACGGCGAAGCGTGGCTCGAGGTCGATCCCGATTCCGGTCTCATCGACGCGCGGGGCGAGGTCCAGGTGGCCGCGTACATCACGGGGGCGGCGAACACGCTGCCGCGCGGCGCGTATGACGATGTGCTTCAGTTCGTCAACGAGACGGACCACGAGGGCGACACGACGCGCCCGGTGCGGCTGGAAGTCGGCGTGCCCGCGCCGATCTACAGTTTCCCACTCGATGACGACCCGGGCTGGGCGCGCGAGGGGCTCTGGGCGTTCGGACAGCCCACCGGCGGCGGCGGGCAGTACGGCGGCCCCGATCCCACCGGCGGATACTCCGGGCCCAACGTCTTCGGGTACAACCTGGACGGCGATTACGAAAACAACCTTCCCCCGCGACATCTGATCTCGACGCCGCTCGATTGTTCGCAGCTTACGCAGGTCCAATTGAAGTTCCGGCGCTGGCTCGGCGTCGAGCAGCCCGCCTACGACCACGTCTACATCTATGTCAGCACCGACAAGGTGGACTGGACGCAGGTCTGGACCAACACGGAGGAGATCGCCGACGAAGCGTGGCAGCTTCACGAGTGCGACATCTCCGACTGGGCGGACCACGAGCCGGAGGTGTACGTGCGCTGGACGATGGGTCCCACCGACGGCGCCTGGCGCTATTGCGGCTGGAACATCGATGACGTGGAGATCTGGGGCGTGGAGCCGATGCCGGACTGCCCGGCCGACTTCGACGGCGACGGCGATGTGGACACCGCCGATCTGCTGCATCTGCTCGGCGCGTGGGGCACGGGCGACGGCGATGTCGACGGCGACGGCGACACCGACACCGCCGACCTCCTCGCCCTGCTGGCCGCCTGGGGAGATTGCCCATCGGAGAAAGCTGAAACGCCGAAAGCGGAAAGCTGAAAAGGGGAAGCGATCAGGGATCAGCCATCCGTGATCAGCGATCTGCAACAGCCAATACCCAATACCCAACGCCAGCCCCCGCCCCCTCACCCGGACTCCTTCGGCCACAGCCAGGCCGCGCCGCGGACGCCGCTCGAATCGCCGTGCTGCGCCTTCACGAGCCGCGTATCGACGCGATCGGAGAAGACGTGTTCGCCCCACAGCGCCGGGACGCTGGCGTAGAGGCGATCGATGTTCGACACGCCGCCGCCGAGGACGATCACCTCGGGATCGAGGATGTTGATGATCGAGGCGAGCGCGCGGGCGAGGCGCCGCTCGTAGCGCTGCAGCGCCGCCTCGGCGTCCTGATCACCCCCCTCGGCCTGACGGGCGATCTCCGGCGCGGAGAGTCGGCGCGATGACGTTTCCCCAAAGTCCCGCTCCAGGCCCGGGCCCGAGAGGAACGTCTCGATGCAGCCGCGACGGCCGCAATAACACGGCGGGCCGGGGCGCTCGTCATCGGTCGGCGCGGGCAGCGGGTTATGTCCCCACTCGCCGGCGATGGCGTGGGCGCCGGTGAGGACGCGGCCGTCGACGACCACGCCGCCCCCCACCCCGGTGCCGAGGATCACGCCGAACACGATCCCCGCCCCCGCCGCGGCGCCGTCGGTGGCTTCGCTCAGCGCCAGGCAGTTGGCGTCGTTGGTCATGCGCACCTCGCGATCCATCGCCTGCATCAGCGCCTCGTCCAGCGCCCTGTCGTTGAGCCACACGGAGTTGGCGTTCTTCATGAGGCCCGTGGACGGAGAGATCGCGCCTGGCGTGCCCAGCCCGACCGTCCCGGTCTCGCTCAGCTCGGTCTCGATACCCGCAACGAGCGATCGGATCGCCTCGACCGTGCCTTCGTAATCGTTGCGCGGCGTCGGCACGCGGCGGCGGATGAGTTCACGGCCGTCGCCGTCCAGCGCGATCGCTTCGATCTTCGTTCCGCCCAGGTCGACGCCGATGCGCATGAGCGCTCTCCCGCTCAGTCCTGACCGCCTCGCGTCTCCCTCGCCGGCGCCGAGGGACGATGCTCATCAGCACGCAGGCCGATCTCTTCGAAGGGAATCGCGGTGAAGTCCGGCAGGCGCGTGAAGACAGCGCTGTCGGCGCGCAGCCGCAGATCGCCGCCGGCGAAATCCACGAAACCGGGATCGTCATCCATCCGCAGGTTCTGCTCGATGACGGCGTGCCGCCGCGCCGCGCCGGCGATGTCCGCGTCAATCGCTCCGGAGCGGACGAGGACATTGCAGCGCAGATGGTTGTCCTTCGGCGTCATCGGCTCATCGTCAAGGAGATCCAGCAGCGGCGGGTAGCGTGAAGCCCACGGTTCCTGCCGGTAGGGCATCGCCTCCAGCCGCTCCTTCATCAGATCGAAGCTGCCGCTTGCCCAGCCCAGGCCGCGGGCGTCGAGATGAACGGCGAGGCCGCAATCGACGAACACGTTGTTCGCGACCACCATGTCCCGGCCGCCCCCCAGCAGCATCCCCCAGTGGCAGTCGCGGAAGACATTGCCCAGGATCGTCACGCCGCCGGACATGTCGTCGATATAGACCGCGTTCTCCCAGCGCCCGATGCCGCGCAGATCGTGAAAGTGATTGTAGCGGATGATCGTTCCGCGCATCGACCAGTCTCGCCCCGTGTAGACGGCGCCGCCGTCGCCGGTGAGGCGAAGCACATCGTGTATCTCATTATATTCGATGAGATGATCGTTTCCGGAGAAGAGGATCGCGGCGTGAGGCGCATCGTGGATCTTGTTATGTGCGGCGCGCTGGCCCACCCCGCGGATCCGGATCGCCGGACGATACGTGCGTCCGAGCCGGCTGTAGCGGTGAATGTGACAATTCACTGCGGCGTGGCGCGCGGGCGTGAGCGTGGCGCGATCGCCGCCGGCGAGCACGACGCCGCCCTCGCCCGTCTGGTAGATGTCGCAACTTACGATATTATGTTCCGATCCACCGTTGATGACGACAGCGCGGTTGCCGAGGGTTCGGAATGTGCAGCCGAGGAAGCGGACGCGGACGCCGCCCCCAATCTCCGCCCCGTCTCCGCGGGCACATTGAAAGATAAGGTCACGAATCACGATGTCGGAGGTGTCGCGCAGGGAGACGAGCGGCTCGTGCATGCGCGACAGCGCGAGCGAGACGCCTTCAAGCGGCTTCGGCGGGTAGAAATACAGGATGCCCGCGGTGCGGTCGATGTAATATTCGCCCGGTGCATCGATCTCCTCCAGCAGGTTTTCAGCGTAATACGGCTTGCCGGAGGCGACGCCGTACTGATGGGGAGCGGCGAGCGCGATCTCGCGCTTCTCGGCATCGATGTGTGACACGGCAATGGAGTCGTCGGCCCAGTCATGTTGCCAGTACCCGACGAGTCGGAGGTCGGCGGCCTCGGTCCATCGCGCGGGGCGATCGCCGGTGAAGCGGAACCGCGCGCCGCGATCGGGCTTCTCGCCCCGCCGCGGCCGGGAACCGGGATCGAGCACCTCGCCCGTCCGCGTGAAACCGTCGTTGGGCCAGCGGGCGACGATCATCGGCTCGCCGTCGCAGAAGAGCTCCATCGGTGCGGGCCGGATCGGATGAGCCATGCCGCGGGCGGCGGCGCGGGGGAACTCCCGCACACCGCAGGCGCGGAGATCGAGCTGCCGGATGCGGGATCGTGCTTCCTCGCGGATGACTCGACGACGGGCATCATCCGCGAGGGGCGTGAAGCGGCGCGGATCGAGCGGCGACCCGCCGCTGATCATTACCTTCTCGCCGGGCACGGCGCGATAGGTGATCGGGGCATCCGGCCGACCCGAATCGCGCGCTTCCAGGCGAAACGATTCGGTGAGCCGATACGTTCCCGCGTGGAGAGAGACGGTGATCGCGGGCCGCGGCGCGGGCATCGCGCGGATCGCATCGCGGGCGGCGCTGAGCGTGGCGTACGGCTCAGCGTGCGTCCCGGGATTCGCATCGTCACCCGCCGGAGACACGTGAAGCTCCGCGCCGGGCGCGGCCGGCGTCCGGAACGCGAGACTCAGCGCGAGGAGAAGAAAGCGCAGTCGGGGAGGAAAAGCGCGAAGGAAGCGATGTGTCTGCATATCGAATCGTCCTCACCCGCAGCGCCGGCGACCGAGCGGGTCCGCCCGGTCAGCCGCGCAGGGCCTTGAAGGCGGCGATCGCGCGGTCCCGGCCGGCGGCGTGATCGACGATCGGATCGGGATAGTCGATCGCCGCGCGCTCGTCATCGGGCAGCTTGTGCGGCTCGTGAATGGTCTTCTCATCCAGGTCCGCCAGTTCGGGCACGTACGCGCGGATGAACGCGCCGCTCGAATCGAATCTGCGGCTCTGCGTGAACGGGTTGAAGATGCGGAAATACGGCGCGGCGTCGGTCCCCGTCGAGGCCGACCACTGCCACCCGCCGTTGTTGTTCGCGAGGTCGCCGTCGATGAGATGCCGCATGAAATGCCGCTCCCCCAGGCGCCAGTCGAGGAGCAGATCCTTGCTGAGGAACATCGCGGCGATCATGCGGAGCCGATTGTGCATCCAGCCGGTCTCTTTAAGCTGCCGCATGCCGGCGTCGACGATGGGCACGCCGGTGCGCCCCTCGCACCACGCGCGGAACTGCGCATCGTCATCGCGCCACTTCACCGCGTCCGTCTCGGGTCGGAAGGGGCGGTGCATGCTCACGCGGGGGAAACCGACGAGGACGTGCCGGAAGAAATCGCGCCAGACGAGCTGGCTGATCCACGTCGCGGGCCCGGGCCGGCCGCCGTCGAGCCGGCCGGCGTTGACGTCCAGCGCGGCGGCGAGACATTGCCGCGCCGAAACCGCGCCGAGGGCGAGATATGTCGAGAGGCGGCTGGTGATGTCGTCGGCCGGAACGTCGCGTTTGCTCTTGTAATGCGAGACGTCACCTTGGACGAAGCGGCGGAGGCGCCGGCGCGCGGCGTCCTCGCCCGCCGGCCACAGGTCCGACATGTCCGCGGCGTCGAAGCCGTCGACGGAAGAAGGAACCTCGTCGCCCTGCGCGATCATCTCCGGTTGTCGCTTCGGACGACCCAGCGGCTCGGGAATGCCGGACTCGTCCAGATGCTTCATCCAGGACCGCTTGAATGGCGTGAACACCGTGTAGAAGCTGTCGCTGGACGTGCGCGGCGCATCGGGCCGCACGATCGCCTGGTCATGGTGGATGCGCACGCCGACGTCGGCGCGTTCGAACTTATTCCGCACCGCCTCGTCGCGGCGCTGCTCGTTGACTTCATATTCCGCGTTATAATACAGGGCGTCGCATTCGTGCCGATGTGCGGCATCGAACAGCTCTTTCGGCGCGCCCCTGAACGTCGGGACCGTGCGGATGAGCAGGGGGATGTTGAGCTTCTCCAGCTCCCCGCTCAGCGCTTCGAGCGTCCGGAGCAGGAAATCGACCTTGGCATCGGCCCAGTCGTGTTCGCGCCACTGCTTCGGGCAGATGAGAAACACGCCGACCACGCCGGAATCCGCCTCGGCGCACGCACGGTGCAGTGCGGGGTTGTCCCGCACCCGCAGGTCGCTGCGAAACCAGACGAGCGCTCTCATCGAGACGGTTCCTTACGCCGATGCGTACCGGGCCGGCTCAGAAGTCATCGCACGCAACATAAGCATCGATGACCGCCCGCTCGCCTGCCTTTCCTTCGCGGCTCTTCCCGTGTTCCATGCCGACGATGCCCTGAAACCCCTTTGCGTGCAGGTGGCGGAAGATGTTGCGGTAATTGATCTCGCCCGTGGTCGGCTCCCGCCGTCCGGGATTGTCCCCCACCTGGAAGTAGGCGATCTCGTCCCACGCGCGGTCGAGATTCGGGATCAGGTTTCCTTCCGTGACCTGCTGGTGATAGAGATCGTCGAGGATCTTGCATGAAGGGCTGTTCACCGCCCGGCAGATCTGGTACGCCTGCGGGATCTTCGAGAGGAACATGCCGGGGTGATCGCGATAGGGATTGAGCGGCTCGAGGACCATGACCAGGCCCGCGGGCTCGCAGATCTCGCACATCGCCTTCAGGCAGTCGATGACGTTCGTCGTCTGGTAGTCCCACTCCAGGCCGCGATCGTAGAGGCCGGGGACGACGGTGCACCACTTCGCATCAACACGATGCGCGATCTCGACCGCCTGACGCATGAGGTCCTGAAGCTGCCGGCGCGCCTCGGCCCCGCCGCGCGCGTAGAGCGGCTCGCGCCACTCGGCGTGGGCGACGAAGACGCCCATCGTCATGCCCAGGTCCTTCAGCGCCCGGCCGAGGCGCTCCTGGTCCGGGGCGGAGCGCCCGGCCATGCCGTTGTCTTCCCAGGCGGTGAAGCCCTCATCGGCGGCGAACTTGAGCTGATCGACGAGATCATCGCCCGCGTGATGGCGGAACATGCCGAAGTGCGGCGCGTACCTGAGCCTGAATCGGCGTCGCGCCGCGGCGGCCCCGCCGGCCGTCTGCATCTGCGGTCGATCCTCCGCGTTCGCCGCCGCGCCCGCGGCGAGCGGGACGGAGAGCGCGGCGGTGAGAAAGTCTCGGCGCATCATGGACGGCTCCCTTCTGCCGTTTGCGGCGAGTGATTCAACGCGAATCAGACAAGCTCCGTCTGCCCGGGCATGGCGACGGACGGGATGGCCAGATCGACGTCGAAGCTGTACGTCGGTGGCGCAAGATGGAGCTCCGAGTTCATCGCCTGCTCCCACGTCACCTGCTGACCGGTGTAGGTCGACATGCGACCCATGATGGCGGTGAGGGTGGATTCGGCGACGCGGCGCGCCTCGTTGAGACGCTTGCCTTCGCCGACGATGCCCGCGATGAGGTCGCGATGCTCCTGCACGTAAGGGTTCGGGTTCTTCCCCTCGAAGCGCCAGGCGTTCTCGCCCTCGATCACCGTGCCGCGGCCGGTGCTGGCGTGTCCCCTCGTGCCGTGGA
>JAXHTH010000243.1:0-2282 GCA_034211115.1 Planctomycetota bacterium | reverse complement strand
CTGGAAGCCCAGCTCGATCATCAGCGGGTGATGGATCAGTGGTCCGCGGACATGCGGGGGGCGGCGGTCGAGGACGTGGCCGCCATCGTCGAGGCCCAGCAACGCTACAAGGAGATCAGCGCCGGGCCCGACGAGGCGATGGCGCGGGCGAACACCGCGATCGTCGAGCTCAATCGCCGCGCCCGGGATGAGGTGCTCGCCGAGTTGCCGGGCGCGAGCGCGGCGAAGGTCCGACGCGCCTATGACCGCGCCGCCTTCCCGTCCGTCTACACCGACCCGGGCGCCGTGCATCGTCAACTCACCGCGGCGATGGCCCTGGAAGACCTGACCGTCGATCAGCGCCGCCGGCTCGAGGATCTGGCCGCGTCGTACCGGCCCGAATACGAGCGGCTGTCGCGCGCGTTGTGCAAGCACCTCCGTCCGACCCCGGTCAACCTGATGGGCTTTGATGCCGAGGACTTCAGGGCGTGGCAGGAACAGCAGCAGCAGATGGCGCGTGTGCGCTACGATCGCGGGGAGCTGAACGCCCGCGCGCTCAACCGCTTGAAGGCGCTTCTGAGCGATGATCAGCTCCGCCGCCTGGGCCCGCTGCCCCAGCCGCAGGAGGCGGAAGAGGGCTCGATCTTCGGCGCCGGCGGCTGATACGGTTCGGCGCTGCCGGAATCGAACCGACTGAAAGACATGATACCACCCGCCGGCGGGGCGCGGCCATTTCGCAGCGGGCGGCGCGTGGCCCGTCGGCGGGGGTAGACTGCCCGTGCGGCTTATGTCTTCTTTCCGGTCAAGTACGGGAGTACAACCATGTGTTCAATGAGGGATTCGGGCCGGATCCGGCGCGAGGTTCTTGCCTTCGCGACTCTGTCGATGTGGGCGGTCGCTGTGGCGCGGGCGGACATCATCAACGTCCCGGACGACTATCCGACGATCCAGCAGGCGATCAACGCGGCGACCGACGGCGACGAGATCGTCGTCGCCGAGGGCGTGTACCACGAGCGGATCAACCTCCTCGGCAAGGCTGTCTTTCTACGCAGCGACGGCACTGGTGATCCGCAATCACTCCCCGGAGCGGCGATCGATGGTGACCACGAGGGAACGGTCATAACCTGTGACAGCGGCGAAGGGGCGGACACCATCATCAGCGGGTTTCTGATCGGAGGAGGCAACGCGACCGAGGGCGGTGGCATCCGCAACGTCGCCAGCAGCCCGACGATCGACTCGTGCTGGCTCTTGGAGAACGCAGCCGTGGACGGCGCGGGTGTTTATAACAGTGACAACGCAAACCCTGTGATCATCGGCTGCATGTTCATGCGCAACACCGCGACGCGCTACGGCGGGGGGATCTGCAGCATCGACAGCCATCCCGCCGTGATCGAATGCACTTTCATCCAGAACGCGGCCGATTCCGATGGTGGAGGGATGTACACCGAGAACTATGACGATCCAGCGGAGGTGGCCGTCAGCGACTGCATGTTCGCGGGGAACACCGCCTCATCCGGCGGCGCGATGTACAACAGATACTGCAGTCCTCTGGTATGCGGCTGCACATTCAGCGGCAACTCCGCGCGCTCCTGGAGTGGCGGCGTATGCAACGACCAATGTCAATCCTGGTTCATCGACTGCGCACTTGTCGGAAACACCACCGCGTGGTCGGGCGCGGGCATGTCGAACATCTACGGAGGAGGGAACGTCATACAATGCAGCTTTGTCGGTAATTCCGGCGCTCTTTTCGGCGGTGCGATCTACAACTTCGACAGCGCTGTGAACGTGATCACGTGCGAACTCAGCGAAAACTCGGCTTTTGCTGGTGGTGGCATTCACAATCAGGAATGCCAGGAGGGTATGATCAGGGCGTGCGTTCTTGACGACAACTGGGCCTATGATCGCGGCGGCGGGATCTACAACAGGCGCAGCACCCCAGCGATCTTCAATTGTCTGTTCACCCGCAATTCCGCCGTTGGCGGCGCGGGCATCTATAATGATGATCTGGGCGTTACGGTGATCACCAACTGCAGCCTCGCGGGGAACATCGCCGAAGAGGGGGGCGGGATACTCAACTATGACGGCACGGTTTCCGCTGTCTTCAATTGCATCCTCTGGAACAATGAGGGCGGTGCGCTCCACAACGAGTCAGGAGGCTGGGCCGTGGTCTTGCACAGCCTGGTCGAGGATGGCTGGGAAGGCGAGGGGAACATCGATGTCGATCCGCTCTTCGTCGATCCGCTGGGCGGGGACTATCGGCTCGCGCCCGGGTCGCCGTGCATCGATGCGGGGGACAACATGGC
>JAXHTH010000242.1:0-21046 GCA_034211115.1 Planctomycetota bacterium | reverse complement strand
AGGATGTCAAGCAGGCGGCCCAGGAAC
Source organism: Planctomycetota bacterium (assembly GCA_034211115.1). Lineage (GTDB taxonomy): Bacteria > Planctomycetota > Phycisphaerae > Phycisphaerales > SM1A02 > JAXHTH01. The sequence continues at coordinate 21,019 of JAXHTH010000242.1, read as the reverse complement.
TCCGCAACGCGGTGCTGGAGGCCCGCAAGGAAGACTGACGCCGCGCCTGCCCGCCGTTCGCGATCGGATCCGCCTTTCCGCCGGCTCGTCCTGCCGTCCCGCCGCGCTCACGTTCTCGTCCGGATGACCCCTCGCCCGGTTCACGGTATTCTGTCCCCACCCCGTCCTGCGACGGGGTCGCGATATCTCTGACCCGGCCAAGGAGCGGATTGTGGCGAGTGAACCGCTGTTTGATCTCTCGGCGATCGATAAGACACAGGTGGTCATCCCCGCCGAGGAGGTCGGGCGCCTGAATCCGCAGTGCGGGGCGATGCGGCAGTTGGATCACGTGATCTGGGCCGACGACGACACCGGCCGGGCCCTGGGCATCAAGCACATCACCGATCAGGAGTTCTGGGTGCCGCTGCACATCCCGGGAAGGCCGCTCATGCCCGGCGTGCTCATGATCGAGGCGGCGGCGCAGTTGTGCAGCGCCTTCTTTCTCAGGTACCGGGCGGTCGAGCCCCGCTTCCTCGGCTTCACCCGCTGCAACGAGGCCGTCTTCCGAGGCCAGGTCGTGCCCGGCGATCGCCTCTACCTGCTCTCCGAGGAGGTCGAGACGAGGCCGCGGCGCTTCGTCAGCCGCACGCAGGGGATCGTCGACGACAAGCTGGTGTTCGAGGCGACCATCACCGGCATGGTGTTGTAGCGCCGGCGAAGAGGCGGCGAACTGATCGGGACGAGTGACGGCACCGGAGGACGCGCACGTGCCGCCTTCACGCGACCATCTCCCCGGCCCGCCCCTGCCGATCCGGTTGACGTTGCCCTCCGACCCGGCCGAGGCGATCGACCTGAAGCCGCTGCCGGCCCGGCCGGGCGTCTTCGCCCTCGAGAACGAGACCGGCGCGACCCTCGCCCTGGCCATCACCGCCGACGTCCGCCGGCTCGTCCGGGCGCGTCTCGCGCCGCCCGACGAGGACGCGGGGCCCTCGCGGAAGATCGACTTCCGGGGGCCGGCCCGGACGGTCGCGGCGACGACGGTCGGCTCCGCCTTCGAGGCCGACTGGGCCTATCTGCAACTGGCCCGACAGCGCCTCCCGCACACGTACGCAAGCCTGCTCGATCGCTGGCGGGGCTGGTTCATCCACGCCAACCCGGAGGCGGACTATCCCCGCTTCGTGAAGACCAACAGCCCCGGCGCGCCGCCCACCGGCCGCACGGGCGTCCACCTGGGACCGATCTCCGACAAGCACGCAGCCCAGCGGGGCATCGAGCTGCTCCATGATCTCTTCGATCTCTGCCGGTATTACCACATCCTCGTCGAGGCCCCGAACGCGGCGGCGTGCGCGTACAAGGAGATGGGCAAGTGCCCGGCGCCGTGCGACGGCTCGATCACGATGGACGAGTACCGCGCGATGATGCGCCGGGCCATCGACTTCGCGCAGACGCCGATCGATGAGGCGCTGGCCGGCCTGGAAATCGACATGCGCCGCGCGGGCGAAGCGCTGAACTTCGAGGAGGCCGAGCGCCTCCGGCGTCGGCTCGAGACCGCCGACGAGCTGGCCAGGCCCGCCTTCCGGTTCCTCGATCGGCTCGATCAGTTCCGATTCCTGGCCGTCCTGCCGTCGGAGCGGGCGGAGTACGTCCGGCTGATACTCGTTTGCGGAGGCTGGATCGAGCCGCTGTTGGATCTGCCGGCCACGGCGGGAGGGCGGGATCTCGAAGAGGTCGTGTCCGCGATCGACCGCCGGCTCGCCGCTACGCCCGGCGACGCCCTGTCCGAGGCGTCCGTGCAGAACATCGGCCTCGTCTGCCGGTACCTGTTCCGCCCCCGCAAGGAGAAGACGGCCGGCGAATTCCTCCCGATCGCGCGCGGCGTGTCCGGCGAAGCGCTCTCCGCCGCGCTGCGGCGACTTGGCCGGCGTCTCGCCGTCGCGACGGACGATAGACAAAAGGCGGACGATCCCCTCAAGGACATCGTCATCGAGGAAGCCGGTTGAGAGGAGGCGCCGCGCTGCGCTCGCAGCGCGCTGGAGGATCCCGCCTATCCGCCGCCCCCGGCGTCCCCTGCGCCCCGGCTCCGGAACGTACTGCCCGACCAGGAGAACCGGAACCCGCGCCAGACAGACAATGATCCGCCGAACGGATGGCGCCAGCACGAATCCCAGTACCAGGACCGGCCGTGGAAGCCGCGGCCGTAATAGCCCCGGTACAGCGGCAGCGATGCGTAGACGTCGCTGGCCCCGATTCGGGCATACCGATATCGCGCCAGGGCGATCTCACCCGCGCTGACCTCGGGCTCCGCAGAATCCACGTCCGCCCCAGTTGTCCCGGGGGGCCCGGACACTTCGGCCTCCGCGGATGTCTCTCCCGGGGCGTTCTTCGCCGGCGGAGGCGGCATGTCGATGATCACCTGAGCCGCGACGACCGGCGTCGCCAGCATGATCGACACGAACGGAACAACCCACAGATCGCCTCGTCGCATGAGCTCATCTCCGGCTGGGATCGTGCTCAACCGCGCTTCCGCGCTCGCCGCTATCCTATTTTGACGCATCCGTGGCGGCGACGCGTCAGGAATTGGACGATTGTTCGGGAGCCCCCGGCATGCAACCCTATCCCATCATCTTCGAGCCGATCCTCAAGCACCGGGTCTGGGGCGGACGCGAGCTGGCCCGGCTGGGCAAACCGCTGCCCGAGGACGAGCCGATCGGCGAATCGTGGGAACTGGCCGACCTGCCCGAGGAGATCGAGGAGGGACGGAACGTCATCGCCAACGGCCCGCTGACGGGGAAGACCATCCGCGAGGCGATCGCCGACCATCGCCGTGAGATCATGGGCGCGGCCGCACTCACCGCGAAGGGCGGATTCCCCCTGCTCATCAAGTACCTCGATGCACGCCGCAATCTCTCCGTCCAGGTCCATCCCACCGCCGAGTACGTGAAGCGTCACCCGGAGGCGCATCTCAAGTCCGAGGCGTGGGTGATCGTCGAGGCCGAGCCCGGCGCGGTCATCTACAAGGGCGTCAGGCCGGACGTGACGGCCGAGGACTTCGCCGAACACATCCGAACGGACGAGGTGGTCGATGACCTGATCGCGGTGCCCGTCAAGGCCGGCGATTGCCACTACCTGCCCAGCGGGACCTGCCACGCGCTCGGGGAGGGGATCATCGTGGCGGAGATCCAGACGCCCAGCGACACCACGTTCCGCGTCTACGACTGGGGCCGCACCGGTCGCGAGCTGCACATCGAGCAGGCCCTGGAGTGCATCGACTTCGGGGCCGAGCCGGTTGGAGCGTCCGGGGCGCATGAACCGATGGTGGTGGACGGCCTTCGGACTTCGCTGCTCGTCGAGACGGAGTACTTCACCATTGAGCGGGTCGAGACGATGGAGCCGGTGAAGCTGCCGGTGGTGACGGACGAGATGCCGGTGACCTGGATGGTCATTTCGGGCGCGGGTCGGCTTCGGGGTGGCGAGGTCGAGCTCGCCCTCTCCCCCGGCGTGACCGCCCTGCTGCCCGCGGCGCTGGAGGATGGGACGGGCGAGCTGGATCGGGGCTGCTCGCTGCTTCGCGTGTCGCTGCCTTCGCCGACGAGAGGAATGATCGCCTGAGGGAAGCCATGCCGATCGTCCCGCGAAACCTCACCGCCCTCGCCCTGGCGATGCTGCTCGCGCCCGCCGCCGCGGCGACGCAGCACCTCGTCCGGCCCGGCTCCGACGTGGAGCTGCTCGACGAGCGCCTCAAGCCGGGCGATGAGATCATCCTCATGCCCGGTGAACATCGACCCGCCACGCTCGAATCCGTCCAGGGCACCGCCGAGCGGCCGATCATCATCCGCGGCCTCGATCCGGCCAACCCCTCGACGATCGAGGCGTCGACGTACGGCCTGCGCCTGCGCCATCCCCGCCACGTGCGCATCTCCGATGTGATCATCATCGGGGCGACGATCCACGGCATCTTTCTCGAAGGCGATGCGGAGCGGCCGGGCGAAGAGGCGGCCGGGCAGGAAGCGCCCGGCGAGGAAGCGCCCGCGGCTTCGTCGCCGTCGGCCGGCAACGTCTTCATCAACCGCGTCACCATCCTCGACACGGGGCCCAAGGGGTTGCGCCACGCCGTTCACGCCCGTCATCTGCGCAACCTGCGCATCGAGGAATGCCGCATCGTCGGCTGGGCGGGCTCGGCCATCGAGCTGGTCGCCTGCGAGGACGTCGCCATCCGCAACTGCGACTTCGCGGGCAAGGACGAGTTCGTCCAGATCACGGGCGTCCGCGCCCGGGCCGGCAGCGATCGCGTGGGCATCGAGCGCTGCCGCTTCCTCGACCCGGGCGAGCAGGCCGTCTGCCTGGGCGGGCAGTCGGAATTCGATGAGTTCCGCACGCCGCCGACGGAAGGGACGAAACCGGCGTCGATCTGCGAGGCCGCACGCGTGCAGGTGAAGCGCTGCACGTTCATCAACGGGCGATGCGCGCTGGCGTTCGTCCACGCCGAGCGCTGCACGGTGCGCAACTGCACGATCGCCCGGCCGCGTCACGCGGTCGTCAGCATCCGGCGCGAGCAGGAGGATCCGCGCTTCGCGCCGACGGCCAACTGCAACTTCGGCAGCAACCTCATCGTCTGGGCGCCGGGCGACCTGACCGTCCTCACCCACCTCGCCGGCGACGCCACGACCGAGGGCATCACCCTCGAAGACAACCTGTGGTGGACGCCCGAGCTCGAGGCAGAGAAGGAAGAACTCGGCCCGTTTCCGGGGGCCGCCGCCTTCCCGCAGGTCACCGATGTCGACCCGAAGCTGGACGAGGAGCTCAAGCCCACCGCGGACGAGGCGAAGATGTACGGTGCCGACGCCCCCTGAGGCGGGCCTCCGGGACCGGGACGAATATCGAAGGAAATACCGAAAAAGACCCGAAAACGGGTCGAAATCGCGGAATCCGCGGCTTGGCGGCGCGTCTCACTCCACGGCGGCATCCGTGCTTGGCTGAAGGTCGGCCGGCGCGACGCTGACCCGCACCGCTGAGGCCACCTCGCAGATGATCTCCGAAGCGTCACTTCGCGACTGGATGGACAAGCTCGGCCCGAGGCTCATCGCCCTCTCGGCCGGCATCTGTCGCGATCGGCACCAGGCCGAGGAGATCGTGCAGGAAGCGTTCGTCAAGCTGTGGCGCAACCCGCCCGACGCGGGCGAGATCGCCTACACCTCCTGGCTGCGCCGGGTGGTGACCAACAGCTCGATCAACGCCCTGCAGCGCACCCGCCGCCCCGGCGCCCTGCCGGAGTTCTCGCCCGACCCGGCCATGCGCGCGCCCGATCGCCCGGAACACGAGGTCGACGTGCAGGAGGATCTTCAGCGCGTCCGCGCCGCGATGGATCGGCTGGATGCCCCCAAGCGGACGATCCTCATCCTGCGGGCGTTCGAGCAGCTCAGTTACGAGGAGATCGCCGAGCATCTGAACATCCCGCTCGGCACCGTGATGAGCCGTCTCAACCGGGCGCGGGCGGCGCTGGTTGATGAAATGAAGCGCGAGCCCGAGCGGGCGGAGGAGGCGCCGCGCGTATTCAGATTTGAACGCTACAAGCCGGCCTGATCGGCCCGCAGAAGAGATGAGAACCGATTCACCGGATGAAGGTTTGAGATGAAGCGATCAATGGACTGCACCGACATCAAGGTCCTGCTCTCCGGGCTCATCGACGATGAGCTGGGCGCGGAGACGCGTCACCTCGCCGAGCGGCATATCGCCGAATGCCGCGCCTGTCGCGTCCTCGTCGACGAGGCGGAGGCGGCGCATCAGCTCGTCGCGTCCGAGGCGCAGGCGACCGTCGAGCCGGGGCGCCTGCCCGAGGGGTTCGTCGGGTCCGTCCTCAGCCGGACGGTGTACGACGAGCCGCGGCGGCGGGGTCAGGCGGGGAGCTGGGTGAACTGGCTGGGGTGGATGGCGGCGGCGGCGTGCCTCGTCCTCGCCGTCGCGATCTGGGCCCTCGATCGACGCCCGCTCACCGGCCGTCTCGCGCCCGGGCCGGCCCCGGTGGCCAAGGCCCCCCCGCCCGCAGCGCCGAATCCGGGCATGATCCAGACCGCCGTCTACAACACGACGGGTCGATCCTGGACGTTCGATGGCGAGCTGCCCCCCGATGCGCTGGCCCTGCCCGGGGCCGGCGAGGCCGATTCCCATGCCGCGATCGAGGATGACGCGGGCTCGACCGCGACGCGCCTCGCCGGCGCGGGCCGGAACGCGGCCGACAGCGCCGCCGCGATGATACCCCTCGAGTCCGGCGCCGTGACGGAAGACGGGGCCAGGTCCGATTCACCCGCCGCCCCGCCGATCTCGCGCCGTGATGCGGAGACGCTGGACGCGGCGGCCCTGCTCCTGGAGTGGCTGCTCGCCGGCGACGATGACAGCTTCGCGGATATCGAGTCGATCCGGCGGGTGGCCGAGTACGACGGCCTTCCCACGCGCCTGGCCGAGGCGCGCGATCGTCTCGCGCCGGCCGATCGCCCGGCCGTCTTCGCCGCCGAGTCGATCCTCTGGCGGATCGTGCACGGCCCGCTGAGCCTGGATGACGTTCGGGATCTGCGCCGCACCGTCTCGGAGAGCGATCTCGCGGCGAAGCTTGAAGTGATGAGCGGGCGGCGGGAATCCGCCGGCGCGCTGTAACACGCCCGAAGACAACGACGTAGCGCAACTTCTCTGCGGGCGCCGCCCGCCGCGGCGCGCAACGTCCGTTTTTGTTATCAGCGGCGGGCATGGGGCGCTGGTCCTGCGCCTGCTGCGCCGCGAGCGGCGAATTGTGTATGATTCGGTCGCATTCGACCGATCTGGTTGTTCTCGCTTCACTGCGCGGCGCGATCAGTGTGCTTGTTCCGCCTCGAACCGCGCCTCGACGTCTACGATCGTCCGCCCATGCGCATCGACTCCTCGCTTCCGCTTCACATCGCCCGCGCCTACGGCGTGACGCCGGCGAAGCGCAGCGCGCCCGTCGCGCCGACGGCCGCGATCGCGCCGGCGCAGCCGACGGGGCAGGTCGCGGCCGAGCCGCCGAGCGAGAACGTGCAGCGACTCATCGCGGGCCGGGTGCGCGGGCCGGTCGACTTCGCCTCCGCGTCAACCCCCGCCTCGCCGGCCGGGGCGTACCAGCTCTACACCCGCGCCGCCGACAAGATCGAGGCGACCATCGCCGTCCGCACCGGCCAGGCCATCGACATCACGGGCTGACGCCGCCCCCTCCGTTGCTCCGTCGCTTCTTCTCAATACGCTTTCGCCCACACCACGCGCTGCCGGCTCGGGCCGCCTGAGAACGGGCAGGTGCCCTCATCGTCGGCCCCGTCGACGGGTTCGAGGGGAATGCAGCGCACGGTCACCGCGAGCTCATCGTTGACCTGCGCTTCGACCTGCCCGTCGCCGGACCAGTGGGTCAACGCAAACCCGCCGTGGATGGGCGCGGGGCCGTCACCGTCGCCCGTCTTTCCCCCGCCCCTTTCCGTGGGCGGGGGCGTGAAGAAGTCGTAGAACTCGTCCTTCGAGTCGATGCACTTCATGTGCTTCGTCCGCAGCGCCCTGGCGCGGTCGAAGAGACCGTGCTGGATCTCGTCCAGCATGGACGCGATGTTGTCGATGAACTCGCCGCGCTTGATCGCGGTCTTCTCCTTCGGCCCCTTGTCGCGCCGGCCGACGAAGACCGAATCGGAGGCGATGTCGCGCGGGCCGATCTCGAGCCGGATCGGAATGCCCTTCTTGATCCACGACCAGGTCTTCTCCCCGCCGCGGATGTCGCGGTCGTCGATCTCGACCTCGACGTTGCGATCGTGATACCGGACGCGCCGCAGATCGTCGGCGAGGGTGCGGCAATACCGCATGACCGCCTCGGGATCATCGGCCTTGAACGTGATGGGCAGAATCACCACGTGCGCGGGGGCCAGCCGGGGCGGGAGGACGAGACCGTCGTCGTCGGCGTGGGTCATGATCAGCCCCCCGATGAGGCGGGTCGAGACACCCCACGACGTCGTCCACGGATGGACGAGCTGGCCCGTCTCATCGAGGTACTTGATGTTCGAGGCCCTGGCGAAGTTCTGCCCGAGGAAGTGCGACGTGCCGGACTGCAGCGCCTTGCGGTCCTGCATCATCGCCTCGATGGCGAACGTGTCGACCGCGCCGGGGAAGCGTTCGGCCTCGCTCTTGGCCCCCTTGATCACCGGCATCGCCATGTGATTCTCGGCGAAGTCGGCGTAGACATCGAGCATCCGCATCGTCTCCTCGCGCGCCTCGTCGGCCGTGGCGTGGACGGTGTGCCCCTCCTGCCAGAGAAACTCCGTCGTGCGCAGGAACAGCCGCGTGCGCATCTCCCAGCGCACGACGTTCGCCCACTGGTTGATGAGCAGGGGCAGATCGCGGTAGGACTCGATCCAGCGGGAGAACATCTCGCCGATGATCGTCTCGCTCGTGGGGCGGACGACGAGCGGCTCCTCGAGCTTCGCGGCCGGCACGAGCCTGCCGTCCGGGCCCGCCTCGAGGCGGTGATGGGTGATCACCGCGCATTCCTTGGCGAACCCCTCCACGTGCTGCGCTTCCTTCTCGAGGAACGACAGCGGGATGAACAGCGGAAAGTACGCGTTGCGATGACCCGTCGCCTTGAACATCCCGTCCAGCGTCCGCTGGATGTTCTCCCAGAGGCTGTAGCCCCAGGGCTTGATGACCATGCACCCGCGGACCGGGCTGTTCTCGGCGAGGTCCGCGGCGCGGATCACCTGCTGATACCACTCCGGGTAGTTCTCGTCGCGCGTGGGGCTGATGGCGGTGGTTTGAGCCATGAGTCTTGGGTCGTGAATCGTGAGTCGTGAGTCGCGGGCTGGAGGACGCCGGGTCTGACGACCGAAGGGAGGAAGACCCGGGTCGCCCTCAACCACCCCTCCCCCCGCAGCAAAGGACGATCATAGCCGCAGGTGCATACCCGCGGGGACTTCCCACCGCGCCGACCGCTCGCGCGGCCCGGCGGCGGAAGGGGCCCAGTATGCCCTCCCGCGAGAGGAAGGCAAGCGCCCCCGGAAGATCGAGCCCGCGCGGTATCCTCATCCCCGTACGCGCGACGCCCCCGGGAAGATCGATCCCGCGCGGCATCCTCATTCCCGGACGCGCGACGCCCCCGGAAGACCGATCCCGCGCGGTATCCTCATCCCCGTACGCGCGACGCCCCCGGGAAGATCGATCCCGCGCGGTATCTTCATTCCCCGACGCGACGCCCCCGTTTCACCTTTTTACGCGGATTGATGAGCCCGGCGGAGGTCCGACCGTGCTCGATGCCATCCTCATCTTCGATCTCGACGGCACCCTCTTCCGGACGGAGACGGTCACCGTCCCGGCCGTGCGCGGGGCGTTCGCCGCGCACGGTCTCACCCCGCCGGAGGAGGGGGAGATCGCCGCCCTGATCGGGACATCGACCGAGGACTACCGCCGCTGGCTGGCCGGCCGCTGCCCGGCCGACCTCGCCGAGCGGGTCGAGCGGATGGCGGTCGCGCGCGAACTGGCCCTCATTCCGGGGGCCGGAGCGCTCTACGACGGCATTCCGCGGGCCCTGTCGGCCCTGCGGGCGGAGATCGCAACGCTGGCGATCTGCTCCAACGGCCCGGCCGCGTACGTCGAGGCGGTGCTGGCCGGCTGCTCGATCGCCGGTCTGTTCGACGTCGTCCGACCCCGCCGCGAGGACGATGCCGACAAGTCGCAGATGGTCCATGACCTGCTGGCGGAAGCGCGGTCGCTTCTCCGGGGGCCGGGGGTGGTCATCGGCGACCGCTGGGACGACATCGAGGCGGCGCACGCCAACGGCCTGCCGGCGATCGGCGCCGCGTGGGGCTACGCCTCCGCCGGCGAACTGGATGAAGCGGACCTCGTCATCGACGATCCTCGCGACCTGAGATCGACCGCGCTGAGGCTCCTACAGTCGGTCGCCTGAGATGACGACGGCTTCGACCCCGATCACGATGTCCTCGCCGCTGCGCGCCCTGCGCCTAATCGCCGCGGACATCAAGCTCGCGCACAGCGTGTTCGCCCTGCCCTTCGCGGTGCTCGCAGCGTTCATGGCCGCGGAAAACGGACCAGGTCCAATTTCCGGGGCGCTTTCCGGGGGCTCGCGGTTCGGCGGGCAGATTGGTCTGATCGTGCTTGCCATGATCCTCGCGCGCACGGTGGCGATGCTCGCCAACCGCCTGCTGGATCGCGAGATCGATCGGCGGAATCCGCGCACGGCCGGCCGTGCCCTGCCGGGCGGGAAGCTTGGCGCGCGGGCGGCGTTGATCGTGCTGCTGACCTGCGCGGTCCTGTTCATGCTCGTCTGCCTCGCCTTCGGCGTGCTGCATGAAAACTGGTGGCCGACCATCCTCGGCCCGCCGATCCTGCTCTGGCTGGCGGTTTACGCCCTGTTCAAGCGGTTCACGTGGCTGTGCCATCTCGCGCTGGGCTCGGCGCTGGCGATCAGCCCGCTGGCCGCGGCGATCGCGGTCGAGCCGGCGACGGTCAGCCCGCTCTCGCCGGCCTTTCAGCCGGCCCTGTGGCTGCTGGCGGTGATGATCCTGTTCTGGGTGGCCGGGTTCGATGTCATCTACGCGCTTCAGGATCGGGAGGTGGACATCGCGCAGAACCTCCTCAGCATCCCCGCCCGCTTCGGGTTCTCAGGGGCGCTGCGGGCGAGCCGGCTCATGCACCTGCTCGCGGCGGCCGCCCTGATCGCCGTGGCGCTGGCGGATCCTCGATTCGGCCGGCTCTTCGCCGTCGGCGTCGGCATTGTCCTCGCCCTGCTGATCGTCGAGCATGCCACGGTGGCGCGGTGGGGAACGAAGCGGATCGCCCTGGCGTTCTTCACCCTCAACGGCGTCATCAGTTGTCTTGTCGGCCTGCTCGGCATCCTCGACCTGCCGGCGGGGACCTGAGCCGGCCGGGGGCGCCGGACGCCCCGCCGCGCCGGTCATCGCGTCCACGCCGGCCGCGCCCGGATACACTTGCCGCCGTCGGGACGTCCCGCGTCGCATCACCCCTCCTCCCGGAACCGGAGCCGATCGATGAAGATCTTCCTCACCATCCTCGCGGCGTTGATCGCCCTCGTTCTCCTCGCGGCCCTCGCCCTGTTCATGTACATCGATCACGTCGCGAAGGCCGGCATCGAGCGGGGCGCGACCTACGCCCTCGGCGTTCCGACCACGGTCGGCGGCGCCGATGTCGGCGTCTTCTCCGGCAGGTTCGGCATGAGCGGACTGAACGTGTCCAACCCGCAGGGCTTCGAGACACCGCACTTCCTGCTGCTCAACGACGGCCAGGTTGCCGTCTCCCTCGCCACCCTGCGGCAGGACACCGTCGAGATGCCCAGGCTTCATCTCACCGGTTTGGACATGAACCTCGAGAAGAAGGAAGGCAAGAGCAACTACGACGTCATCCTCGAGAATCTCAAACGACTCGAATCCGGCGAGAAACCGAAGGACAAGACCGGCAAGGGCAAGGACTTCGTCATCCGCGAGATCCTCATCAGGGATGTCAACGTGCAGGTCGACGTGCTGCCCCTCGGCGGGGAGCTGTCGAGGGTGAAGGTGCCCATCGACGAGATCCGCCTCACCGATGTCGGCACGGGCGAGCAGAACGGGTTGAAGTTCACCGAGCTGGCCGATGTCATCCTGAAGGCGGTCTTCGCCGCCATCATCGAGAACGGGCCGGTCCTGCCCGGCGAGGTGCTGGGCGAGCTCGAGAACGGCCTGGCGAGCCTCCGGTCGCTGAGCGACATGGGCATCGACGCCGCCACCGTCATCGACGGCCAGGTCCAGGAGCTGGCGGGCACGATCGGCAAGACCGCCGAGGAACTCGGCAAGGGTCTCGAAGGCGCGGCCGGCGGGCTGGAAGACCTCGGCAAGCAGGCCGACGAGGGCCTCAAGGGACTCGGCGACCTTCTCGGCGGCGACGAGGACAAGAACACGGAAGGCAACGAGGACCAATAGCGCCGCCCCGACGATCGAGCATGAATCGGCGCACGAAGAAAGCCCGGGGACGGGAGTCCCCGGGCTCTTTCGTTTCCGCGTCTTCTCACGCCCCCGTCACCGGCCCCTCGCCCGGCTGCCCCGGCGGTCGCTGCTGCGGCGGAGGCTGCTCGACCTTCTTCACGTACAGCGGCGTCTGGCTGAGAATCTCCTCGTTGCTCACGAGCTGCACCCAGTACTTCCCCGCATCCGGGAACTTCAACCCGCGCAGCACCACCTTCTGCTCGACGACGTTGAGCGGGCTGGGCGAGCCGAGCGGCCCGCCCACGTCCACCAGCGTCTTGCCCTCCGCCGCCTGCTCGATCCGGAAGTGCAGATCCACCGGCTGCGAGACGTTCGTGATCTGGAAGAACACCTCCAGCCAGTCGTACCGGGCGGGGAAGGACCGGAAACCGATCGTGTTGAACACCCCGGCGATGATCCACTTCTTCGTCTCCGCGTCACGATACACGCGGTCGGCGAAGATCAGCGAGTTGACGGTGGGCGTTTGCATGGGAAGTCAAAGCTGAAAGGGGAAAGCTGAAAAAAGAATGCGAAGAGCCAAGGCCGGGAAGGAGCGATCGACGACTCATCACTCATCACTACTCCGCCAGCGCGCCCATCGGATCCCACGGCGGGAGCACGACCGGTTCCTCCTCCAGCGCCGCGACCAGCTCCGGCGACAGATAGCTCTTGCGGCAGGCGACCTCGAACATGTGCTTGTCGAACCACGAGTCGTTCATGGCGTAGAAGCCTTTCTTTCCGTTCTCCTCGCCCCAGGAGTTCTCGACCCGCCACCGCCGCGGGCGGTCGTCGACGACATCCACGCCGGTGAAGAGCATCGCGTGGGTCATCACCGTCTGGTGGTAGTCGAGCCGGCCTTCCTTGTTCAGGTCGAAGGTGGTGTCGTAGAGCGTGTCGTAGTCGAACATCTCCGCGTCCCAGAGGCCGATGTCGCGGGCCATCATCTTGCCCACATCGCAGCCGAACCAGACCGGCTCGCCGTCGACGATGGTGCGCATCGCGATGTCCTTCATCGTCTCGATGTCGATGTTGAGGTACAGCACGGGATCGCCGCCGATGACGTTGCCCAGGTACTGCACGGTGAACGTGCGGTTGAACGGGCTCGTCCGCCGCGTGTCGTTCACGAGGCAGACGTATTCATCGACGGGAAGGTCGACGTACTTGTCGGCGAACTGGCGCGGCGTGAGCTCGCCGTCCCGGTGGAAGTTCTTGTCCTTGTCGTTCCACTGCCAGTCGAAGCGGTCGGGGGGCGTGCCGAGATGGATGCACAGGATGCGGTGGACGGCGGCGAGGATCTCGTTCTTCGCGGCCCGGGCCGCCTCCATCGGCGCCCCCCCCGCCCGCAGGTCGCGCAGCGTCTTTGCCCCCTCGCGCAGCTTGTGCAGGAGCGTGGCGTTCATCCGCATGGTGGCCGAGGAGCTTTCCGTCTCCGGCATGACCGCCTTGGGCGCGAGCCCGTGCTTCTTCACGATGTTGATGAACATGTTCCACTGACCGCCGTCGTCGACCGGATGATCCAGCAGCCACGCGACGATGCGATCATCGACCGGCCGGTCCGCGGTCTCGATGATCGATTCGAGGAAGTAGTTCGCCCGCTCGAACTTGTCCCAGAACAGCGTGAAGTTCTGGCTGAACTCGAAGTTCTTCAGGTTCATCTTCTTCATCGCGCCGACGCGGAAGAGGTTCATCGCCGCGAACATCCAGCACCGCCCCGACTTCTTCTGGTCCGTCACCTCCCAGTCATCGAGCAGATGCGAGAAGCTGTGGTCGATGCTCGTGACCTTCGCGCGGTTCAGGGCCACGTCGGTCACCGTGGTCTTGGTGACCGCGTTCTGGGCGATCCGGTAGCGGGGCCTGCCCTCGAAGTCGCGGCGGAGAGCCGCGGTCATCTCCGGCGTGATCGAGGCGGCGGCGTCGGTGAGGCTGCTCACGGCCGGCTTCGGTTCGGTCGCGGTGGGGGTCGTCGTCATGCATCGGTCCTTTCACGTGTGCGGTCCAACGTCTGTATAGTAGGCGAGGAAAGCGCTCATCCGGGCGGGAGTGATCATGGCCGGCCGGGAAACCGTTCCCATCATCCTGATGACCGTCGTGTTCCTGCTGCTCATGGCCGCCGCCGGGGCGTTCCTGCTCCTCAGGCCGACCGAACCGGGATCGGTCGCGACGGGGGGCGGCGAGCATCCTCCCCCGCGCGGCGCCGGGCCGACCGGCAATCCCACCCTCGACACCATCGATCGGCTGACCGTTCAGATCGACGCCGGTCCCGCCCGGCCGGACGGGTATCTCAGCCGCGGACACGCCTACATCCGCCTCGGCGACTACGAGGCGGCGACCGCCGACTACACGAAGGCCATCGATCTGGGGGCGCCCGCGGAGGCCGCCCATCACGCCCGGGCGATCGCCCGGCAGGCGATCGGCGATTACGATGCCGCCCTTGCCGATTACGATCGCGTGCTCGAGATCAACCCCGACCACGCCAACGCGGTCCTGGCCCGCGGCCGGCTGCACAAGGCGATGGGTCATTTCGAGGCGGCGGCCGCCGATCTCGCCCGCGCCCTGCCCCTCAACGCCCACCTCGCCGACATCGCACACGAACTCGGCTGGGCGCAATGGGGCATCGATGACTACGAGGGCGCGCTCGAGTCGTTCAATCAGGCCATCCGAGGCCGGCGGGTGACGGCGCACGACTACTTCGCGCGCGGCGCGACGCATTACCATCTCGATCAGTTCGAGACCGCGCAGGCCGATCTCCGGCGCGCGGTGGGCATCCGTGGCGACGGCCGGGCCTATGCCCATCTTTACCTCTGGCTCGCCACCACCCGCGTCGGCGAGCGCGCGGAGGCCGATCGCGTTCTTCGCGGCTACCTCGAAACGGCCGGCGAGATGACGGTCGGGCAGTGGTGGCCGCGTCTCGCCGCGTTCCTGCTCGGTGATCTGTCCGAGGCGGAGCTGCTGGATGAGGCGGCCCAGGGCAACTGGCAGCCCGCGCCGGAGCAGATGTGCGAGGCGTACTTCTACGCCGGCTCTGCCCGACTCATCGAGGGCGACGCCGCGACCGCCGCCGACTACTTCCAGCGCAGCGTGGAAACGAACGTGCAGAACTTCTACGAGTACTTCAGCGCGAAGCGCGAGCTCGCCCGCCTGCGCGGCGAACATTAGCACATGGCCACATTGCCACACTGGCACATCGGCAAAGTGCCCGCGGTGCCATGCTTCATCCGCGCAGCGGTGAGGCATGCGATCACCGCAAAGACCATGCGCAGGGAACGATGCCAGTCGTGCTTGCAGGCGCCGCCGACACAGTCGACTTATCCCGGTCGCCGGCCGTGGCGCCCGGCGACGCGGGGCCGAGGGACTCGCGGTGTTCGTGTCTCGCTGCGATTGCAGCCCCTTGCAGGGTCGCGACCGCGATCAGTCGAAGGGAACCCCGCCGTCCGCACAAAGGTCCCGGATCAGGTCACGGCAGGTCTCGTCGAAGCATGCCTCATCCCGCCAGTTGCTGAAGTCGTAGAGGGCGTAGCGCCGCAGGATCTTCTTCAGATTCTCCGTAGCGTCCGGGCGGCGACCTGCGGGTACCGGCGGCTGCTCGATGAACCTCTCGACGGCGTCGGACTCGACGAGCCGGACTGGGAAAAGGCATCGCGAACCGCTTTCATGCTCCTTCTCCTCCACCTCCTCAGCGGGCGGACCTGTCCGGCCCGAGGACATAACCTGCTCTGACAGCACCAGGATGAGCTTGTCGTGGGGTCCTTCGGCCACTGAAGTGACTGCAGACCAGCCAGGAGTCTCGCGCTGCGGCGCACGCCAGACACGCAAGCCCTGCCCTCGCATGGTCTCACACAGCTTCGTCGCAAACTGCCCGGCATCTCGAGCGTGGATGATAGCGCATGAAAGAAGCTCCGAAGGCTTCATCCCTTCAACCAACGACAGAAGCGGTTGAGCGATTCTGGCCGGCACGCCGGTTCCGATCAGGAACTTCAGGGGAATCCTCTTCCGTGATTTCCAGAGCGTATCGAGGCACAGATTGCTCGGACCTGCGTGGCGGACCGTCTCGAGACCCTTCGTGCCGGAGAGATCGACACCAGAGAAGGTGAGGTCATCGAGCACCGCATTACTGAAGTCGACGCCGGCAAGCATCGTTTTCCACATCAAGACGCCGCGCAGGAACGACCGGCTGAGATTGGCTGCGGTGAGATCGGCCCCCGAGAAGTTGGCGTGGGCGAGGCGCGCTCCGCTCAGGTCGGCGTCGGCGAGGGTGGCGGCCGAGAGTGCGGCCCCTCGGAGGTCCACCCCGCGAAGATCCGCTTGCGTAAGATCGGCCCCGCAGAGATCCGCGTCCCTGAGGTCGGCCTCGCGCAGACAGGCTCGGACGAGCCTCGCGCGACTCATCTTGGCCGAAGGCACCCTCGCCTTCGTCAGGTTCGCGGAATCGAGATCTGCTTCACTGAGATCCGCCTCGGGGAGTTTCGCTCCCGTCAGATCCGCGCCGGCGAGGTTGGCGAGAGCGAGATACGCCTCGTTCAGGTCCGCATCTTGCAAGTGCGCTCTCTGAAGATCGGCTCCGCGAAGCCGGGCTCCGCGGAGATCAGCCTGCCTGAGATCCGCCTCGGCGAGCTCCGCCGAAGATCCGTTCGGATACAACGCGGGTCGCCAGCCGGGGTGCTTTTTCCGATAGCCATTCCATTCCGCAACGCTCTTCTTCAGGAGCGCGACGGCCTCTTCCGGACTGAGTGGCTCATCGTGACGGTCGTTGGTCATCTTCCCGGCCCCAACTCGGACACGGTTTGTCGGCGGGTCCGATGGCCCGCTCCTGACAGAGCGGGCCATTGTATCAACAGCCGGTGAGGATCACTCGACAGTTCGTGCCACGATGCCTCCCCCAAACAACGAAGCCCGCAGCGTGTAACAGCCGTGGGCTTCGCGGAGGAGAAGGAAACTGGAACGGAGGGAGGCCTGATTCGGGGTGTTTACTTGTTGTCGTCGTCCTTGACTTCGTACTCGGCGTCGATGACATCCTCGCCGCCGCCCCCGGAAGCATCACCGTCAGCGCCTTCGGCGCCGCCGGGGGCCGCGCCGCCGGGGGCCCCGCTTCCGGGGGCCTGCTGGGACGCGGTGGCTTCGTACATCACCTTGCCCAGCTCCATCGACGCGTCGTTGACCTGCTTCAGCGCCGCCTCGATCGCGGACTTGTCGTCGCCCTTGATCTTCTCTTCGAGGTTGGAGACGGCCGACTCGACGTTGCTCCGCGTCTCGGCGGAGACCTTGTCGCCGTATTCCTCCAGCGACTTCTTCGTGGCGTAGATGAGCTGCTCGCTCTGGTTCTTGAGGTCGACGACCTCGCGGCGGGCCTTGTCCTCGGCCGCGTGCGCGTCCGCCTCGGTCTTCATGCGATCGATCTCGTCCTTGTCGAGGCCGCCGCTGTTGGTGATCTTGATGTCGGCGCTCTTGCCGGAGGCCTTGTCGGTCGCGGTGACCTGGAGGATGCCGTTGGCGTCGATGGCGAACTCGACCTCGATCTGCGGCATGCCCCGCGGGGCGGGCGGGATGCCCGTGAGATCGAACCGACCCAGCGTGCGGTTGTCGCGGGCGAACTCGCGCTCGCCCTGCAGCACGTGGATGGTCACCGAGGTCTGGCTGTCGGCCGCGGTGGAGAAGATCTCCTTGCGGCTGGTGGGAATGGTGGTGTTCTTGTCGATGAGCCGGGTCATCACGCCGCCCAGCGTCTCGACGCCCAGCGAAAGCGGGGTCACGTCGAGCAGCAGGACATCCTTGACATCGCCCTGGAGGACCCCGCCCTGGATGGCCGCGCCGATCGCGACGACCTCATCGGGGTTGATGGACTTGTCCAGCTCGGTGGTCTGGAAGATCTCGCGGGCGATTTCCTGCACCTTGGGGATGCGGGTCGCCCCGCCCACCATGATCACGTCCTCGATCTTGCTCGCGTCGATCTTCGCATCGGACAGGGCCATCTTGCACGGCCCGCGGAGGCGGTCGAAGAGATCGCTGCACAGGGACTCGAACTTCGCGCGGGTGAGCGTCTCCTGGAGGTGCTTGGGGCCGGACTGGTCGGCCGTGATGAAGGGCAGGTTGATCGCGGACTCCATCTGGGTGGAGAGCTCGCACTTGGCCTTCTCCGCGGCTTCCTTGAGGCGCTGGAGGGCCATGGCGTCGTTGCGGATGTCGATGCCTTCCTTCTTGCGGAACTCCTCGGCGACGTGGTCGATGATGCGCTGATCGAAGTCATCGCCGCCCAGATGGCCGTCGCCGTTGGAGGAAAGGACCTCGAACACGCCGTCGCCGACGTCGAGGATCGAGATGTCGAACGTCCCGCCGCCGAGGTCGAAGACCGCGATGCGGGCGTTGGCCTTCTTCTCCAAACCGTAGGCGAGGGCGGCGGCGGTGGGCTCGTTGATGATGCGCTCGACGG
Organism: Planctomycetota bacterium; assembly: GCA_034211115.1. Taxonomy (GTDB): domain Bacteria; phylum Planctomycetota; class Phycisphaerae; order Phycisphaerales; family SM1A02; genus JAXHTH01. The sequence continues at coordinate 2,611 of JAXHTH010000242.1, read as the reverse complement.
TGAGGCCGGCGATCTCGCCCGCATCCTTCGTCGCCTGCCGCTGGGAGTCGTTGAAGTAGGCGGGGACGGTGATGACGGCGCGCTCGACGGGCTCGCCGAGGTAATCCTCCGCCGTCTTCTTCAGATCCTGGAGGATCATGGCGGAGATTTCCTGGGGGGTGTAGTCCTTGTCGCGGGCCTTGACCTTGACGAACTCGTCCGGGCCGCCCTCGATGGGATACGGCACGAGCTTCTCCTCGCTCTGGACCTCGCTGTGGCGACGGCCCATGAAGCGCTTGATCGAGAAGACGGTGTGCTTGGGGTTGGTCACCTGCTGGTGCCGGGCGGGCTGGCCCACCAGCCGCTCGCCCTTGTCGGTGAAGGCGACGACGGACGGCGTGGTGCGGTTGCCGGTGGCGTTGATGAGCACCTTGGGCTGGCCGCCCTCCATGACGGCGACGCAGGAGTTAGTGGTGCCCAGGTCGATGCCGATGATCTTGGACATGGCTGCCTCCTCTGGCTGAGGGGGAATGACGGCTGACACAGGCGCTCGGCCGGAGGGGCCGGGGCGCTGTTGGAAAGAGAGGCAAGGTCGATGCCAGATGGAAACCGCCCCGGCGGCCGCGCCAGGGCCGGTGGACGCGCCTCATCGGCCCGCCGCCGGCCGCGGGCCTGCCAGATTGGCGGATCAGGTCGCCCGCGTCTCCCGGGCCTCAGGCGGCGGGCAAATTCGGCCCGCCCCGCCTTTGAGGGGCTACGGTCCTTCGCATACGGATCGGATGCAGACGCGGGCTCGCTCCAGGCCACGCGCTCGCGCTCCGCACACCGGCGAAGGGGTCGATCACCGGGGCAGGGGCAAGCGCGTTTCTGAGCGGAAAACGGGTGGCTGCAGGCCGGAGGTTACGCGTCGTCTTCCTCGGCCGCGGGGGGTGGGGCAGGCTCGTCGGGCGTCTCTTCGACCTCGACCTCGATCTCGATGATGTCCTCGAGCTCCTCGGCGAGCTCGCGCATCGCCTCCGACTCGTAATCGAGGGGATGGTCGTCGATGCCTTCAGCCCCGTCATCGCAGGAGGCCTTGCAGCCGATCTCGTACGGCCGGCCCTGCATGGCCTCCATCTTCGGGCCGAACTCCTCCATCTTCTCGCCGAAGTCCTCGATGGCTTTTTCCCAGAAGCGATCGAGCCCGGTCAGGGTGACGTCGTCATCAGTCTTGAATTCGCCGTCCGGACCGCCGCTGATGACATCGAAGCCGTGCTCGACATCAGCAAGGACGAACTTGTATCGGCCGCCCCACGGGTCGGTCAGCACGGCGACGCTGAGATCCAGCTCGTCGATCGACTCAGGCAGGCCGTTGTGATGCTTCTTGTAATCCTCGGCCGCGATGGCGACGTTGATCATGTCGGTCGTCGTCTCGACCACCTCGGGATTGACAAGCATGAAGCAGACGCCGACGCCGATCCCGGCGATGACCAGACCGACCAGCCCCAAGGCGACGGCGAAGAGCATGATCACCAGCCAGAAGACCGTCCCCAGCAGCCCGAGCACCACGCCCATCGTCGCGAAGCCGCGCGGGGCCCGGCCGATCGCGGCCAGGCTCAGCACCAGCCCCAGCAGGGAGACAATGCCCGTGGGGATGAACAGCCCGATGAGGGCGACGAAGAAGCCGAAGACGCCAAGCCCGTTCGTCTGCGGGACGGGCATGACCATAACCTGCGGCTGCATATACGGTTGCTGCTGGCTCATTTCAGACCCCTTCTGCTGAACCTTCCGCTTCTCCGCGGGCTTCACGCCGCGCGGCCACTCCCTTGTTTGGAAACCGTAACACGCCATTGCAGCCCCGGTCGGGTCTTTCTCCGGCCTCGCGACGGGAATACTGAAAATTTACCGAACATGGGCTTGCAGTACGGTCGTTTATAGGGTATCATCACCCGAACAGATGTGAACCGTCACGGGAGGCGCGTGATGATCAGCCGCATCCAGATTCAGCGAATGATCCAGACCGGTGCCTGGGGCCGGCTGGTCGATCGGATCCTCGCCAACGGGCGATGCCGAAGCCTGCCCGCCCGCCGGCGGCTGTCCGAGGAGGGGACGGCAGCCGTCGCGGGCCTCGGGCTGGCCCTTCAGCGCCTCTGCGAGATCACCTACGGCCCGTCGACCCTGGCCGCGAGGCTGGCGCAGCGCCTGCGCCGGCTCCAGCGCGAGGATGGGCTGTTCACAGCCGGGTGCTCGCCGTCGCCGGCCGCGACCGCGGTCGCCGTCGCCGGCCTCCTCGCCTGGCGCGAGCAGCGCATCGCGGCCGGGGCGGGGCCGGATCGCGGCCTGGACGGGGCGATCGCGCGCGGGATCGCCGCCATCGCCGAGGCGCTGAAGCGACCGGGCCGGCAGCCTCCTGATCGCGTGGATATCGAGGTCGTCCTCTGGCAGCTTGGCCGTCACGACGCGTTCAGGCAGGCGGTCCCGCTCGCCGACCTCGCCCCCGCTTCCGTTTCCGGGGGCCGCGGTTCCGGGGGTCGCGGTTCCGGGGGTCGGCGCGGGGACGATGATCTGACGCGTTTCGCCGCGGCCGCCGCGGCGTGATCGAGCCTGGCCGCGCGAGGTCAGCCGCGGAGCCGTACGCGGCTCAGTTGGCCTG
>JAXHTH010000241.1:0-5201 GCA_034211115.1 Planctomycetota bacterium | reverse complement strand
GCCTCATCAAGGCTGCGATCAAGTGCTTTGGCGAGTACTGCCGGGAACACGGCGTCGATCCGGGGAGCCGCAACTTCACGATCGGGTATCGCACGAACATTCCTGTGCGGGTCGGACTCGCCGGATCCAGCGCGATTGTCACCGCGGTCCTCCGCGCCCTGATGACGTTCTTCGACGTGCAGATCCCGGAGGAGATCCTTCCGAACCTGATCCTCAGCGCCGAGAGAGATGAGCTGGGCATCAGTGCGGGTCTCCAGGACCGCGTGATCCAGGTCTACGAAGGCGTCGTCTTCATGGACTTTCAGCGCGCGATCATGGAGCGGTCGGGGCACGGCCGGTATGAGCGCCTCGCCCCGACCGCTCTGCCGCCTCTGTTCGTGGCCTATCACGACCGGCTGGCCGAGGGAACCGAGATCGTGCACGACGAGCTGCGGAGCCGCTTCAACCGCGGTGAGCCGGCGGTGATCGACGCGATGGACCGCCTCGCCGATCTCGCACAGCAGGCGCGCGATCTCATCATCGCCGGGCGCGGCCCGGAGATCGGACCGCTGATGGATGCCAACTTCGATCTGCGGGCGACGATATGTCCGATCAGCGAAGGCCACCGCGCGCTGGTGGCCATCGGCCGGCGTCTGGGGGCGTCGGTCAAGTTTGCCGGCTCGGGAGGCGCCGTGATCGGCGCCTACGACGGCGATCCGGACCGTCTCGATCAACTGAGAAAGGCGTTTGCGGAGTTCGGAGCGCCGCTGATCATTCCCGAGATCTGATCTACACTGGCCGCACGATGAGCCGCCGCGTTGCAAGCCCGGATTCCGTCCCCGGTGTGGGAAGCCCCGTCATCAGGGCCGTCATCCCCGCCGCGGGCCTGGGCACACGCCTCCTGCCCGCCACGAAGTCGATCCCGAAGGAAATGCTGCCGATCGTAGATAAGCCGGTCGTGCAGCTCGTGATCGAAGAGGCGGTCGCGAGCGGAATCACCGAGGTCCACCTCGTCACCCGGCGCGAGAAAAGGGCCATCGAGGATCATTTCAGCCCCGACCCGGAACTGGAAGCGTCCCTGCGCAAAATGGGCCGGGAAGATCTTGTCGAGCGTCTTCATGCTGTGACCGGGCGTTGCCGGGTATCTTATATCCGGCAGGAACAGCCGCTCGGCCTGGGACACGCGATTCAGCTTGCGCGCCCGCACGTCGGCGATGAACCGTTTGCCGTGCTCCTGGGCGATGCGATCATCGCGCCGTTCGCGCACGCTCCGCCCGGCCTGCGGCAGTTGATGGATGCGCATGCGCAGACGCAGGGCAGCGTCGTGGCGGTGCATCGCGTGCCGGAGGATCGGGTCAGCCGATACGGCATCGTCGAAGGGGAAGCGTCATCGCCCGACCGGCCGGATCTTCTGCGGGTGCGCCGGCTGGTGGAGAAGCCGGAGCCGGGGCGCGCCCCGAGCGATCTGGCCATCGCGGGCCGGTACATCCTCACGCCGGCGATCTTCGAGTGCCTGGCCGGGATCACTCCCGGCGCGGCGGGCGAAATGCAGTTGACCGATGCCCTCGACCTGTTGGCGCGGAAGGAGTCGCTTCATGCCCTGACCTGGCGGGCCCGGCGCTACGACATCGGTGATCGGGCCGACTACGTCAGATGCTTCATCGAATTCGCTCTTCGGCGACCGGAGACGGCCGAAACTGTGCGGTCGCTCGCGCAACGGCTGCTCGGCGGGAGCGGCGCGACGGAATGAGCGGCGCGCGACCGCCAAACTTGGTATAACAGCGCCTGTCTGCGGGTCTTTCCAGGGGGAGGGCCCGTGACGCCGGCCGTGTCGATTCAGGAGAATGATGATGATGCACAGGCGAAGAGCCCCCGTCGCTGATTGCGGTTCCGCGTCCGTCCGCCCGCGCCGGTTGGGTGCCCTGACTCTGGCCTGGCTGGCCTGGCTGATCTGCCTGATGTCGGCGGGATGCACCGGGAACGAGGAGACGGGAGCCACCGGGACGGAAAAAGCGAAGATCATCCGCCTGGCGCATGGGCTGCCGACGACGCATCCCGTGCATGCCGCGATGGAACAGATGGCCCGGCGGTTGGCCGATCTGTCCGGCGACACCATGCGCATCGAGATCTATCCCGCCGAACAACTGGGGTCCGAGCGCGAGCTGCTGCAGCTCCTGCAGCTGGGCACGCTCGGCATCGCGAAAGTCTCCTGTGCGGTGATGGAATCGCATGCGGCCGAGTACGAAGTGCTCAGCCTGCCGTACGTCTTTCGCGACGATGAGCACGCGTGGGCCGTGCTGCACGGCGAAATCGGCCGGGAGATTCTTGACAGCGGCGTTTCCGCTTCGCTGCGCGGGCTGTGCTTCTACGATGCGGGCTTTCGGAGCTTCTACACGATCGCTCGGCCGATCCGCGCCCCCGACGATCTCGCCGGACTTAAGATCCGCGTTCAGGAGAGTCCCACGGCGAAGAAGCTCGTCAACACGCTGGGCGGGTCGGCCACGCCGATTTCGTGGGGCGAGCTCTACAGCGCGCTTCAGCAGGGCGTGGTGGACGGCGCTGAGAATAATCCGCCTTCGTATTACCTCTCCCATCATTATGAAGTGGCCCGGTACTATTCGCTCAACGAGCACACCGCCGTGCCGGATGTCGTGATCGTGAGCACGCGCCTCTGGGACGAGTTGACGTCGCGGCAGCGGCAGTGGCTGCAGCAGGCGGTGGACGAGTCGGTGCCCTATCAGCGGAAGCTGTGGAACGAGGTGAGCGATGACTGTCTGGCGAAGGTCGAAGAGGCGGGCGTGGAGGTGATCAGGCCCGATCGTGGCCCGTTCGCCGCGAAGGTCCGGCCCATGCTCGATGAGTTCCGCGCTCGGGATCCGAAGCTCGCCGATCTGCTCGATCGCATCGAGGCGACGCCTTGATCGCGCCGCCGGATCGTGTCCTCACGCGAGTGGACGCCGCAATGCGCACCGCCAGAGCGATCGCGGACAAGGGCATCGGGACGATGCTGGCGCTGCTGATGGGCGTCGCCGTGCTCAACGTCCTCTGGCAGGTGTTCACGCGTTTCATGCTTTCGGATCCGAGCTCGTTCACCGAGGAAGCCGCACGCTACCTGCTGGTGTGGATCTCGGTGCTCGGGGCGGGCTATGCCGTGGGCGGCGGCATGCATCTGGCCATCGACCTTCTGCCCTCCGCCGTGGCGGGCCGGCGCGGGGCCGTCGTGATCATGCTGCTGATCGATGGTTGTGTCGTCCTCTTCGCGCTCGCGGTGCTTGTGATCGGCGGCATGAAGCTGGTGGCGACGACGATCTCGCAGGGTGAGACGTCGCCGGCCCTTGGGATAAGGGTCGGGTACGTATACATCGCCCTTCCGCTGGCGGGCGCGATCATGATCTTCTACGCGTTTCTGGATGCGTTGGAGAGGCTGACCTCACGCGGCGGCGACCACAAGGGCGGTACCGATCCCCCACACTGAGTCATGTCGACGTTCCACGTGCTCATCCTGGTCATCGTGTTTGTCGCTCTTCTCGGGCTCGGGGTCCCGATCGCGTTCTGCATCGCGCTGAGCACGCTGGCCGCGATGATCCTGGCGCTCGGGGTCGAAGGGGCGATGACCACGATGGCCCAGATCATCGCCAACACCGATTCGTTCGTCCTGCTGGCGATTCCGTTCTTCATCCTCGCGGGGCAGATCATGAACCGGGGCGGGATCGCCCGGCGCATCATCGACTTCGCCAAGGCGATCGTGGGACCGCTGCCGGGAGGCCTTGCGTTTGTCAATATCGTCTCCGCGATGCTGTTCGGCGCGCTGTCAGGGTCGGCGGTGGCGGCGGCGTCGGCGATCGGGGGCGTCATGTCCCCGCACATGGACCGCGAGGGGTACGAGCGCGGGTACAGTGCCGCGGTGAATATAACATCCTCGACGACCGGCCTGATCATCCCTCCGAGCAACATACTGATCGTCTATGCGCTGGTGGCGGAAGTCTCCGTGGGCGGCCTTTTCGTGGCGGGGTACGTGCCGGGCGTGATCGTGGGTCTTTCCCTCATGTGCGTCGCCGGGCTCATCGCGCGACAGCGACGTTACCCGACGACACCGCGCGTTCCGCTGCGGCAGACCGTGCGGCGGTTCTTCGCTGCCCTCCCGAGTCTGGGTCTCATCGTGGTCGTGATCGGGGGCATCGTGGGCGGGGTGTTCACCGCGACGGAGGCCGCCGCGGTGGCCGTGCTGTATGCGCTTGTCCTCGCACTCCTCTACCGCGAGCTGCGCTTCACGCACCTCCCGCGCATCCTGCTCGATTCGGCGACGACGACGGCGGTGGTGATGCTGCTGGTGGCGACGTCGATGTGCATGTCGTGGATGCTCGCGCTGGAGCGCATACCGACGGAAATAAGCGAAGCGCTTCTCGGCCTCTCCGAGAACCCGGTGATCGTGCTGATCCTGATCAACCTGATCCTGCTTCTCGTGGGCGTCTTCATGGACATCACGCCCGCGGTGCTCATCTTTGCTCCGATCTTCCTGCCCATCACCGACAGCCTGGGGATCGATCGGACGCACTTCGGAATCGTCATGATCCTGAACCTGTGTATCGGCCTGTGCACACCGCCCGTCGGGAGTGTGCTGTTCGTCGGCTGCGGCGTGGGAAGGGTGTCGATCACGAAGGTGATCAGGCCGATGGCGCCGCTGTACGCGGCGATGATCGTCGCGCTTCTGCTTGTGACTTACGTTCCGGGGTTCAGTCTGTGGCTTCCGCGTCTCTTCGGGTATTCTGAATGATCATCCCGCCGGTGCGCGATGATCATACGTGTCGCGGGACGACGTAAGGTTCGCGGTACTCGCGGGACAGCAGTCTGTTCGCCCGGCCGGCCATGTGGCCCGTGAACCGTTCGGTCGCTCCCTCGAACGTAAGTACGGCGCCGGTCCGATACGCGATGTTGGCCAGATGGGGAAGCGCGGTGGAGACGAATCCTTCCTCGATGTCGCTCGTGAGCTTCGCGCGGTCGCCGGTGCGCAGGGCGTGGATGAAGTTGGCGAAGTGCCCGCCGCCGCCGGTTCCGGCGAGATCGGCCGGATCGGCGTATTCCTCGGCGCTCTCCGAACTCGGGCCGGGCTCATTCTTGCGACCAAAGTAGGTCTTCCAGCTGCTGCCGTTGAGGTGCATCCACCCCTCAGTGCCGAAGAAGAGGTTGCCGATCCTGATGCCGTCCTCGTGGTTCGTGTACAG
>JAXHTH010000240.1:0-18025 GCA_034211115.1 Planctomycetota bacterium | reverse complement strand
GCTCTCGTCTCTTCTGCTCCGCGCCCTGCCGCCGGAGAAGGCGTGGTGGTGAAGGCCGGCCATGCGAGGTGGTCCGCGCCCGGCTCCCGCTCCCGCGGGCCGGGGGTGCCGAACGCGAGGTCGAGGTATTGGTGGCCGCCTATACAATCCCGGCCTTCGCCTGTCAAGAATCGGTCAGGAGGGCGGGATATTCCTTCCCCCGACACCGGGCGGCCGCCCCGCTTGCACCACCGCCGATCCGCGGGCATGATCGGCCCTCCGTCCGGGTTCGACCATCCCCCAGCCGCAGGAGTTCGCGTTCAGATGTCTTCCTGGTGGGTTCATGACCTGTATCAGCAGGGCCGCACCGTCGAGCTGGTGAGCTGGGTTTTCTGGGTGATCCTCTCGATCACGCTGCACGAGCTGGCCCACGGCTGGGCGGCGTTGTGGCAGGGCGACGACACGCCGCGCCGGCTGGGGCGGATGACCATGAACCCCGTGGTGCACATGGGGCCCTGGTCGCTGCTCGTCTTCGCCGTCATCGGCATCGCCTGGGGCGTGATGCCCGTCGATCCCTCCCGCTTCCGCTGGGGCCGGAAGGGCCGCGTGGTGGTGAGCGGGGCGGGGCCGGCGATGAACCTCGCCCTCTGCTTCGCCGCCCTGACGCTGCTCATTATCTGGCTGGCCGTCGGCCCCCGCGGCGACAATCTCTATCGCAACGTCGCCGTCTTCCTCTGGACCGGCGGGTGGCTGAACATCATCCTCGCGGTCCTCAACCTCATGCCCGTGCCGCCCCTGGACGGCTCGTCGATCCTCTCGGGCCTCTCACGGCGGATGTACCGGCTCTACCAGCACCCCCAGGCCCCGCTGGCGGGGATGCTGTTCATCATGCTCGTGTTCTTCACGGGGATCTTCGACCGCGCCTTCGGGGCGTGCATGATCCCGGCCTTCCTGTATGTGGACCTGGCCGGGGCACTGTTCGGCAGCCCGCCGGTGTGGGACGTGGTCTACGGCTAGAAGAGCCGGCCGGCGAGGGCGGCGCCCGGCCGGCGCTTGATCGCCGCGGGCCATCTGCTATCGTTTGCGGTTCGCATCCGCCGGCTGAAGGATCGCCGCACGGAGCGGAAGACGAGAAGGCGTCTCGCCCAGCGAGCCTCGGCGAGCCGGCCCGTCGAATCCGGGGGCCGGGCCCGGGTTCCCTCGACAACGGGATGCCTCCTCTACACGGGCACCTGGCCCGCTTCCGCTCTCCACGGCTCTCCCGCCCGTATCGGTCGCGTGACCGAGCCCCGGGCGAGGCTGGCGCTTGAAAGGAGTTGTCTGTTTATGGTCGTCCTGCGTCTCAAGCGATTCGGTCGCCGACATCGTCCGTTCTTCCGTCTCTGCGCGATGGACAAGCGAGCCCCGCGCAACGGCCGGGTCATCGAGGAGCTGGGGTGGTACGACCCGCTGGCCGACGAGGAGCGGCAGGCGAGCCTGAAGCTCGACCGCATCGATTACTGGCTCAGCGTCGGCGCCCAGCCGTCGGAAACGGTCGCCTCCCTCCTCCGCAAGGCCGGCTGCGAGCCGCGACCGGGGAAGAAGCTCGAGGCGCAGGAGTCTTGAGACCTGAGTCTTGAGACCTGAGTCTTGAGACCTGAGTCTTGAGACCTGAGTCTTGAGACCTGAGTCTTGAGGCTTGAGTCTTGAGGCTTGAAGACCTGGAGGCTTGGAGGCTTGAAGACGTGGCCGCCCCGGCAGCCTGATGGCTGATCCCTGATCCCTCTCTCATCGCTCATCGCTTATCACTCATCACTCATCGCTCATCACTCATCACCCCCATGCCCGCCCGGTTTGACATCCTGACGCTCTTCCCGGAGATGTTCCCGGCCGTGCTGGGCGCGAGCATTCTCGGGCGGGCGGCCGAGAACGGCCTCGCGGCGTATCACGTGCACAACATCCGCGACTGGGCCGACAACCGCCATAGGAAGGTCGATGATCGACCCTTCGGCGGCGGGCCGGGCATGGTCATGATGTGCCAGCCGCTGCACGACTGCGTGCACGCGGTCGAGCAGATGGATGAGCGGCCGGCGCGGCGAATCCTGCTCACGCCGCAGGGCGAACCGCTGCAACAGCAGCGCGTCGAGCAACTCGCCGACGAGGAGCGGCTGCTGCTCATCGCCGGGCATTACGAGGGCGTGGACGAGCGGGTCATCGAGGCCCTGGAACCGATGCAGATCAGCGTGGGGGACTACGTGCTCAGCGGAGGCGAGCTGCCCGCGATGATGCTGCTGGACGCCATCGTCCGGCTCATCCCGGGCGCGTTGGGACACGAGGATTCCGCGGGCGAGGATTCCTTCGCCCTCCGCACCGTCAACGGCGCATGCGGGGATCAAATCGCCTCCGCCGCGGGGGCCGGCCCGGGCGGCCGGAGGCTGCTGGACTGCCCGCATTACACGCGGCCACGGGTCTGGGAAGGCCGGGCCGTGCCCGATGTGCTTCTCAGCGGCGACCACCAGGCCGTCGCCGAATGGCGAATGCAGATGATGATCGAGCGGACGCGAAAGCGCCGACCCGATCTTTTCGAGAATCAACCAACCAGCCCCTCCCCGATCAGCGGGGCCGCGACCCAGGGATGACGTCCGATGAACCAGCAGCAAACACTTCAGTCCGTCGTCGCCGACCAGCTTCGCCCTGACGAAGAGATGCCCTACTTCACCGTCGGCGATACGCTCAACGTCCACGTGCGCATCATCGAGGGCAACAAGGAGCGCATCCAGGTCTACCAGGGCGTGCTCATCTCCGACAAGGGAAGCGGGATCAACCGCATGATCACGGTGCGGCGGATCGTGGCCAACGAGGGCGTGGAGCGGATCTTCCCCGTCCACTCACCGCGCATCGCGCAGATCGAGGTGGTTCGCCGCGGCGACGCCCGCCGGGCACGGCTGTATTACCTCCGCCAGCGCGCGGGCAAGGCCCGACGCCTCCGCGACCAGCGCCGCGGCCTCAAGCACGTGCAGGAATGGGAGAAGAAGCAGGCCGCCCGCGGCAAGGGGAGCTCGAAGAAGAAGAAGGCGGAAGAGGGGGAGGGGTAAGGCACGAGGGCACAGAGCGACGGAGCGACGGAGGTGGCCTGCCCTTCATAGCCGCGGGTGAAGACCCGCGGGCGCGGGCGAGGCGAGGGGGTTATTGGTCGTTGGTCGTTGGTCGTTGGTTGTCGGCTGTCGGCTGATCCCTGACCCCTCACCACTCATCGCTCATCGCTCATCGCTCATCACTCTCCCCTCACCCCGCCTCGCGCGTTCGCTCGACCGCTTCCAGGGCGCTCATGACGTCCGAGCAGATGCTGAAGACGCGGTCGAGGCGGGTGAGACGGAAGATGTAGTGCACGCTGTGATTGGGATTGACGACGGCGATGCGCCCGCCGCGGGCGGCCATCCCGTTCAGCGCCTCCACCAGGCACCCCAGGCAGGCGGTGTCCATGTACTGCACGTTCTGCACGTCGAGGACGTAGTGCATCGCGCCGGTCTCGCCGAGCTCGTAGAGCAGCTCGGCGAGCCGCTCGGCGCCTTCCTCCTGGCTGAGCTCGGTGATGGTGAGGGTGGCCACCGCGGTGGGGCCGATCAGCTCGACCTCCGCGATGGCGCCCGGCGCGGGTTGGGCCGCGAACTCCAGCGGCCCCGACTCCGCGGGCGAGTCCGCGGGCGAGTCCGGATGCGAGTCCGGGGGCGAGTCCGGGGGCAAGTCCGGGGGCAAAGCCGGGGGCCGGGAGACCGGCGGTTGATGCGCGGCACGATCCTGATCATCCGGGCGTCGGGCAAAGGGCTTCCACATCACTGGTCCGCTCCCATCCATGTTCGCTGCGGCGTGGGCGTGTCGACTCCGCGATCGGCGATGCCGGCGCATCCGCTACCGGCACGCATCGATCATGCAATACCTATCGGCCCTGCGTCCAGTGGCGCGCGGGGAAAACCGCCCCGGCCGTTGGATTTCGGTGGGATGGGCAATTGGTGCGCCCTGCGCCGCTCAACTGGCCCGCGAGCGAAAGGAGCCGCCGGAGTCGCGCTCGGGGAAGTGGCCGGAGCGCTTGGGACGCGCCTTGAGCCGCTGGGGCGGCTCGCCGTTCGTGGGCCGGTTCTCGCTCTCGGCCGGCTGGGGAGCGTCCTCGTCCTTCTTCTCCTCGTCGCCGGTCACGTGCAGACGCTGCCGGCGGGCCGCATCGATCGACCGCTCCATGGCCTGGAGGATCGGCCGGACGCGTTCGGCTGCTGGTCGTGGCTTGTCCATGAGCAGCTCACTCCTTCAAGGGCTGAGGTATCGGTCCATCGCCGCCCGCGGTTGGCTCGCAACAGCCGGTTTGGATGCGGTTTTCCGGCCACGCGCCCGCATAACCCGCATCAAGTGCACTGACGGATCCGTTTTTCCGCCTCTCCGGCCGCCCGGCGCGCCGACGGTTGGCGCCCGTATCTCCCGCAACCCGGACCGGGGCCGGGGGAACAACATCACGCGCCGACCGCTCATGCCGGTGCGGCGCCTCGCCGATGCCGACAGTCGGATGGTCGGATCGCCCCGCGGGCGGAATCCCGCCCGACACCCGTCGTTTGCCGGAGAAGACGATGCCAGTTCACCGCCCGATGCGCGTTTTGTTCGTTCTCTCGATGCTCGCGATCCTCGCCGCGCCGAGCGCGGCGGCGGGCGCCGATACCGATAACGACGCCGGCCGCGTCGATCTGCCGCGATACCCATCCATCCGCCCGGATGGTTCCCACATCACCTTCTCCTGGCGGGGGGATCTCTGGAAGGCGCCGATCGCAGGCGGGCGCGCCGTGCGCCTCACCGTCCATCCCCAGGACGATCTGCGCTCCGCCTGGAGCGCCGACGGGACGCGCATCGCCTTTACCTCCGATCGCAACGGGTACGCCAACATCTACCTGATGAACGCCGACGGCACGAACGTCCGCCGGCTCACCGACGTCGATCGCTCCTGTTCGAGTCTCGCGTTCGGCGTCGATGAGGCGGGCGGGGAGGTCGTCACCTTCCACGCCACCCTCGAAGGCGATGTCTACCGCGATTACCGGCCCTACATGGTCAGCACCAGAGGCGGCGACGTGCGGCGCGTGCACGACGCCTTCGGCTCCGAGCCGGTCGTCAGCGCCGACGGAACGCGCGTCGTCTTCACCCGCGCCGGCTACTACGACCGCTGGGAGCGCAGGCACTATCGAGGGCCGGACAACGCCGATGTCTGGCTCTTCGATCGACGCGATGACTCCTTCCGCCGGCTCACCGAACATCGCGGCCACGATGGCCTGACGACCTGGAGCGGGCCGAACACCCTGCTCTACATGTCCGACCGCGAACTGGACTGCGTGAATCTCTATCGCATGAGCGCGGCGGACGGCGAGGAGAGCGCGGTGCGGCTTACCTCGTTCCGCGAACATCCGGTGCACGGCTTCGATGTCACCGCCGACGGTTCGCTGGCCGTCCTCGCCGCCTGGAACACGCTCTACACGCTCGACCTGACCGATCCCGACGCCGAGCCGCAGCCGCTGCATCTCGAGGCGATCGAGGATGAACGCGACAACTACGAATTGAAGAACATCGGCCGCGAGGTGAGCGAGGCGGCGCTCAGCCCCGACGGGCAGGTCATGGCGATGATCGCCTACGGCGAGGTATACGTGCGCAACATCGAAGACGGCAGCCCCACCCGCCGCGTCACGAACTCCCACGCGCGCGAGAAGAACCCCGCCTGGTCGCCCGACGGCCGGAAGCTCTATTTCACCAGTGACCGGGACGGCACCGAGTCGATCTACGCCGCCACCGTCAAGCGCACGCGCGGCGAGATCAAGGATGCGTTCGAAGAAGCGATGGGATTGAAGAAGGACGAGAAGACGAAGCCGGAGAAGGAAGAGCCCGCCGCCGAGGCGGAGGCGGACGGGGATGGCGGCGGGTCGGAGTCTTCATCCGACGCCGCGCCCGCCACCGACGATCCCGTCAGCGGCGTCTGGTCCGGCTCGGCCGAGATCCCCGAGGAAGCCGCCGTCTCCTATACGCTGACGCTGAAGCTGCACGATGACAACAGCGTGAGCGGCTCGCTCGACGCCGGCCCCTACTCCGGCCCCGTCACCGGGACCTGGGATCCTGCCAATAAGACGCTGGAGTTCAGCGTCGCCGCCGGCGGACCGCAGGTCGTCATCACCTTCCGGCTCACGATCGAGAACGGCACGGCGCGCGGGACGGCGACGGCCGACGATACCGTCGTCGAGGTCACCGCCACGCGAGTCAGCGCTCCCGATGAAGATGAAGACGCCGGCTCGGATTCGGACAAACCGAAGAAGGAGAAAGAGGACAAAGAGCTGCCGCCCGAACTTCAGCCCGACCGCTGGCACGATGCGATGACCTTCGACATCGAGCCGGTCGTGCAGCGCAACGTCAACGACCGCAATCCCAGCCCCTCGCCGGACGGGACGATGCTCGCCTTCCGCGGCACCCGCGGCGATATCCACATCATGGACCTCGAATCACGCGAGATCCGCACGCTCGTCACCGGCTGGGATCCGGGCACGCACTGGCGGTGGAGCCCGGACAGCAGGTACATCGCCTACGCGCAGAGCAATCTCAACTTCAACCAGGACATCTTCATCGTCCCCGCCGACGGCACCGGGGGCTCGGCGAGCTCCGGGGGCTCCGCCGGCTCCGGGGGCCCCGTGAACATCACGCGGCACCCGGACAACGAGTCCTCGCCGCGCTGGTCGGCCGACGGGAAGATTCTCAGCTTCATCTCCGAGCGCATCAACGAGGAGTACGACGTCTGGGCCGTCTACCTCGACAAGGACCTCGAAGCCCTGACGCCTCAGGAATTGAAAGAGTATTACGAAGAGGCGGGCAAGGCGGCAAAGAAGCGCAAACCCCTCAAGGTCCGGCACCCGGCCCCGGCCGCCGGAAAGGAAGACACGAAGAAGGATGACGAGAAAGAAGCCGGTGCGGAAGATGAATCCCCCCTGATCGTTGAACGGGACGCGCTCGACCTCGACGATGCGTACCTCCGCCTCCGCCGCATCACCGGCATCTCCGGCAACGAGACCGGGCTCGAAATGACGCCCTCCGGCGAGCATCTCATCTTCAACGCGCGCGGCGATGCGCCCGGGCTCTATTCCATCAAGTGGGACGGCAGCGGGCAGAAGCGCATTGCCGGCAACGCGTCCGTCCAGCACGTCTCCCTCACCGGCGGCAAGGTGATCCTCGTCACCGGCGGCCGTGCCGCCACCATCAAGCCCACCGGCGGGATGGAGACCGTCAGCATCGGCGATCGCATCCGCATCGATCTCGAGAAGCAGTCGAGCCAGAAGTTCCGCGAAGCCGCCCGACGGCTGGGCGAAGAGTATTACCACCCGACGATGAACGGCCTGGACTGGCCGGCCCTGACCGAGGAGTATCACGCGCTCGTCCTCGGCGCGCATACCGCCGATGAGTTCAATTGGGTCGCCAACCGCTTCGTGGGCGAGCTGAACGGCTCGCACCTGGGGATCAGCGCACGCGGCGAGTCCCCATCCAACCGCGAGAGCTACGGCCGGCTCGGCATCGACGCCCGACGCGTCGATGACGGCTACGAAGTCACCGACATCATCCCCGAAGGACCGGCCGCGAAAGGGCCGATGGCCCTGAAGGTCGGCGATGTCATCACCGCCGTCGACTTCGAGCCGGTGGGTGCCGACGACACGATCCGCTCGATGCTCAAGGGCCGCGTCGGCGAGGAGACCGTCATCTCGATCACGCGACACACCGACGAGGGCGAGACGCTCGACCTCGATGTGCTCCTCACCCCGACGAGCTATTACGGCGAACGCTCCCTGAAATACCGCGCGTGGCGGCTCGAGAATGCACGACTCGTCGAGGAGTGGTCAGACGGCCGGCTCGGCTACATCCATATCCGCGGCATGAACCAGTCATCGCTGGACGTGTTCGAGCGCGATCTCTTCGCCGCCGCGGACGGGAAGGACGGACTGATCATCGATGTGCGCAACAACGGCGGGGGCTGGACCGCCGACCGCCTGCTCGCTTCGATCATGGTCCAGGAGCACGCCTTCACCATCCCGCGCGGCGCCGACTGGTCCAACAGAGGCCACTACCCGCAGGATCGGCTGTTCATCCAGCGCTACACGCTGCCCATCAACATGCTGTGCAACGACAAGAGCTTTTCGAACGCGGAGATCGTCTCCCACGCGTTCAAGACGCTGGGGCGCGGCACGCTGGTCGGTCAGCAGACGCACGGCAGCGTGATCTCCACCGGCGGGTTCCGCCTCATCGACGGCACGTTCGTCCGCCTCCC
The DNA here is from genome assembly GCA_034211115.1 of Planctomycetota bacterium. Lineage (GTDB taxonomy): Bacteria > Planctomycetota > Phycisphaerae > Phycisphaerales > SM1A02 > JAXHTH01. Next base: position 9,741 of record JAXHTH010000240.1, on the reverse strand, counting down.
CTTCCGCGGCTGGTTCGTCACCCCCACGCAAGGCAACGGCTTTACCGAGCCGGTGAACATGGAGTTGCACGGCGCGATGCCCGACCTGCGCATCCCCCAGCGCCCCGAAGCCGAAGCCCGCGGCGACGATGAACAACTCCGCGCCGCCGTCTACGACCTGCTGGGACGGCTGGACTGATTGGTGGCAGCGCCGCGGGCTCCGATTGGACGTGTCCGTTTCCCGCCTCGTGATAGAGGCCCGGCGCAGAGTCTCTGCAACGTCACCCACTCCAATTCGGGACAGTCACCTATTTCTGAAATTAAATTCGGGACAGTTACCTATTTTGAAGAATAGGTGACTGTCCCGAATTAATAGCCATGGGGTGAAGGCCAACCAAGGTCGCGCTCCAACAGAGTGGGGCCTGGTTGTTCCGGCGGGCGTGGGATGCCCTCGTGCAGCGAAACAGGATGAGTGCAGTTAGGAAGGCGGGAGAAGTGGGATGACTTCGCTCGTTGTCGCCGCCCGAAACTGGGGCATCACCCGCCTCATTCCGACTCGTCCGCCGGCGTCTCGCGCCCCTCTTCGAGGCGCTCGGCCTGGTCGCGGAGGTGGACGGCGTGCCGGGCGACGCTGTCGTAGATGCTCGCGAGCAAGCCCACGAGCGGGAACCTGCCATCGAGGGGCGGCGGGCCGAGGCGGCGCAGCAGCGCGTGCGAGACGTGCTGGGGCGGGGGCGGGGCCGACTGACCACGCGCGCCCGGGGGCGGACGCCAGAACTCCTCGACGCACGCCTCCAGCGGCGGGGCATCCTCCGCCCGCTGGGGAATCATCGGGTCCGCGTGCGCTGCGGCCACCCCCCGCGCCTGGATCGTCCGCGCCTGGCGCAGGCGCTCCAGCAGGCGCGAAGCCGGCATGCCGCGCAGCGTCAGGATCAACAACGGATCCGCGGAAAGCTGCTCGGTGAACAGGTACCCGATCGCGGCGGCGTGACGGCACGGGCCCTTCACCCGGCAGGAACACTTGATGTCGAGTTCGGCCGCGTCTTCGGGCAGGAGCGACAGCCCCAGCGCCCCGAGGAGCGTGTCCAACCCCTCGGGCAGCTCGCCGTCGAGCAGCTTGACGAGGTAGACCGCCTCCCCCGCCATCGCCTCGACGATGCGATCCCACTGGAGGGACGAGAACTGACCGATGCCGATGCCGGTTTCGTGCGGCTTGACCCTGCTGCCCTGCACGGTGGCGCGCAGCGCGCCGTCCTCGACCGCCAGCGAGGTCGTCTGCCCGAGGCGGGCGTAGCGCAGACCTTCGCTCAGCTCGGCGCGCGGGACGGCGTCCTCGATCAGCCGCCGCCATCGTTCGGCGATCGGCGTCGTCGTCGTCACATCCTCGCGGGCGCGGAGCTTGATCCCGGTGCGCACGCGGCGCGGGCCGTCGGCTCGGCGCTCCGTTCCGGCGGCGCGCCGGGCCGCAGCGCGCGCGGAGCGCGCCGCCGCGGAGGCTCGATCGCCCGACCGATCTTCCGGAGCGGGGGGCGGGGTCATGATTCGCCCTCCACGTCCATCGCCGAGTCACGCAGCATGAGCAGGTCGCGGAGCTGGCCGGTGGAGAGCTCGGTGAGCCAGTCCTCGCCGGCCCCGATGATGTTCTGGGCCAGCTCCGTCTTCTGCTCGATCATCTGGTCGATGCGTTCCTCGAGGGTGCCGAGACAGACGAACTTGTGCACGTGCACGGTGCGCGTCTGCCCGATGCGGAAGGCGCGGTCGGTGGCCTGATTCTCCACCGCAGGATTCCACCAGCGATCGAAATGGAACACGTGGTTCGCGGCGGTGAGATTGACGCCGATCCCGCCCGCCTTGAGCGAGAGGATGAAGATCGGCACCCCGCCGTCCGGATCCTGGAAGCGATCGATCATCTGCTGGCGGCGCTTGGGCGGCGTGCCGCCGTGCAGGAAGAGCACTTCCGTATCGAGGTCGTGGCGGAGCATCGACTCGAGCAGGTGGCCCATGCGGCGGAACTGCGTGAACAGCAGCGCCTTGTCGCCGGTGGCGAGGACCTCTTCGAGCATCTGGATGAGGCGTCGGCACTTGCCCGAGCGGGCGGAAAGCAGCCCGTCGCCGGCGCGGTCGGCCTCGACCGGGCGCGTTCCCTCGCCGTTCTTCTTCACCTGCGCCGGGTGATTGCAGATCTGCTTGAGCTTGACGAGGGTGGCGAGGACGAGCCCGCGGCGCTGGATGCCCTCGGCTTTTCCGACGCGGCCGAGCATGTTGCCCACCGCCTCTTCGTACAGCGCCGCCTGCTCGCCGGTCAGCGTGGCGTATTCCTTGGTGACCACGCACGGCGGGAGATCGTCGATCACCGTCGGATCCGTCTTCAAACGCCTGAGCACGAACGGGCGCACGAGTCGGCGAAGCTGCTCGGCGCGATGCTGATCGCGGTGGCGCTCGATGGGGACGGAGAAGCGTCGCCTGAACTCGCCCGGCTGGCCGAGGTAGCCGGGATTGCAGAACTCCATGATCGACCACAGCTCGCTGAGCCGGTTCTCGACGGGCGTGCCGGTGAGGGAGACGCGGCGCGCGGTCTTCAGCGCGCGGATCGTCGCCGTCTGCTTCGTCGGCGGATTCTTGATGTACTGCGCCTCGTCGAGCACGACGCGATGCCAGGGCATGCGGACGAGCGTCTCCTGATCGCGGCTGATGAGCGTATACGTGGTGATGAGGACATCGTGCTTGCCCGCGATCTCGATGAGACGATCGCCCACCGGGCGGTCGGGGCCGTGATGGATGTGCACCGTCAGCTCGGGTGAGAAGCGGGCGAGCTCGCGCTGCCAGTTGGCGATGACGGAGGTGGGGACGATGAGCAGCGTCGGGCCGAGGCGCGCGCCGTCGCCCCGCTCGCGCTCCGCCTGCAACAGGGCGATGAGCTGGATGGTCTTGCCCAGGCCCATGTCGTCGGCGAGGCAGGCCCCGAGGCCGAAGCGATCGAGGAACGCCAGCCAGCTCAGCCCCACTTCCTGGTACGGCCTCAGCTTGCCCTGGAATCCCGTGGGCTGGGCGACCCGCGGCATGCGGGCCTCGTCGGACGAGGCCCCCATCAGGTCGGCGACCCAGCCGGTGGCGTCCATTCCGAACACGGGCAACCCCGGCCGGTCCGCGCCGGCGCCGTGGGCGAGCTGGACGGCCTCCAGGAGCGTCATCTCGCCACCCGGATGCGACTCGAAGAACTTCGCCGCCTCGGCGATCTGCTTCGGCTCGATCTCGACCCACCGGCCGCGGAGCCGCAGCAGCGACCCGCCCCGGGCATGCTGAGCCAGCTCGCGGAACTCGTCCATCGTCAGGGGCTGATCGCCGACGGCAAGCTGCCAGCGATACTGGATGAGGCTGTTGAGCCCCAGCAGGCTGCGGCCGGCCGCGCCGCCGCTGCCCGCCTCGGCGGTGATCGAATCCATCGAGGGCGCCTCGACCTGGAGCCTGGCCCCCAGCCGTGCGGAGGGCCGGCCCCACCAGGCCGGGACGATCACCGCAAACCCTGATTCCTCAAGGACTTCCCTGTATTCGGTAAGGAACGTGTACGCTTGGGCGGTGGTGAGATCGATGCCCGTGGGCTCGGCCTGGGAGAGGGCGGCGTCGAGGATGGGGGCCATCCGCGCCGCCCGGCCCAGCTCGCTCAGCAGCAGCTCCTCCGGGTCGCGGACCTGCCCCCCGCCCACGAGCCGGGCCGCGGCGGGGTCGCGCCAGATCCGCTCCGCGTCGATCATCACCGGCTCTTCACCGGTTCCCATGAGGTGGAGGCTGAGCCGCCATCGCACGTCGTCATCGGGGGTCAATCGCCCGCCGTCCAACTCCTCCTCCGGCGGCTCGCTGAGGCTGAAGCAGAGCCGGACGGGCCGGTCGCGGCCGGTGTCGTCGAGGGCGGAGATCCAGCGTGCGACGTCGCGAAGCATCTCGATGCCGGAATCGGCCGGCGGATCGACGCCGTCCCCTTCGCCCAGCAGGCCCGCCAGCCAGGCCACGTGCGGGTCCTCGCCCGCGTCCCGATCCTCCACCGCCTCGATGAAATCCTCGGCGATGAGGGCGCGGCGGACGGTGGCGTCGGTGAGCACGCGCAGGGCCTCGTCGAGGATCGACCACGGCCGGCCGCGATGATCATCGACCACGGCCCGCACGACGGGCGGCATCCCCGACAGCAGCGCTCCCACCCGCTGGAGCGTCGATTCATCGTGCAGCCAGGGCTGCCACGCGGCGCGGAGATCGGCCCCCCGGCTCTGGAGCAGCGTCGGGATGAACCGCTGATCGACCACCAGCTCGAGGACGAAGCGGCAGACGCCCATCCAGTAGCGCAGCGAATGGCCGAACTCGATCTCCCGGCCCGACCCGCTGCTCTCGAGGGCCAGCATGATCGCGATCGCCTGGTCGCCGGGCAGGGCCAGGCCGGGCACGTCGAACACGCCCAGGCGCGGCTCACGCCCCCGATCGCGGGCCGCGATCATCCCCGCCAGGCGATCGCTGGGCTGCGGCCGGGCCGACCCGATCGAATCGGTCGGCAGCCGGAGTCGCATCGTGCAGACGCCGTCGGCGAGGCTGACCCCCCGCGTCTCGGACAGCGCCCGCTCCAGCTCGATGCCGTCGAGGGCGAACGGGTGCCGCGGGGCGGGCTCGACGAGCGCGACGGCGCCGGCATCGTCGCCCGGCGGAGCGGGCGCCGCATCGTCCGCCCGGGCGGCGAGAGCCTTCGGAGTTCGCCCGTCTTCGTCCGCGGCCCGCTGGTACGCGTCCAGAGACTCCGCCCACATGCGCAGCGCGCCGTCGGTCCAGTTCGCATGTACCACCAGCATGGGCTACAGGCCCCTCCCGATCCCGGCCGACCGCGGTCCGCGGTCGCCGAATGATCGCGCTGGGAATCGAACCCAGGACCTGCCGCTTAAAAGGCGGCTGCTCTGCCGTCTGAGCTACGCGATCGGAGGCAAATGAGGGAAACGAACAAGTGTACCTGATCCCCCGGCAGGGGGCGACCGGTTTATCGGTACTTGGCGCGCACGCCTCCGCGCCGGCGGGGAATGGCGCGACGACGAGCCGGCGATGCGATTTCCGCTCCCCGCGTCGGGGCCGGCGAAGACCGGCCCGCCGGCCCGCGAACCTGTCTGCGGATGCCTCGAACACGGTCGGCGATCAAACGACGTCGAAATCGGATCTTTTCAATTCCCCGCAACTCGGACTCAGGAGGCCGTCTTCGGACGCCGATAACGCGAGGGCGGACCTGTTCGAACGCCGCTTGCGGGTTCAAGGGTCGCCGGGAATTCGTCCGATAAAGACCTTCCGGCGCTCGCGCGTCAGGGTGGGACTGGTTGGATCCGTCCCGGGATCACGAACCGCCCGGCCGCCATCTGCCTTCTCGGAGGGCCCCTCGGGCGGCGAGTTCGGCAAAGCGGCCCGGAATCGTCCGCGTTGGACTTCTCGGACGGTGCATCAAAGGCGCGGATGCGAAGACGGAGACCCGATCGTGAAACTGGATACACGACTCCCGCTGATCGCCGCCCTGCTCGTCCTCGCCGGTTGCTCGACGGGGCAGCCGACCGCCACGCAGGCCTCTGCGCAGCCGGGGCAGTTGCGTTACGCCGCCCGCCGGCCGGTCCAGCACAGCGAGCGCGGCATCGCCTACGCCACCGATCGGCCCGAGGCGCAGTTCCAGACGCCGGGCGATGACGAAGAGGCCGATGCGAGCGGCCGGGCCGCGCGTCACGCCGCCCTCATCGGACTCTACGGCGAACTGATGAGCCGCCCCAACGCGGGCGGACGATTCGACGGCGCCGGCAACCTCGCCCAGATCACCGCGATCAGCGAGGGCGCGTGCTTCGATCCCGATGTCGATCCCGACGGCGCAGTGATGGCCTTCGCCTCGACCCAGCACGGCCTGACGTCCGACATCTTCATCAAGTCCACGCGCGGCAAGACGCAGACCCGCATCACCGCCGATCCGGCCGACGATGTCATGCCCGCCGTCGCCCCGGACGGCAAGCGCATCGCCTTCGCCTCCAACCGCTCGGGCAACTGGGACATCTACATCACGACGACGAGCGGCGGCCCGCCGATCCAGTTCACGAGCGACACCGCGCACGAGCTGCATCCGACCTGGTCGCCGGACGGCGCGAAGCTCGCCTACTGCAAGTTCGGCGCCCAGTCCGGGCGGTGGGAGCTGTGGGTGGCGGACGTGGAGAACCCCGCCGCCCCGCACTTCCTTGAGTACGGGCTGTTCCCGCAGTGGAACCCGGACCCGGCCCGGAACAAGATCGTCTTCCAGCGGGCGCGTGAGCGCGGCAGCCGGTTGTTCAGCATCTGGACCATCGACTGCATCAACGGCGAGGGGCTGCATCCGACGGAAATCATCTCCGCCGCCAACGCCGCCGTCATGCATCCGGCCTGGTCGCCGGACGGGACGCGCATCGTTTTCGTCACCGTCGTCGAGCCGGACGATCTTCGGACCGATCGCCCGCTCCAGTCCGACCTCTGGGCGATCAACGTCGACGGCACGAACAAGACGAATCTCACCAACGGCCGCTTCCTCAACCTCTACCCGACGTGGGCGGCGGACGGAACGATCTACTTCCTCTCCGACCGATCCGGCACCGACAACATCTGGGCCGTCGCCACCGGGCGGACGATGGATCTTCAGCCGACCCGCGAGAGCGGGCTGGTCACCGCCGACCCCGACACGGGCGGCAGCGACGAGCGGCCCTGAAACGGGCGCTCGGCGATTTCTCGATCACCCGGCCTCGTGGCCGGCCGATCGATTCCCGACGGGCGGAGCTCGTCGCTGAGGCAGGACGCCATGACAAGTGCACAGACCATGCAGCCAGGGAACGGCCGGCGCGTGCCGAGGCCCGCCCTCGCCGCGCTCATCCTCACGTCCCTCGCCTTCGCCCTTCCCGCGGGATGCGGGCCGCAGCTTGAGCGCCCCGCCATGCTCGAGGCGCCCTACGACAGCCCCCGGCTCTGGGCCGTCGCCCCGATGGCCAACGAGTCGGGCGCATCGATCGTCGACGGCGCCGCGATGGCCGACGCGTTCATGAAGGAAGCCCAGCAGGTCGGGTACATCGACGTCATCCCCGTCAACCGCGTGATCCGCGCCATGCGCGAGCTGCGCATGACCGCCGTCGATTCGCACGGCGACGCGCTGACACTGATGAACGTGCTGGACCTTGACGGGTTCGTGGTGGGCACGGTGACGGCGTACGACCCCTACCGGCCGATGACGCTGGGGATGGCGGTGCAGCTTTACGCAAGGTCACCGCACGCCGGCGTGGCGCTGGACCCGCAGGCGCTGGGCCGCTCGATCGCGGGCGATCCGGCCCCGGGCGAGCTGGGCCCGCCGCATCCGGTGGCCCAGGCCGCCGGCGTCTTCGACGCGGCCAACCACGACACGGTCCGCCGCCTCCGGGACTACGCGTCCGGGCGCAGCGAACCGGACAGCGCCTACGAGGACGAGATCTACCTGGTCAGCATGGATCTGTACACGCAATTCGTCTGCCATCGGCTGATCGCCGATCTGCTCGCCTCCGAGCGGGCGCGGCTGATGCCGATGGCGAAGGAACCCAGGTGATGCGTCCCGGCCGTTGCGGCCTCGGCGCATCGAGTCGAGGTCCATGGATGGCCGACACCAGTCACTTCCCGCGGCGACACCGATGGCACGAGGGCGGGATGCATCGCATCACGCTTCGCCACGGGGCGCATCGCTGGACCTTCCGGTTCGCCGACCACGACGCCCGCGCGATGATCGCGCACGTGGCGCGCCTGGCCCGCGACCCGGAGGCGCCCTTCGACTGGTTCGACGCTTCGGTGGTCTGCCATCAGATCGCTCGCGTGCAGGCCGATACGCCCTCGCCTCAACACGGCTCCGGAGGACGAGGCCGCATGACCTGAACCCGCCGGCCGGACCGTGTCGATCGTGTCTCACCCCAACCCAATCCCGCCGAAGGCACCGGTGAAGCGATGAGCGAGAACATGACTGACCAACTGCCAATCGTCGACGCGTTTATCCGATACCTGCTCGATGAGCGCCACTTCAGCCCCTACACGGCCCGCTGCTACGGGGTGGACCTGCGCCAGTACGCCGAGTTCGTCGGCGAGGCCCGGGACATCAATGCCACGCCCACGCAGGAGCGCGAGGCGTTCGAGCATCGCATCAAGAACCCGCCGGACCGCTCCAAGGACGACAAGACGGACGTGGTGGCCACCCTCGGCCCGCCCACGATCACCGGGGCCATGCTTCAGGCCGACGCCAACGCCGTCCGCGCCTTCCTCGCCCAGCTCGATGAGCATCAGTATTCCTCGGCGACCATGGCGCGCAAGATCGCCACCCTGCGCTCCTTCTATCGCTGGATGGATCGACGCGGGCTCGTCGCCTCCAATCCCATGCTGCTGATCCGAACGCCCCGGCAGAACAAGCGGCTGCCCAAGGCGATCGACGTGACGCAGGTCGAGAAGCTGCTCTCGGCGCCCGATGACACCGACCTGCTGGGGGCGCGCGACCGCGCCATCCTCGAAACGCTTTACTCGACGGGCATCCGCGTCAGCGAGCTGGTGGGGATCAACCGCGGGGACATCGACGAGGCCGGGCAGGCGATGATCATCCGCGGCAAGGGGCGCAAGGAGCGCATCGTCCCCCTCGGCTCCCACGCCCTCGCCGCCCTCGGACATTACCTGAAGATGCTTCGCGCCGACCCCCGCGCCGCCGAGGCGGGCGATGAGGCCGACGCCCCGCTGTTCATCAACAAGCACGGCGGCCGGCTCTCGACGCGCTCGGTGAGGCGAAAGGTGAGCAAGTACCTGGCCAAGGCCGGCCTCGATCCGGACATCAGCCCCCACACCCTGCGCCACAGCTTCGCCACCCACCTGCTGGACAACGGCGCCGATCTCCGCTCCGTGCAGGAACTGCTGGGCCACCAGTCGCTGTCGACGACACAGGTGTACACGCACCTGACGACGCAACGGATGCGCGAGGCCTACGACGAAGCTCACCCGCGGGCGGAGGCCTCCTGAGCCCCCGGCAGACGAGACGGAACCGCTACTTGCTGCGCATGGAGAGGGCCTGACGCGGGACGCACGGTGGGGCGTCCCGCGTTTCCCTTGCGCAGACGACGCAATCACCCCCCAAGCCGGGGCGCAGCGCAGCGAAGCCCCGGGTCACCCCCGAACCCCCGCTTCATGCCCACTTCAACGTTTCGACATTTCCACGTTTCGACGTTTCGACGTTTGAACGTTTACTCCGGACACTCCCCCCACGCGCCGAGCAGCGCCAGCAGATCGACGGTGTCCACATCCCCGTCGCGATCCACGTCGCCGCCGAAGGCCCCGTCCGTCCCCCACTGCCCGAGCAGGATGAGCAGGTCGGCGGCATCGACACGACCATTGTCATCAAAGTCGCCCGGGCACGGCGGAGGCGGGAACTCATAGGCGCCCATGTCCACGATGGGCGGCTCCCCGTTTCCGGTATCCTCGGTCGCGGGATCATCCACGAAGCGCGGGTTGCCGTCGAGGTCGGTGTCCACGCCCTCGGGCACGGCCATGTTGTCCCCCGCATCGATGCACGGCGACCCGGGCGCGAGCCGATAGTCCCCGCCCAGCGGATCGACGAAGAGCGGATCGACATCGATGTTCCCCTCGCCTTCCCAGCCATCCTCGTAGTTCCCTGCCCTTTCACTTTTTTACGACCAGCTCGCAGCAGGCGCCCCAAAAAACGAAGCGTTGCGCAATGCCAAGCTGGAATACCTT
>JAXHTH010000239.1:0-22220 GCA_034211115.1 Planctomycetota bacterium | reverse complement strand
TTCCGTTCTTCGGCGAGAACGACTTCTGGTCGCCCAACTGCGGGCCGTTCCACCGCAACCTGCTGGTGTACGCGTCCGAGTGCGCCGACGTGACGGTCAAGTACTCCCAGCCCATCGACTGTGAGGAGGGCTGCTGGTTCAGCAATCTCAACAGCAACCTCAATCCGTATGTGCGCTACGACGACTTCGTCTGCAACCAGACCGGAGAGATCACCGAGATCGTCTTCTGGGCCTCCGGCTACGACATCAGCACCTTCGAGTCGTGCTCGCTGACGAGCAACGTCGAGGCGGTGGAGATCAACCTCTACGAGTGGGTGGAGGGCGGCCCCTGCGAGTGGCAGCCGGGCGAACTGCTCTGCTCCAACGTGATTCCGCTCAGCGACATCGAGGCGGAACCGGAGTGCTTCGGTCCCTTCGGTGAAGAGTACTTCAAGCTCACCGCCCGCCTTCCCGAGCCCTGCTACCAGGTCGAGGGCCGGCCGTACGCGCTGCGGATCGCGGGCATCCTGGTCAATCCCGACAACCCGTGCATCTTCTGCTGGGCTTCCACGCCGCAGGTGTTCAACTGCACGGCCTATTCCGTGGACCGGGTCACGGGCGACTGCCTGCCCGGCGAGGTGGACAACGCCTTCGAGCTTCTCACCGAGCCCGGCGGCGACTGCATCATCGATCAGAACCAGCCCAACGCCGTCACCTACATGGCCGCATTCTCGCAGACCGATCTCGCCCAGTCGTTCAAGCAGGAGAATGACACCATCTGCGGTGCGGGCATCCAGCTCTACACCGTCGGCGACCCCGGTGAGGTGACGATCTCGCTCTGGGATGCGCTTCCCAACCAGGGCGGCGTCATGCTCGCCTCGGCCTCGGACATCGGCACGCCCGGCAACTGGATCGATGTCTTCTGGCCCACGGTCAGCATCACGGCCGGCCAGACCTACTACCTGGTCTTCGAGGATGCAAACACGGGAATGGGCATTTACGGCGACACCAGCAATCCCTACCCGGACGGCCAGGTGTTCGCCAACCCGGGCTACGACCCGTTCCCGGACTTCGATTACACGTTCCGCACGTACTACGAGACGGGCGTTCAGAACACGTGCCCGTGGGACTTCGACGGCAACGGCGTGGTCAACACCGCCGACCTGCTGTTCCTCCTCGGCGCCTGGGGCACGCCGGATGGGGACGTCAATGACGACGGCACCACCAACACCGCCGACCTGCTCGAGCTGCTCGGCGCCTGGGGCGACTGCCCGTAAGGTGTCGATCGGTCCGGGATACTCCTTTGTCGATGCTGGTAAGCGAGGGAGCGCCGCCCGCGAAGGGCGGCGCTCCTTTCATTTTTCTACCGACGCGCCTGCGCGCCATCGGCGGACAGGGGGATCCGAGGTCGGGAGCGGGGGACGATCACGATATTCAGAAGTATATCGATTCATCAATATACCAAAACTCCCGTCCCCGAAGGGATTTGCGGAGGTCGATCCGGGCCGCCCGGACGGGGAGGAGACGATTGGTGATCCCCGGTCCAGGAATGCGCCGGGCGGATGTATGCATCAGTTTTTCCTTTATTGCAGAGGGGACGGTCCTACACTGGATTAACGCCGCAGCGCGCCGGAGGCGCGACCGGCGAGGAGGCCGGACGCCCGCGGCCGCTGACGTGTTATCAGACCACCCCAGCGAGCGAGGAACAGAGTCGATGCATTCCAGGACCGCATGCAGCGTGGAGACTCCGCGACTGCGATCATTGTTGGTGCTCTTCGGAACGGGTCTCCTGCTGGCGGCGACGGCCGCGCAGGGGCAGCTCTCGCCACGCGAGATCGAGACGCTGAGGAAGCGGGGCGAAGCGGAAGGATGGACCTTCCGGGTCGGCGAGAACGACGCCACCCGCCGACCGCTCGAGGAGCTGTGCGGCCTCGTCGTGCCGGATCGCTGGTGGGTCGATGCGCCCTTCGATCCGATGGGAGGCGGGCGCGGCCTGCCCGACGCGTTCAACTGGTGCGATTTCGACGGCTGCACGCCCGTGCGCAACCAGGGCGGATGCGGAAGCTGCTGGGCCTTCGCCGCCGTCGGACCCGTCGAGTGCAACATCCTCATCCGCGACGGCCATTCGGTGGACCTCTCCGAGCAGTGGCTCGTGAGCTGCACGGATGCCGGCAGTTGCAACGGCGGCTGGCATTCCACGGCCTTCGAGTATTACCTCGACGACGGGCCGACCGATCCGTGCGGCGACAACGGGGCGGTGCTCGAGGAGTACTTCCCCTACGTCGCCTGGGACGCGCCGTGCGAATGCCCCTACCCGCACGACTACTACCTGAACGACTGGGCGTTCATCGGCGATGACAACGGCGTCGCCCCGCCTCACCTCATCAAGCAGGCGATCCTCGAACACGGGCCGGTCGGCGTGGCCGTGTCCGTCAACAGCGCCTTCCAAGCCTACAACGGGGGCGTGTTCAACTCGCACTCCGACGGGCAGATCAACCACGCCGTCACGCTGGTGGGATGGGACGACACGCAGGGGGCCGGCGGCGTCTGGTACCTGCGCAACTCCTGGGGGACCGGGTGGGGCGAGGACGGCTACATGCGCATCGAGTACGGCTGCTCCCGGGTCGGCTACGCCGCCGCCTACGTCGATTACGGCGACCCCGACTGCAACGGCAACGGCGTGCCGGATGACGAGGACATCGCCAATGGCACGAGCATGGACTGCAACGAGAACGGCCGGCCGGACGAGTGCGATCTCCTCTACGGCACGAGCCCTGACATCAACGGCAACGGCGTCCCCGACGAGTGCGAAGCGTGCGTCACCGCCCTCCAGGCCCCGGATGGGGCCGGCGGCGAACACTTCGGCGGCGCCGTCGCCGTCGACGGCACGGTCGCGCTGATCGGGGCGTACTGGGACGGTGACAACGGCGACAGCTCCGGCTCCGCCTACATCTACCGATACGATGACGGCGCGTGGGACGAGGAAATCAAGCTCGTGCCCTCCGACGGGGCGGCGGATGATCGCTTCGGCCGCGCCGTGGCCGTGCACGGCGATCTCGCCGTCATCGGCGCCTCCGGCGACGATGACCATGGCGAGTGCTCCGGCGCCGCCTACGTCTACCGGTTCGACGGCGACGCCTGGATCGAGCAAGCCAAGCTCCTGCCCACCGAGGGTGCGGCGTTCGATCACTTTGGCTACTCCGTGGCCGTCCACGACGATCTGGTCGTCGTCGGCGCCCGCGGGCCCTCGGACGGCGCGGGTCACCCGGGCTTCGCGTCGATCTACCGTTACGACGGCTCGTCGTGGCAGGAAGAGGCGACGGTGTCCGGGTCCGGCGGGGGCGGACGCGACTACTTCGGGTACAGCGTGGCCGTCGCCGAGGACCTGGCCGTGGTCGGCGCCATCTGGGACGAGGAGAATGGCGAGAAGGCCGGCGCGGCGTATGCCTACCGTTTCGACGAGTCGTCCTGGACCGAGGAGGAGAAACTGCTCGCCTCCGACGGCGCCGAGGGCGACTGGTTCGGTTCCAGCGTCTCCATCAGCGGCGACACCGTGCTCGTGGGCGCGAGCTGGGAAGACCACGGCGCCCAGGACATCGGGGCCGCCTACGTCTATCGCCACGACGGCTCAGACTGGGGCGAGGAAGAGAAGCTCGTCGCTTTCGACGGCTCCGCCGGCGACTACTTCGGATCCTCGGCGTCCATCAGCGGTGACCTCGTCATCGTCGGCGCGCCGCGGGACAACGACATGGGCGATGACTCCGGGTCCGCCTACGTGTATTTCCGCGATGGCGGCGGCTGGACGCTGGCGAGCAAAGCGCTGGCGCTGGACGGGACCGCCGGCGATCGCTTCGGCTCGGCGATCGCCCTCAGCAACGGCAACGCCCTCATCGGCGCCGGCGCCATCGACACCGCCTACATCTTCGGCGACGTCGACGGCGATGACTGCAACGGCAACGGCACCGTCGATGCATGCGACATCCTCGCCGGCAACGCCTTCGACTGCAACAACAACTTCGTCCCCGACGTCTGCGACATCGCCGACGGGACGAGCGAAGATGAGAACGAGAACGGCATCCCCGACGAGTGCGAATGCCCCGGCGACGTGAACGGCGACGAGCTGGTGAACGTGGCCGACCTGCTCTTCCTTCTCGGCGCGTGGGGCGACGAAGGCGGGCCGGCGGACATCAACCAAGACGGAATCGTCAACGCCGACGACCTGCTCATGCTCCTCGCCGGCTGGGGCGAGTGTCCCTGATCAGACGCTGACCCTGTCCGGTCGATTCCGGGGCCGGCCCCGATCGTTCTCCTCGCGAGCACCGCACCCGTTGCGGTGCTCGTGTCGTTGCATCGACGAGGAAGGCGCGGTGCCGCCGCTGCGGTATGGTGTGCGGCCCCGTCGTGGAGTCGTGACCCGCCATGCGCATTCGGCTTCATCCCGCGCTCGCGTTCGTGGCCGGCTGGATCGTGTTTCTCGCGGCGATGGCGGTCACGGCCGGCGTGACGCGGTTGACCGGGCTCGAGGGCTCGTTCGCCGGCGGGTTCTGCCTGAAGGTCGTCCTCGTCGCCCTGGCGGTCGTGATGATGGGCCTCGATCGGCGCCGGCTGGCCGACTTCGGCTTGTGCCTGTCGCGCTCCCGGCCCTTTGACTGGCTCATCGGCCTCGCCCTCGGGGGGCTGTGCGGCGCGATCGGCAGCGTGCTCATCGTGCTCACCCCCGCCGAGGGGATGGGGTTCGTGCGGGATCAGGCGTTCTGGCAGATCATCGTCGGCGTATGGATCGTCTCGAGCATCGGGGAGGAGATCTTCGTGCGCGGGCTCGTGCAGACCTGGATGACGGGCGGCGAGGCGCTGCGGCTGGGGCGGGTCCGCGTCAGCTCCGCCGTGCTCGCCAGCGGCCTGCTCTTCGGCTCCATGCACCTGCTGATCGCTCGCCATGGCGCCGATGTGTGGACGGTGTGCATCATCGTCGCGTTCACCACGAGCCTGGGCCTCGTCGCCGCGTGGTACCGCGAACGCACCGGCAGCGTGCTTCTGCCAATCGTCGTTCACGTGGCGGGCAACATCGGCGGGATGATCGGCGGCGCGATGACGATGATCATCCGAGCCATCGTCACCGGCGAAACACCGACGCCGCCCGGGTGAGGCGAGGTGGGCATCGTCGCCTCTCCCGCCACTTGCACCGGAGGGAATCGCCCCGGCGCCGACGGCGGAGGGAGTCGGTTCCTCCGCGGCCCTCGACGTTTCGAAACCAGCGAGACCCGGCATCGCCGGGTCTCAAGAGCGGGTGAAGGGATTCGAACCCTCGACATTCACGTTGGCAACGTGACGCTCTACCACTGAGCTACACCCGCCGAGGGAGCAAAAGAATAGCATGATCCGGCCCTCGGGCAAGCGAAGGCCGCCGGCGCCGCGAGATCGGCCTCCGGCCCCCGCCGGCGGGGTCGACGGTCGGCCGGCTGCTGGAAGCCGACCTCGGATCCCTTCGGCGAACGCGGGCCGGCGCTTGAGGCCGTGCCGCCTCACCCCGGAGATCACTCATCGACCAGGACCTGTCAAAGATGGACCGGCAACGCGCGGATCGGCTGGTTCGATGGTTCGCACGCGCCCGCCGCGACCTGCCCTGGCGTCGCCGGCGCACCGCCTACCGGGCCCTCGTGGCCGAGGCGATGCTGCAGCAGACGCAGGTGGTCCGCGTGATCGAGTCCTACGGGCAGTTCCTGCGGCGATTCCCGACCGTGCGGGCCCTGGCCGGGGCGGATGAGCAGGCGGTGCTCGCCGCCTGGCGGGGGCTGGGCTATTACCGACGTGCCCGGCTCCTGCACGCGGCGGCGCAGATGATCGTCGATGAGTTCAAGGGTCGCGTGCCGCGACGCGTCGATGATCTGCTCCGCCTGCCCGGGGTGGGGCGATACACGGCCGGGGCGATCGCGTCGATCGTCTTCGGCCAGGCCGTGCCCGCCGTGGATGGCAACGTTCAGCGGGTGCTGGCGCGGTGGCACGCGAAGGCGGGATCGGCGGGGGATGGGAAGATCGTCGCCTGGTCGTGGAAGCGGGCCGGCGAACTCGCTTGCGCCGCGCCACGCCCCGGTGAGCTCAACGAAGCGCTCATGGAACTGGGCGCGACGATCTGCACGCCGCGGACGCCCGAGTGCGGACGGTGTCCGATGGCGCGCCTGTGTGAAGCGCATCGGCGGGGCCTGGCGCAGGAGATCCCGGCGCCGAAACGAAGGGCGCCGCGGCCGGCGGTTCATCATCATGCCGTGCTCATTCGGCGCGGCGATCGGCTCCTGCTCGAACAGCGCCCCCTCACCGGGCTCTGGGCCGGGATGTGGCAGGCGCCGACCGTCGAGTCGGAGCGGAGGCTGGGGGAGGCGGAGATTCGGCGGGCGCTGCCGGTGTCGATCGATGGACTGCGCAGGCTCGGCGTCTTCGAGCATCAGACGACGCATCGGCGGATCACGTTCCACGTCTTCGCCGCGCACATCCGGGGGCGGCGGGGATTGCCGGGGCGACAGGGCGCGTGGCGGGGGACGCAGGAGTTGGATGATCTGCCCATGAGCAACGCCCAGCGGCGCGTGCTGAGTCATCTGCCGCCGGCGCGCTGAGCTTCATCGGCGAGGTTTGCACACTATGGCGCTGAGCCGGGGGCCGGTCAGGGGCGTCGACTCAGCGCCTCGAGCCGATCCGGCCCCAGGATCTCCTTGAGTCGCAGCCGGGTCCGCGTGTTCAGCTCATCGCGTTCCGCTTCATGCCGTTGCCGCGCCCGCCAGTCGTTGCGCGATGCGATGATGCGCCGGGCGCATCGCTCGAATTCGAGCCGATAGGTCCTGGAGAGTTCATCGAGCTGCTCGCGCTGGCGGGGGTCGAGATCATCGAGCCGGGTCGCGGCGGAGAGGATGTCGTGCACGCGATCGGCGTCGTCATACACGGACGGGTAGCCGGCGCGCCGGTATGCCGCCTGGAACGCCCATCGCTCGCTCTCCGGCAGGCGCGCGGCGATCGCATCACGCGCAGCCCGATTGAGGGCGCGGATCTCCCGCAACGTCTGGTGAATGCGTTCGTCGAGGCGGAGTATGGCCTCGGTGGGTTGCACGTCGACGGCGTTTAACGTGCCGTCCTCATCGTGCGCGAGGCGGGAAGCGAGGAGTCGGGCGCGCTCCTGCTCCATTTCCAACCGGGCCTCGAACAGCTCCTCGAGCAGAGCCGTGACTTCGACCTCCGCCTCGATGACGACGGCCTGCACCTCGTCGAAGACATCCGGTTGAAGATCGCCGCACGCCGTTTCGACGATTTCGGCCGGCTCGATCGTGATGCGCTCGGCGTCGCGATGCGCTTTCCGTTCGCGGGGCCCGATCGTCAGCAGCGGCCGGTAGAGACCGGGAACGAAACTCCCGGGCACGGCGAGCCGATAGACGGCGCGGAGCCGATCGCGCTGCAGCCGCTCGAAGACCACGGATTCCACCACATCTCCCCAGACGGTGACGAGATCGTCGTGAAACTGCGCATCAAGGGCGAGGATCGCGGGCAGCGCCTGACGCCGCAGATCAAAGAGGCGTTCGATCTGCCGCACGGAGGGCAGTTCGATTCTTCCGGCGGCGTCGCGCTGAAACAGCGTG
This sequence comes from Planctomycetota bacterium, assembly GCA_034211115.1. Taxonomy (GTDB): domain Bacteria; phylum Planctomycetota; class Phycisphaerae; order Phycisphaerales; family SM1A02; genus JAXHTH01. Next base: position 14,622 of record JAXHTH010000239.1, on the reverse strand, counting down.
CGCTGCAGGCGCTGGACGCGGGCGATCGGTCCCTCGACGCCGAGCTTCCGGTAGCGATCCAGGTACATCGCGTGCAGTTCGGCGAGGACGGCCTCGTCGTCCGCATCCAGATCAAGACGCCGGGCGTAGCGTTCCAGATCCGACCCTGGAATCGGATCGGGCAGGAACCGTGTCGCGCCCGATCCGAACTGAAGGATGAGCTGCTCCAGCGGGATGTTGCGATAAGAGTAGATGCGCGGGCCGTCCACGCCGTGCGGGGCGGCGACGCCGAGGCGAAGCGAACGTCCCGGTTCCTTCGGTTTCTCGCGCGCGATGCGCGGGACGTCGTGCGCCTCGCCGGTGATGGTCGCCAGGGCGCGGGCGGCGGACTGGTTGACGCGATCGAGCTCTGTCCGCAACTCGGCGATTCGATCCCCGTACTCCGCCGCATCCTCGTAGTAGCTGGCGCTGTCGTAGGCCGCTCTGAACTGGATGCGATGACTGGCCGACGATGCCCGCAGCGCATCGATCACATCGAACATCTGTTCTTTGAGGCGCCGGGCCGCCTCCCGGTAGACGGCTCGTTGCATTTCGATTGACGACCGCTGCTCGCCGGTGATCGAGTCGCCGGCGAGCAGGCGATCGAAGAGTTCCCCGGCCGGTCCCAGACCGGGCGGCAGATCGGGGTAGACGATCGCGCAGAAGCGTCGATGAAGCGCATCCGCCGCCGGGCCGGGCAGGACCGCGCTGCACTGACGGAGGGCGTGCCGGTGGATCTCGGCGAGCTCGCCGGTGAGCGCTGCGAGCTTCTCGAAGATCGCCCGCTTGACGATGGTGTGCTCCCAAAGATTCCCCTGCCGGATCGCCGCCTCGTGAACGCGCCGCTGCCGGAGCATCTCCAGCCGCAGCGCCGAGGTGACATCATCCAGGCGCTTCAGCGCCGCGAGAAACCTCCGTTCGTACTCCTCCACGAGCGGCCGGACGGTCTGTCTCGCCTTGGCATCGAGCTCCAGTTCATCGACGAGGATGGCGAGATCGGCGAGAAGATACGGGCTGCGGGTGACGAACGCCGGGCCCTGGCGGTAGCGCGTGCGCTGCCGGTCGCGTTCGAGCCGCGGGAGTTCGGCGGCCTGTGCTTCGGTGAGAATCTCCCTCACATCGCCGAAGAAGCCATCGTCGAGCTGGCGGATCCGGCCGGCCAGTTCATCCAGCGCGCGGGCCTCCAATTCCGCTTCGGCGCGATCGGCCGGCATGCGGGCATGGAACGACACGGCCCGGGGATGCTCGGTGAGGAACCGTTCGATCGGGCCGTCACGCAGCGCCCGGAACCCGGCCAGATAGGAATCGTGGATCCTCGCCAGTCCCTCGCGCTGGGCCGCGCTGGCCTCCAGCCCATCCGCGTAGCGGTCGACATCGCGATGGGAGATCGGGTCGGGGAGGATGCCCCGCGTGCCCTGCGCGCGGGCGAGTGAATGGGGCATCATCAGCGCGGCGACGAAAAGCGTGAACATCGCCGGGAATGAAACGGCGCGCGAGATGCGTGTTTCATGAACGCCCGGGACACGCCTCTTCATGCCGTGTTTCTCTTCAACAGCCTTTGACATGGACGACATCGCCTTCCACCGCGAAGCGTCTGTCGTGATCATAAGGAAACCGGGTTCGATGGTATCGCAAAGTGCGCTGGACGTCGTCGGCGGGCGCGAGTCCCGGACCCGGTGGTCCGGACGGGTCATGCGGTGGCGGATTCGGTCGTGCGCGCCCCCGGCTCGGCCGGCTCGCCCGTGCGGGCCACGGGATAGCTGATGCGGCCGTGGTGGATCGCGCAGAGCCGGGCGATCATCGCGTCCTCGATCTGGCTCAGCTCGCGGAACGACAGCTCCGATTCATCGAACTGGTCATCGAGGAGGCGCTTGCGGCCCAGCTCGCGGACGAGGCTCTCGATGCGGCTGGGGTTGGGCTCGGCCATGGCGCGGGTGGCGGATTCGACGCCGTCGGCGAGCATGAGGATGGCCGCCTCCCTCGTGCGCGGCTTGGGGCCCGGGTAGCGGAACTCGACCTCGTCCACCGCCGACTTGCGATCGAGTTCGGCCTGCGTCTTGGCCGCGTGATAGAAGTACTCGACGAGCGTGGTGCCGTGATGCGACTCGATGAAGTGCTGGATCGCGCGGGGCAGGCCGTACTCGCGGGCCAGCTCGATGCCGTCCTTCACGTGCCCGATGATCACGAGCAGGCTCATCGCCGGCCGCAGCTTGTTGTGCCGGTTGAAGCCGTCGGACTGGTTTTCCACGAAGTACTCGGGCTTGTTCATCTTCCCGATGTCGTGGTAGAGGGCGCCGACGTAGACGAGCAGGCTGTCGGCGCCGATGACGTCGGCGGCGGCCTCGGCGATGTTCGCCACCTGCAGCGAGTGGTTGTACGTCCCCGGCGCACGCTGCTGGAGCTGGCGCAGCACCGGCTGACTCGGATCGCGCAGCTCGGCGAGCGTCATGCCGGTGGTGATGTCGAACAGCCGCTCGATGCTGGGGAGGATGCCGAGCACAAGGAAGCCGACCATGATGCTGGCCGCGACGGCCCACGCGGCGTTGCCGACGATCTGGAGCCAGATCCCCTCGACCATGGGCGAGACGAGCAGGCCGTAGAGAATCGTCCCCACGCCCAGCACGGCCGCGGTGACCAGCGCGGCCCGGATCAGGCTGTTGCGATGACGCACCTGCCGAAGCTGAACGATCATGGTGCCGCAGCCGGCCATGAGGAGCACGAACCAGCCCACGCCCTGCTCCAGGGCCAGGGCCACCAGCGCGCACTGCACGATGCTCAGGAACAGGGCCAGCCGCTGGTCATAGGACAGCAGCAGGATGATCGTGACGAGGAGGGTGGGCCCGATCGCCGCGGGATACAGCAGGTCCGGCCATCGCGCGGTGAACACGATGGTTACCGCGAGCATGGCCATCATGAGCACGCCGATCGCCACCTGCCGCAGGGTGTTGCCCATCACCCGCGGATAGGAGGTGAGGATGAAGCTGCCGGCGAAGACCATCGCGATCGCGATGAGGCCGACGATGCCCAGCCGGGGCAGCCAGAGCTCGGCGAACCCCGCCTGCTGGCGGTAGCGTTGCTGTTCGGTCTGCAGTTCGGCCTTCTGCCCGGCGGAGAGCTGTTCGCCGCGGCGGTAGATGACATCGCCGCGCCGATGCCGGATCATGACGGGCTCGACGGCGGCCGCGGCCTCGTCGGCCAGCCGATCGGTGGTCGCCTTGTCGAAGGTGAAGGTCGGCTTGGGATCGTGCTCGAGCCGTCCCTCCACGAACGGCGCCACCTCGGGCGGGAAGCCCACCCGTCGGACGATCTGCTCAAAGCGGCCGGTGAGGTCGTCGTTGAGCTCGATGGGCCGGGTGTCGTCGGTCAGCTCCTCCAGGCTGTTGTCGTCCGGTGAGAGCAGCGCCCGGTGGAGGGTGGTGTAGAACTTCTGGGATTCCTCGGGCATGAGGAGGGGTCGGCGGCGCAGCTCATCGCGAATGAGCCAGTTCACCCAGTTCTGCCATTGCCCGCTGGTTTCGCCTTCGGTGACGTACGGCTGGAGGGCGGCGAGCCCCGGCTCGGTGAGCCGGTACTCGTCGACGAGCTTCGGGTTGATCTCCTGGAGCTTCGTCTTCCCCTCGACCGCCTTGGGCAGCGCGTTGAGGGCGTGCTGCAACTCCTCCAGATGCGGGCGATTGAGCCGGTACACGCGAGGTGAGGCGGCCCGGGCCTCCTCGCGCTGCGCCTGCGTCGCCTCCTCGTCCTGAACCGTGTACTCCAGGCGGGTCAGGCGCGTCTCGAGCATGATCTGGTCGACCTCGACCTTGATGCGATCGCGCGACCAGACCACGAAGATCGAGGTGAGAATGATGAAGATGAGCAGCAGCAGGCCGCCGTTGACGAACTCGGGGCGCTTCAACAGCGTGGTGGCGCTGAAGGTGGGCTTGGGCAGATTCCGCCGAAGCTCCTCGCGGCGCCGGGCGGACTTGCTCGTGTGGATCTTGGCCTTGGTCGTCTTGGACATGAAGCCCGCATCTTCCCTGGCCGGTCCGTGCCCGGAGACGGGCACCGGCCAACTCCGAGCCAAAGAACAGGATATCGGCTGGGCGGGTGGGGGCAAATAGTCGCGGGACGCGGTTTGCGATATGCTCCGGCAGACACGCGGGAGGGGACGAAGGCGGCGTGAGTCCGATAAATCGTTGGTTTCAATATGGTTATGTGCGGCAATCTGGGTCATCCATCAGCGCCGATTCTGCCTGGCCGTTCGCGGGCGGGACGCCGGGGCAGGCATGCGGGCGGCGTCCGGCGGCGAGCGGAACGTGTGTGGATCGTCCTTGCCGTGTCCGGCCTGCTCGGGGTGGGCGGCTGCGAGCGGCCTCCCTACGCCGCCGCCTCCAATCTCAGGCTCACCCCCGAGGAGGAGCGGGCCCGCCTCGTCCTCGATGAGCGGGAGCAGGCCGCCGTGCTCGCGGCCCTCGAGTCCGCCGCGGAGGGACAGGGACCGGGCGAGCCCCCGGCTCCCGCGCCGCACGGCATCCGGTGGTCCGATGCGCCGGCGGCGGTGGCGGCCGCGTGCAACGACGTCGAGATGGCCGTGGTGGAGATGACCGAGGAAGAGGGGGGCGACGTGCTGCGCTTCCGCCTTCTCGCCGCGGAGGGCTGGCCGGGGGAGGTGGTGCTTCGCCGCCTCCCGCCGCCGGAGGTTTACAGTGCCGAGGCGTCGATCGGCCGCTTCCCCGACAAGCCCGCGCGGCGCGCGCGGGCCGAGAGGCTCCTCCAGGCCATCGATCGATATCTCGAGGCGTTCGGCGCGAAGCGCGCCCTCCCGACGCGGAACGAGTGATGCGTCCGATCGCGCCCGCTACGGCGCCTCGGCGGTTGCCCGGCGCGCCAGCAGCGCCGCGCCGAGCAGGCCCGAATCGGCGGCGAGCTTCGTCATCACCAGCCGGCAATCCCGGCATCGAGCGGGAAAGACATCGGTGAGGAAGCTCGCGCGCACGCGATCGAGATACGGCTCACCGAGCGCTTCGGTGATGCCGCCTCCGATGAAGACGGTGCGCATCGCAAGCATCGTGACGAAATTGGCGATGGCCACGCCGAGTCGATCGGCGGCGCGGTGGATGACATCGACGGCCAGCGCATCGCCGGCCTCGTAGGCGCTCTTGATCTGTTCCGTGCCGAGGCGTGTCATGTCGCCTCCGGTCAGCTCGTGAATGATCGAGCCGGGATGATCCGGCAGACGGTCGCCGATGACGTTGCGGATGCCGGTGCGGCTGCACAGGTCTTCGACGGTGCGTCGTCCGGCAGGGCCGGCCGGTTCGATGACGGTGTGGCCGATCTCGCCTGCGGTGAAGAAGTCGCCGGTGTGGAGTCGTCCGCCGAGGACGAGCCCGGCCCCGACGCCGGTGCCGACCCAGACGCCGAGGGCATCGCCCTGCCCGTCGCCGGCCCCGAGCTGGTACTCGGCCCAGGTGGCGCCGTTGACATCGTTGTTGAGGACGACGGGCCGTCCGATCCGCTGTTGAAGGAGGTCACGCAGGGGGACGTCGCGCCAGTCGAGGTTGGGGGCGATGAGCACGAGGCCGTTGGGAATATCCATCGCCCCGGCGGCGACGACGCCCACCGCGGCGATATCGGCCGGGCCCAGGTCGGCGGCGCGGCAGGCGGCCTGCAGACCCGCGACGATGTTGTCCAGAACGTGATCGAGGCCCTCGTCCGCCTCGGTTTTCGCCGCGGCCCGGCCGATGAGGGCGCCCGTCGCATCGACGACGCCGAACTGCATGTTCGTGCCGCCGACATCGATGCCGATCACGGGTGCGTTCTGTGGGCTCTGTGGCATGGGCAGGGGCGCGAGACTCGACGCCGCGGCCGTCGGAGGGCCGGCGCGTATCCTACCCGTCCGTCTGCGAAGACAACAGGCGAGGCCGCTCGGTCTTCCGCCCGGTCGCTTCATCCGCGGCGATCGCATACCCTATGGACCTTTGTGTCCGACGGCGCGGAGCTCCTTTTCGCATCGAAATGGCCGGAAAACGCAACATCGTGCTGTCGATCATCACGCGGGTCGTGGTCTGCATCCTCCTGCTCGCGATCGGGATCGGCATCTACACGGGGCTCGTGCGGACGAAGCCGGTGCCGGCGCGGTCGGGGCGCGGCGATGCGGCCCCGCAGGTGGTCGTCATGCCCGCGAAAGCCGTCGAGGTGCGCCGGCAGTGGGAGGGCTTCGGCACCGCGGAGGCGATGGACTCGGCGGACGTGCCGGCGCGGGTGACCGCGACGGTGATTGAGATCCCCACCGAGATCCTGCCCGGGACGTGGGTCGAGGAGGGGCAACTGCTCGTGCGGCTCGATGACAGCGACTTCGTCCGGCAGGTGGAGATTACCACGCAGTCGATCGAAGACATCGAGGCTCAGCTCGCGCGGCTGGAGATCGAGCGAGCGAGCTGGAAGGAGCGCATCGCGCTGGCGGAGGCGCAGGTGGCCCTGGCCCGGGCGGAATTCGATCGCGTCACGAGGGCCCGGGAAAGCGGGGCGGCCAAGGAGCGGGAGGTCGACCAGGCCCGGCAGGCCCTGCTTGCCGCGCAGCGCGATGAGACGAACGCGCGCGAGGCGTACGACAAGCTTCCCGCCGGACGGCGCAGCCTCGAAGCGCTCAGGCTCGGGCAGGAAGCCCAGAAGCGGTTGGCAATGCAGAACGTTCAGCGCTGTCGGATCGTCAGCCCCCTCGCCGGCGTCCTGCAAACGGTCGATGTGGAGGTGGGGGAGAATCTCGCCGCCGGCCAGCGGGTAGCCCGCGTCGTCGATCGAAGCCGCATCGAGGTGCCGCTGCGCCTGCCCGCCGGCGCGCGGACAGGCATCGCCGTCGGCGACGACGTGCTGCTGCACGCGACGGGCGGCGGGGATCGAACCTGGTCGGCCCGGGTGGCCCGCATCGCGCCGGAGGACGATGAGGCAACGCGCACGGCGGCGGTGTACGTGGAGCTGGAACAGGACGCCCACGATCCGCGGGCCCTGGCGCCGGGGCAGTTCCTGCGAGGCACCGTCTCCTCGTCGCAGCCGCAGCGGCGGTGGATCGTCCCGCGGCGGGCGCTGATGGGCGATCGCCTGCTGCTGGTCAACGACGGGCGGATCGTCAGCCGCGCGATCGAGATCGATTTCCAGATCGAGAAGAAGCTGCCGCAACTTGGGCTGCCCGACGACCAGTGGGTCGTCCTGCGCGAGCCGCTTGAGGAGGGCGAGCTGATCGTGGCCAACGCGTCGCGCGGTCTGCCGGACGGGGTGGCGGTGACGGCGGTGCCCGCGGGCTCGACCGGCGAGGCCGCGGCCCGGCGCCCGGAGACGGGGGAGGGATCGCCGTGAGCCTGCCGCGATTCGGCGTGACCCGGCCGGTCCCGGTGAACCTGCTCATGGTGGCGTTCCTCGTCGCCGGCGTGGCGTGCGCGATGACGATGACCCGCGAGTTCTTCCCGGAAATGACGCCGGAGTCGGCCTCCGTGCGGTTGCCCTATCCCGGGGCGACGCCCGAGGAAATCGAGGAGAGCCTGGCCAAGAAGGTCGAGGACAAGCTGGCCGACCTGGACGAGGTCGAGCAGCTCACCACCACCCTCGCCGAGGGCGGGGGCGGCATCACCGTCGAGTTCCGCGACGGGGTCGATGACGTGAGCGAGGCCACGGACGAGGTCGAGCGGGCCATCGACACCCTCACCGATCTGCCCGAGGAGGCCGAGCGAATCCAGGTTTCCGAGTTCGAGCCGCGCCTGCCCACGATCATGCTTTCCCTCTTCGGCCCGGCCGACGAGGAGGTGCTGAAACGCTCCATCCGCCAGATGCGCGATGATCTGAAGACCCTTCGTGGGATGGGGGAGATCATCATTTCCGGCGTGCGCGATTACGAGATACGCGTGGACGTATCCGCCGAGGCGCTGCAGGAGCACAACATCAGCCTGCCCAAGGTGAGCGACGTGATCCGCGCGTGGATGACCGACGTGCCGGGCGGGACGGTGCGCTCCACCGTGGGCAACGTCAACGTGCGGACGATGGGCGTGGAGGAGCGGGCCGGGACGATCCGGCAGATCGTGGTGAAGGCCACGCCGGACGGGCAGGTGCTTCGCGTGGGCGACATCGCCACCGTGCGCGAGTATTTCGTCGACGAGCAGATCAAGACGCGGTTCCGAACGCCGACCGGAAGCGGGCCGTCGGCCGATCTGACGGTGTTCAAGGTCGGCGATCAGGACGCGGTGCTCATCGCGGAGATGGTTCGCAACTACGCGCGCGGGCTGCGCTTCGCCTCGGGAAAGGACGATGCGGAGTTCCAGCCGCAGTGGACCGATCGCGTGCTGGCGGGGATCAACGCGATGATGCGCATGGGATCCGGGGGTCGGCCGGTGCAGGAGTTCAAGACGCGGCGGCGGGAGGCGTACGAGCTGGGGATGAACTCCTCCGTGCCGCTCCCGGCCGGCTGCGACCTGGAATCGCACTCGGATCTGGCGCGGTTCATCGAGAGCCGCCTGGATCTGCTGGTGCGCAACGCCCGGGCGGGTGCGGTGCTCGTCTTCGCCACCCTGCTGCTGTTCCTGAACTGGCGGGCGGCGTTCTGGGTCGGGGTGGGGCTGACCACCGCCCTCGCCGGCACGCTCATGTTCATGAAGCTCTTCGGGATCACCCTGAACCTGCTGACCATGTTCGGCCTGATCGTCGTGCTCGGCCTGCTGGTGGATGACGCCATCGTGGTGGCGGAGAACATCATCGCCCGCCACGATCGAAACGAGCCGGCCCTGGTGGCCGCGATCAGCGGCACGGAGCAGGTCTTCTGGCCCGTGGTGGCGACGGTGCTCACGAGCATCGTCGCGTTCATGCCGTTGACATTCGTCAAGGGGACGTTCGGCGACCTGCTCGGGGCCCTGCCCTGGGTGGTGAGCTGCGCCCTGTTCATGAGCCTGGTGGAGTCGCTGCTCATCCTGCCCAGCCACATGGCCCACAGCCTCGTGGCCCTCGATCGCAGGCGGGCCCGGCGGGCCACGAGCCGGCTCCGGCGGGCCGAGGCGTGGCGCGATCGGCTGATCATGGAGCGCCTCGTCCCCGCCTATGCCCGGCTGCTGCGACTCGTGCTGCGCTACCGATACGTGAGTCTCAGTCTCGCCCTGTCGATCCTGTTCGGGACAACCGGCCTCGTGGCCGGCGGGCGGATGCACTTCACCTTCTTTGCCGCCTCCGATTCGGAGACGCTCATCATCGATCTGCGCATGCCCATCGGCACGTCGCTGGAACAGACCGAGCGGGTCGTGCAGCGGATCGAGGACGTGGCGGCCGCCCAGCCGGAGATGAAGTCCATCAGCGTCCTCCTGGGCGTCAGCGCCACCGTCGATCCGGGCAGCGGGGTGCAGGGGGCCGGCCTGGGCACGCACATCGGCCAGCTCTTCGTCGAGTTGCTGCCGGTCGAGGAGCGGCAGGACGCGGGGCTGAACGAGTCGGAGCTGGTGATCGCCTCGATCCGGGACGAGCTGGGGGAGCTGCCCGGGATCGACAGCCTCAGCTTCTCGGAGATCCAGGGCGGACCCGGCGGCGCAGACATCACCATCCAGGTCACCGGCGAGAACGACGAGGACATCAAAACCGTCGTGGCCGGCGTCAAGCGGCTGCTCGCCTCCATCGACGGCGTGTTCGACATTTCCGACGATCACGCCGCCGGTCAGCGGGAGGTGCAGATCACCCTCAGGCCCGGCGCGGCGGCGCTGGGCTTCACCGTCGCCGACATCGCCCGGCAGGTGCGCGGCGCCCTCTTCGGCCTCGATCCGCACGTGTTCAGCGAGAGCCGCGAGGACATCGACGTGCGGGTGCGGCTGGACGAGGCGTCGCGGCGGAGCCTGCACCGCATCGAGAACATGTGGGTCATCAGCCCGACCGGCCGGCGGGTGCCCCTCCAGGAGATCGCCGAGCTCACCGAGGGCAGCAGCTATTCGACGATTCGCCGGGTGGATCGCCGCCGGGCGGTGACGGTCACCGCCGACACCGCCCCGGACGTGAGCCCCGAGGCGGTGATTCCCGAGCTGATGCCGTCGTTCAAGCGGCTGGAGCGGCAGCATCCGACGGTGGGGATCGAGCTGGCCGGCCGGCAGCGGCAGATCCGCAAGGCCTTCGAGTCCCTTCCCGTCGGCTTCCTCGCCGCCCTGATCCTGATCTATGTCATCCTCGCCTGGCTGTTCAGCAGCTACGTCCAGCCGCTGGAGGTGATGCTGGCCATCCCGTTCGGGGTGATCGGCGTCGTGTGGGGGCATATCCTGCTGGGCTATCCGCTCACGTTCCTGAGCCTGATCGGCTTCGTGGCCCTGAGCGGCATCGTCGTCAACGACTCGCTGATCCTGGTGCAGTTCTATAACGGGAAGCGCCGCGAGGGCATGGGGCTGGTGGAGGGGCTGGTCGCCGCCGGCCGGCAGCGCCTCCGGCCGATCTTCCTCACCACGATCACCACCGTCCTGGGCCTGACCCCGCTCATGCTCGAACGTTCGTTCCAGGCGAAGGTGATGATCCCGATGGCGATCTCGATCGCCTTCGGGCTGATGAGCGCGACCGCCCTGATCCTGCTCGTTCTGCCGTGCCTGATGGTGATCGTCGATGACCTCAAGGCGGGGGCGTATTACCTCTGGTTCGGCCGGTCGCGACCGACGCCGGAGACGGTCGAGGGGGTGGCGGAGGGGCTGGAATCGCCTTGAGCCGCTCCGGGTCGGCGCCGCCGCCAGGAGGGCAGGGCGGTGGGGCCGGCAGACGGCCTGAGAGGGCCGTCACGGCCGGTGGGAAGTTGGGCTATACTTTCGTCCCCGACGTCGGCTCGGGGCGATGGAGGCGGTCTGAACCCGCCGAAGGTGAGGCAGAAGCGCTGCAGTGGAAGTGATCAAGGGCATTCCGGTCGCGCCCGGTACGGTTATCGGACGTGCATTTGCCTTCGAGGAGGTCCTCGAGCGCGTCGTGCACCATGCCGTTCCGCCGGAGGGGCGCGAGGAGGAGCTCGCCCGCCTCGAGGGGGCGCTGCAGGCCTCCATCGCCGATCTGGAGGGGGATCGCGACCGCGCCGAGGTCAACCTCGGACCCGAGCCGGCCAAGATCTTCGAGTTTCATCTCGGCCTGCTGCACGACCGCTCGCTGATCGAGCCGATCCGGCGGCACATCGCCGAGGAGGGCGTGCCGGCCGCCTACGCCGTCACGGAGGCCTTCCAGGGCCTGGCCGAGCGGTTCCGTCTCATGGGCAGCGAGATCTTCCGGCAGAAGGCCAGCGACGTGCTGGACCTGGATCGCCGCGTGCTGGGCCACCTGATCGGGCGCAGCAGCGATCGGATGGCGAGACTGGTCGAGCCGGTGGTGATCATCGCCCACGAGCTGACGCCGGCCCAGGCGGCCACGCTCGATCTGAGCAAGGTCCTGGCCCTGGTCACGGATGCCGGGGGTCGGACGAGCCACACCTCCATCATCGCCGCCGCCCTGGGCATCCCCGTCGTCGTCGGCTGCCAGCGCGTGACCGTCCAGGTGGAGGACGGCGATCGGCTCATCGTCGACGGCAAGGCGGGGCTGGTCATCGTCCGCCCCGACGAGGAGACCATCCGACGCTACGAGGTGAGCATCCAGCGCGCCGCCGATCGCGCCGCGCAGACGCGCGACATCGCCAACCTCGAGTCGCGGACGTTGGACGGCACGGCGATTCACCTGCTGGGCAACATCGAGTTCTCACACGAGATCAAGCAGCTTCTCGCCTGCGGCGGCGAAGGGGTGGGGCTCTTCCGCACCGAGTTCCTCTACCTCACCCGCCCCGATCCGCCCACGGAGGAGGAGCAGTACGAGGAGTACCGGCGGGCGATCGAGATGCTGGGCGGACGCCCGCTCACCATCCGCACCGCCGACCTGGGCGCCGACAAGTACACCCAGGAACGCGCCAAGGAGCCGGAGCGGAACCCCATGCTGGGGCTGCGGAGCATCCGCTACTGCCTTCAGAACATCCCGATGTTCCGCACGCAGTTGCGGGCCCTGCTGCGGGCCTCGACGGCGGGTCCCATCCGGATCATGTTTCCGCTCATCTCGACCGCGATGGAGCTGCGGCAGACGAAGATGATCCTGAGCGACGTGATGGAGGAATGCCAGGAGGAGGGGATCGCCTTCGATCCCAACATCCCGATCGGGATCATGGTGGAGGTGCCCAGCGCGGCGCTGACGGCTTCGATCCTCGCCCGGGAGGTGCATTTCTTCTCCATCGGGACCAACGACCTGATCCAGTACACCCTGGCGGTGGACCGGGGCAATGAGCGGGTGGCGAACCTCTATTCCGGGGCCAATCCGGCCGTCATCCAGCTCGTGAAGGCGGTGATCCGGGCCAGCAAGCGGTTCAACGTCGAGACGAGCCTCTGCGGAGAGATCGCCGGTGAGGTGCTCTACACGATGTTGCTCATCGGACTCGGCTTGCGTACGCTATCTTTGGTGCCGGCCCAGATTCCGCACGTCAAGCGGGTCATCCGATCGGTCGATGTACCCACATGCGAGCGGCTGGCCCGGAAGGTGGGGTCGTTCGATTCCGAGCGTCAGGTGCTTAACGGCCTGCGCGAAGAACTGGAAAAAGTGCTTCCCGAGGTGGACGAAGCAGGCTGGTCCGTCGCCTCTTCATCTCGGGCGAAATAAACATATGTTGGCCATGGCCGGCCGCCCATGCCTCGCCGCCGCGCGCCTCGAGCCGCGCCCGACCGCCGGGGCATGCCGCATCCGGCCGCCCGACGAGAAGATTCGCGTTGCAGGACGATCGTTTGCAGGCGCACCCAAGACGGACGGACGCCCGGCCGATGCGATCCCCGAGAAGGGGATTGGCGTCGTGCTGCGGGCAAGGGGGTGAGTGCGCCGCCGCGTCCCGCCGCGGACAGCCTCGTCGGCTGCATTGACCCGGAGGGTTGCCCCCGTGGCGTCCAAACCCAAGGCCCCGCCGACCGAACTGATGGTCGTGAACGATTCGCCCGGCGAGGAATGCCGGATCGCGATCCTCGAAGACAACCACCTGGAAGAGCTCTACGCGGAGCGCGCCGTCAACGCGACCAACGTGGGCAACATCTACAAGGGCCGCGTGGTCAACGTCGAGTCCGCCATCCAGGCCGCGTTCATCGACTACGGCAAGGGAGTCAACGGCTTCCTGCACATCTCCGATCTGCATCCGCGCTACTTCCCCGGTGCCGGCCGCACCGAGCGGGTGGGCAAGAAAATCCCCCGCCGCGAGCGCCCTCCCATCCAGGAAGCGCTGCGGCGCGGCGACGAGGTGCTCGTCCAGGTGCTCAAGGAAGGCATCGGCACCAAGGGCCCGACCCTCACCAGCTATCTGTCCATCCCCGGCCGACTGCTGGTGGTGATGCCCGACATGGATCGGGTGGGCGTGTCGCGGAAGGTCGAGGACGAGGAACGCCGCCGCGAGATGCGCAAGGTCCTCGATTCCCTGGACCTCCCGGACGGGTTCGGCTTCATCCTGCGCACCGCCGGCTTCGGCCAGACCAAGACCGAACTGAAGCGCGACGTGGCCTACCTCATGCGCCTCTGGAAGGTGATGGAGAAGCGCATCAAGAAGGCGTCCGCCCCCTGCGACCTCTATACCGAGTCGGATCTGCTCATCCGCACCCTGCGGGACGTGCTCCGTCCCTCCATCGAGGTCATCATCGTCGACTCGGAATCCGCCTACGAGCGCGTGACGTCGTTTCTCAGCGTCATCGCCCCGCGATCAGCGCCGAAGGTGGTGCGGTATCATCGAAGCACCCCCATCTTCCATGCCTTCGACATCGAGCGGCAGATCGAGCTGACCCACAACCGGGAGGTGCCCCTCACCTCCGGCGGGCAGGTGGTGATCGAGCAGACGGAGGCGCTGGTGGCCATCGACGTCAACAGCGGCCGCAGCCGCGGCGCACGCGACAGCGAAACCAATGCCTACCAGACCAACTGCGAGGCGGTCGATGAGATCTGCCGCCAGCTTCGCCTCCGCGACCTGGGCGGGCTCATCATCAACGATCTCATCGACATGCACCAGAACCGGCATCGCCGGGCCATCGAGGAACGCTTCCGCAACCGGCTCAAGCGCGACCGGGCGCGAAGCACGATCCTCCGCATCAGCCAGTTCGGCCTGCTGGAGATGACGCGGCAGCGGATGCGGCCCAGCCTGCACCGGACGCATTTCGTCACCTGCCCCACCTGCCGGGGACACGGCGACATCAAGGCTCCGGATTCCGTCGCCGCCGACGTGACCCGGCAGGTCGGGTTCCTTCTCGATCACGATCGCGTCAAGCGGGTGGAAATCGTCTGCTCGCCGCGGGTGGCTTCGGTGCTCCTGAGCCGGAAACGCTGGGAACTGGTGCGCATCGAGGAGTCGGCGGGGAAGATGATCGACGTGCGGGTCAGCGATGACATCGCCGTCGATCGCGTGGACTACTACGCCTACGACGACCGGAACGCGGACGTGTCCCCGGAGAGTCTTCCCCCGTCCAGGGCGCCGAAGGTGTCGAAGCTGGAGGCGGAGGACGAGGCGTTCCGCGCGGCCGAGAAGAAAAAGGAGAAGGAGGAGCCGGAGGAGATCGAGCGGTCGGCCCCGCGGAAGCGCTCGCGGCGACGCCGGCGAAGCGGGCC
>JAXHTH010000238.1:0-4466 GCA_034211115.1 Planctomycetota bacterium | reverse complement strand
CCCGCGACGTTCAGGCCGAGGTCGGTCTCGAGCGCGCGGGTGTGCGCGAGGATCGCCGCCGACGCATCATCCGCCAAGGACTTCCTGATCGAGAAGGGGTTCAACCCCGACTTCGGGGCCCGGCCGCTGCGGCGTGCGATCAGCACGCACGTGGAGGATCCGCTGGCCGAGCTGCTGCTGAGCGGCGAGTTCAAGCCGTTCCAGAAGATCCTCGTCACCCGCAAGGAGGAGGCGGAGAATCTGTTCTTCACCTCCGAGCCGCTGCCCCGCGACGAGCAGGAGGGCGAAGGCGGCGAGGGGGGGGAAGGCGGCAACGGCGGCGAGGAGCCCACCCCCGCCGATCCGACCCAGAAGGCCGCACCCGCCTGAGCGGCCGGCCCATTCGACTCCTCACGCACCCCCCACGGCGGGCCGTTCGAGGCCCGCCGGCTTGTTTTTCACGACCTCTGGCCGGTCGCCGGCCATCGCCTGAAACGCTTCGCCGCCCGCTCCCAACAAGGTCCCTGTCGCCGGGTTCCTGTTGGAGAGATGCCATGTGCGATCACTGCCATGAGTCAAAGCCGCGTCGCAAGGTCGGGATCTTCCGGACGCTGATGCACCTCCTGCTGCTCTACGCCCTCCTCGTGTTCGGGGCGGGGACGCTCATCCACACCGGCCATCCCGTGGCCGTCGAGCTGGGCCGGCTCATCCACACCGTCACCTTCGTCGAGCCGGGGATCTACTGGGCCGAGTCCAGCGGGCTTGATCCGCTCGCCGACGGCCTTCGCCTCCTCGCGCACGGGGTCGACGTCGCGCGGTTCGTCTGACCGCGGGCCGATCCGTTTGAGCGGGATCGATCCGCGCGCCGCTGGCGCGGCGAGGGCCGGTTCAGGAAGGACGCCTCCGGGACCTTTGTCGTCAATGGATCAGCAGCAGTTTCAGGCCCTGCTCGTTGACCAGCGACACCTGCTTGAACTTGAAGTCCCTGGCGACCTGCGGCCAGAACCGGCAGACCGTCACCCCGTTCCCCTGGCTCTCCACCACCACCTCGTGCGCGGTGAGGCCCACCAGCATGCGGTTGAGCGTGCGGGCCAGCTCCCGTCGGTGCTCGCGGAAGAAGGCGGCGAACTCCTCCACGCCCTGGCTCTGCTCCTCGTACGCCAGCTTCGTGCGCTCCGAGAGCATCTGATCCCAGAGCAACTCGTACTCGCTGTTGCGGATGCACTCCAGCGTGTTGGCGAGGACGTGCTCGGGCAGCAGCGCCCGCAGCACGACGGTCCCGTCCTCGAGCTCCTCGCGGATCCGGAAGGGCGCCTCGCCCTTGTCGCCTGACTCATCGAACGGGTCGGCCTCGTTGTAGACGAGGATCGTCCCGTCCTCCAGCACCACCCGTTCATCGAGCGGACGATTGGTCATCCGACGGTAGTACGCCGGTCGATTGTGATATTCGATCCGGTACGGCTCGCAGCCGGCGAAGAGGGCCGCGACCGTCAGGATCGGCAGCAGCGTTCTGATCGTTACCCTCATGTCAGGCGTGCGTTTCGGCGGGAACGTCGACGGGTCGCGTGGCGGGCTCCTGCTGGCCGATGCGCCACAGGGCGTGCAGGAGCAGCTCGTCGGACGGCTCGGGATGATCGAGTCGATAGTGCACGCCCCGGGTCTCGGCCCGCCAGGTGGCGGCGCGGGTGATCAGCGCGCCGACGGTGAGCAGGTTCTGCGTCTCCCAGCCCGCCGGCTCGTCGAAGATCATGTCCATCGTGTAGCGGGCCCAGAACTGGAACATGTCCTGCACATCGTCCAGTTTCCGCCCGCTGCGATCGATGCCGACGTTGCGCCACATCGCGCTGCGCAGGCTGGAGCGGACATCGACGAGATCGAGCTCGGCGTGCTCGTGGACGGGGATGTCGCTGACGATCTTCATGGGGGCCAGCGAGGCGTTGCCCATCCGGCCCGCGGCCCGTCCGGCGCGCCGGCCGAACACGAGCCCCTCCAGCAGGCTGTTGCTCGCCAGCCGGTTGGCCCCGTGCAGCCCGTTGCACGCGGCCTCGCCGCACGCGAGCAGCCCGGGCAGCGTGGTCCGCCCCTCCAGGTCCGTCCAGACCCCGCCGATCGAATAGTGCGCCGAGGGATGCACGGGGATGAGATCGACAGCGGGATCGATGTCGAAGCTCTTCAGCTCCTTGACGAGATTGGGGAATCGCTCCTCGAAGCGCTCCCGCCCGAGGTGCCGAACATCCAGATACACCGCCTCCGCCTGCTCCTGGGCGAGGCGATCGACGATGGCGCGGCTGACGATGTCGCGCGGCGCCAGC
The DNA here is from genome assembly GCA_034211115.1 of Planctomycetota bacterium. Taxonomy (GTDB): domain Bacteria; phylum Planctomycetota; class Phycisphaerae; order Phycisphaerales; family SM1A02; genus JAXHTH01. Next base: position 2,175 of record JAXHTH010000238.1, on the reverse strand, counting down.
TCGGCCAGCTCGTGATACTCGGGCATGAACCGCACGCCGTCGCGATCGACGAGATACGCCCCTTCCCCGCGCACCGCCTCGCTGATGAGCAGTCTCCCCGCCCCGGCGACGTAGAGCGTCGTCGGGTGAAACTGGATGAACTCGACATCACCCACGGCGGCGCCGGCGCGATAGGCCATCGCGAGCCCGTCGCCCGTGGCCACCTTCGGGTTCGTCGTTTCGCGATAGACCTGTCCCGCGCCGCCGGTGGCGAGGATCGTCGCCTTCGCCCAGATGATCTGCAGGCCATACTGCGGGTGATGCGTGATCGCGCCGAGGATGCGGTGCGGGCCCCGGTTGTCGTTGCCCCGGTTGCCGTTCAGGCCCGTCGTGAGCAGATCGAGCGCGAAGCAGCGCTCGAAGATCCGGATCGACTCGATCTCCCGGCAACGCGCCGTCAGGCAGCGGACGAGCGCAGCGCCCGTCGCCGCGCCGTCCGTGTGCAGGATGCGCGGCCGGCTGTGCGCGCCCTCCCGGCCGTACTCCAGCGCCCCGGACGCATCGCGATCGAAGCGCATGTCCCAGCCGAGCAGCTCGTCGATGCAGGCGGGTCCTTCCTCGACGAGGGTGCGGACCGCGCCGGCGTCGCAGAGCCCGGCGCCGGCGTTGATCGTGTCCTGGAAGTGCGCTTCGGGGGTGTCCTCGCGGTTGTGGGCGGCGGCGATGCCGCCCTGGGCCATCCAGGTGTTGGAGACTTCCAGGGAGCCCTTGACGAGGAGGATGACGTCGCCGTGCTCGGCCGCCTCGATCGCCGCCCGCATTCCGGCCACCCCCCCGCCGATCACCAGCGTGTCGGTGAAGATGTGGGGCAGGAGCAGCGAGCGGAAGGGGATGAGGTAGCGGCGGTGATCGAATGAGCGGAGCATCGCCTCCAATGGTAGGTCTGCAAACGACCCGCATGGCGTCTTTTTGCCGTCTCGGCCACCGGTGGAAGGCCCTCCGCGGCTACCGTAGGCCGAATATGACTGACGCGCTGCCCGAGATCCTCCACCGCGATGAGCGGATCATCGTGCTGAACAAGCCGGCGGGGCTGCTGTCGGTGCCCGGCATCGGGCCGGAGAAGGCCGACTGCCTCGCCGCCCGCATCGCCGCCGCCCTTCCCGGCGCGCGGATCGTCCATCGCCTCGATCGCGACACGTCCGGGGTGATCGTGATGGCCCTCGACGCCGAGGCCCACCGCCAGCTCAGCGTGCAGTTCCAGGATCGACTCGTCGAGAAGAAGTACATCGCCATCGCGGCCGGCGTCATCGAGCGCGAGGAGGGATCGATCGATCTGCCCCTGCGCAAGGACCTCGATGATCCGCCGCGGCAGATCATCGATCACGAGCACGGCCGGCCGGCCGTCACCCGCTGGCGCGTCCTCGAGCGCGGAACCGACCGCACGCGGGTCGAGCTGTCGCCGCGTACCGGACGCTCGCACCAGCTTCGCCTGCACCTGAAGACGCTGGGCCATCCCGTCCTGGGCGATGATCTCTACGCGCCGCCGGACGTGCTGGCGATGGCGGATCGGCTCATGCTGCACGCGCTGTCGCTGTCGATCGTTCACCCCGCGACGGCGGACTTGAGGACCTTCCAGGCGCCCTGCCCCTTTTAGCGCGGGCTTAACCCCGGCGGCGTTCCCGCCCCCGCGCGGAGGGATACGATTGCTTCCATGAAATCAGAAGGTCATTTCACGCGTCGGCAGATGATTCAGACCGGCCTGGGGCTGCCGTTCGTCGGCGGTCTCGTCGGCGCCGGTCCCGCTGGGCAGGCCGCTCCGGGACGGCCCATGAGGAACAGGGAGGTTCGCAACATCATCTTCATGGTCTCCGACGGCATGAGCCCGGGCGTGCCCGAGCTGGCCGAGTCGTTCTCGCAGCTCGTGCGCGGCCGATCCACGAACTGGCATGAGCTGGCGAGGGATCCGCGCACCAGCCGCGGTTATCTTCAGACCGGCTCGCTGAGCTCGATGGTGACCGACTCCGCCGCCGCCTCCACCGCCTGGGCCAGCGGGTCGCGCGCGTTCAACGGCGCGCTGAACGTCCTGCCCGACGGCACGCGCCTCACGCCCGTCGGCAGGCTGGCGCGCACGGCCGGCCGGGCACTGGGGCTCGTGACGACGACGACGATCACCCACGCCACGCCCGCCGGGTTCGT
>JAXHTH010000237.1:0-47504 GCA_034211115.1 Planctomycetota bacterium | reverse complement strand
CGATCACCATCGATCCGCTGCCGCCTCGACCGTATGCGGCACCCTTCGAGGCGCTGCGGGACGCGAGCGATGCTCACCTGGCCAAGCACGGCCGCCTCGACCGCCGGCTCGATCCCGGGCGCGGCCTCGAGACTCTCCAGCGCCTCCGCGGCGGCCGGGTCCGAACTCGATCTCGGCTCCCGTCGCGCGCCCCCTTCCGAGGGTGGCGGTTTCTTCTCGATCGCCTCCTCTTCGAGATTGGGGAACTCGCTCACGCCGGTGATGGCGTCTTTGCGCGTGGCGAGGTTCTTCAGCCTCGCCTGCCAGGTCGATTCGATCTCTTCGGCGACCCGACCGCTGAGAAGCGCTTTGGCCATCCCGCCCCGCCCCTCGATGTCCTGGAGGATCGTCCACGCCTTCTCGGCCAGCTCATCGGTGAGCTTCTCGATGAACCACGATCCCCCGGCCGGGTCGACCACGCGATGCAGATGCGACTCCTCGCGAAGGAGAAGCTGGGTATTGCGTGCCACCCGCCGGCTGAACTCATCCGGCTCGCCGATCGCGGCGTCGAAGGGCGCCGTCGTGATGGCGTCCGCCCCGGCCACGGCCCCGGCGAAGCCGCAGACGGTGTTGCGGAGCATGTTCACCCACGGATCGCGTGTCGTCAGCACGCGGCGCCCGACGCGCACGTGCAGGACCATCCGCCGGGCGTGCTCGTCACCCCCCGACGCCTCGACGATGCGCGCCCACAGTCGACGGGCGGCGCGAAGCTTCGCGATCGCCATGAAGAGGCGACATCCGACGCTGTACCGGAAGCGCATCTGCCGCGCGGCGGCATTCACCTCCAGCCCGCCGCGCTCCATCGCCCGCAGGTACTCGATCCCGGTCGCCATCGAGTAGGCCAGGTCCTGGGCGGCGCTGGCCCCGGCATCGTGATACGGCGCGGTGTCGACGCCGACCGCGGTCACGTTCGGGAAAGCCTTCGCCGTCCACACGGCCAGCCCGGCCATGTCGGCAAGGCACCGATCGACATCGCCGGGCAAACACCCCGCCGAGGCCAGGGCCGCAAGCGGATCGGCGTTGAACGCACCGCGCGCCTGCGCCCGTTCGACGGAGCGCTTCTTCCACAACGCGGCAAGCATCGCCGCGGCCGACACAAACGAGCCGTCTCCATCGACTGCCACCGCGACCTGTCCGAGGTCGACATCCGCCAGGATCTGATCCAGATTATCGACATTGGAGATCGGCATCCCCCCGCCGCCTGTCCGCAGCTCGATCGAGGTCACCCCGCACGAAAGATCCTCGAGGATCGCCCGGTTGGCCCGAGCCGGGTCCGACTCGTCGTACGTCTGGCGAACATCCCAGCCGGCCTCGGTGCAGCCCAGCACGCGCCCGCCGCGCGTGAACGGCGGCAGGCCCGGGTAGCCGACCGCGGCATCCCCGTCCGAGACCTGTTCGGCCGTGTACAGCGGCTGGATGTCGATCCCCTCGTAGGTGCGTTTAACCAGCCGGCGCTGGAAGGGCGCGCCCTTGAGATCCTTCTCGACCAGGGCTCGCCACACCTCGTACTCGACGGGCGGAAACGCGCTGAGGGGCTCGGAACCTGTCTGCAACATGACGGAGGGCACTCGACTTGCTTGAATCGGATCCGGGTGCGGCCGGGCGGGAAGGCGTCAGGCACCGCCCGCCTCGCCCCGCCGACCGTTTCTCATCGTAGTCGCTTGCGAGCGGCCGGTTTGACCGCCGGCCGGCTCATGTCCGGGTCGGCACGACCCGCCCCGCGGTCATGAGGCCACCGCCACGCCTTCGCGGTTCTTGAGGAACTTCAACGTCGGGCCGGGGAAGAGCAGGTACAGGAGCGTGTCGCGTCGTGACTTGAGCAGCCCCTCCGTTTCCTCGCCGACCCTGGTCATGTCCACTTCCTCGGCGTAGTCGCCCGGCCGGCGGGTGAACAGCGTCCCGTCGGGCGAACAGTGCTTCACCACCTCCGGGTCGGGTTCTCCGGGCAGGCGGCCGTACTTGCCCAGCACCATGTTCCGGAACTCGTTGGTGATCATGCTGTAGCGCTGGCCGGTGAGGACATTCATCGCGGCCTGGGTGCCCACGATCTGGCTGGTGGGGGTGACCAGCGGCACGTAGCCGCTCTCGGCCCGCACCTTCGGGATCTCCTCGAGGATCTTCGGCATCTGGTCGAGCTTGCCCTGCTCCTTCATCTGGTTGTGCAGGTTGGAGATCATCCCGCCGGGCACCTGGGCGTCGAGCTGGCTGCGATCGACGGCCGGGAAGCCCCGGGGCACGATGACCTGATCCTCGATGATCTCGATGGCCCGGTCGATCTTGTCCCGATCGCGCGTCTGGACCAGCTCGATGGCCTCGGAGATGAGCTGCCGCATGTCGTCGGTGGGCCTGGCCGGCCAGGGATCGCCGAACTCGTCCGGGTGCCGATCGACGTCCTTCAGCTCCTCGCGGATGCGGCGGAGCTCCGAGTCGATCTGCGGGGCCAGGGACATGTCGACGTTTGTCTCATAACCCAGCTCCTCGGCGATGTACTGCATGAGCTCGACGGACGGCTGGGCGGTGACGCCGGCCATCGGCGTGTGACACGTATCCAGATGGTTCGCCCCGGCGAGCATGCCCGCGATGTAGCTGGTCGTGGCGAGGCCGTTCGTGCAGTGCGAGTGCAGCGTCAGCTCGATGTCGCCGAACCGCTCGCGAATCGCGGTGACGAGCTCGAAGCAGTCGAAGGGATGAAGCAGGCCGGCCATGTCCTTGATGGTCAGCGAATCGGCGCCGTTGTCGAGGACGCTCTCGGCGAAGTGCAGGAAGTGATCCAGGTCGTGCACGGGCGACGTGGTGTAGCTCATCGCCGCCTCCGCGTGCCCGTTGAACGTCTTGGTCGACATCATCGCCGTCTGGAGGTTCCGCGGATCGTTGAGCGCATCGAAGACGCGGACCCGATCGGTGCCGCTGCGGACGGCCTCCTTGAGGAACTCGTAGACGACCTGGTCGGGGTACGGCGTATAGCCGAAGAGATTCTGCCCCCGGCAGAGCGAACGGATCGCGACCCCGTCGCCCAGCACCTCCCGGAACGAATCGACGCGCTCGAACGGGTTGTCGCCGGTGAAGCGGAGGGCGGAATCGAGCGTCGCCCCGCCCCACAGCTCCATGATGGTGTAGCCGCTGTCACGCAGCAGCGGCAGGACCCGCAGGCACTGTTCGGTGCTCATCCGGGTGGCGAGGAGGGACTGATGCCCGTCGCGCAGAGAACAATCGATGAAGTTGATCCGCCTGGCCATGCCTCGCTCCGTTCCTCGAGCGGGCGGCGACCGGCGTGTCGGCGCCCGCGATCCAGCGTCCAAATGTTCAGACGCGTATTAGAGACGAATCGTTGCGGAGGTCAAGGTCGGATGAAGCCGACGGGCCGGAACCGCGCGTGGCCCGGCCGGCCGGGCGGGCCGCTACCGCCCCGGGTCCCGCCCGCCGGGCAGGCCGTCCATCATCCCGTCGGCGAGGGGGATGATCCGTCCCACGCCGCGGGCGCCGAGCGTCGCCGCCGCCGTCGCCTCCAGCACCTCCAGCCGGTCGAAGGCCTCGAAGATCGAGGCGCCGAGGACGAGGACGCCCGCCCGCGCGAGGAGCGCGGCCGGGCGATCCGGGCCGACGAGGCCGGCGATCTCCTCCGAACCCCCCTCCGTCCCGTCGCCGACCATCTGCACCACGTCGCGCAGGAACAGACGACTCTCGAACATGATGTGCGAGTCGAGCGGCGAGCCGGTCACAGCGAACGCGGTCGCGTGGGGCGGGGTCGCGGCGATGATCGCCCCCACCTCGGGATGCCGCCGGTAGATCGCCCCGTGCACCGCCGCCACCGGACCCCCGGCCGCGGGCGCCGCGCGCTCCGGAGGATCGACGCGAAGGAGATCATCCTCGGTCATCAGGCGCCAGTCGGCGCCACGCCGGCTGATGATGAACGCGCCGTCATCGAGACGCGCCGAGCACGCGCCGCCCCCGCTGATGGTCAGCGTCTGCCGCCAGATCCGATGGGCGAAGTCGCACAGCTCGCGCGCGATTGACGCCTCGCGCCCGCGAGGGGGTTGATCTTCGATCTGCTCCGGCGCGGTCGACGAATCGGCCGGGCGGGCGGGCGCGCGGACCTCGCCGAGCGCCTTCGCCCGGATGAGCATCCGCGCGGTCAGCTCGATCGCCTCGAAGCGCCGCACGGCGAGATCGAGATCCGGCCCGCCCACGACGATGCCGTGATTCTCCAGCAGCACGCAATCGCGACCCTCGGCGAAGACAGCCGCGATGCGCTCACCGAGCGCCTCGCTGCCGCTCTTCTCGTACGGCGCATACCCGACCTCGCCGCACAGATCGCGCACGTCCGGCAGCACTGCCGTGTCGGGCACCTCGTGGCAGATGCTGAACGCGACGAGACCGGCGGGATGCGCATGGACGATCGATCGCACATCCGGCCGCGCGCGGTAGATCTGTCGATGCGAGGGGAACTCCGAGGAGGGCGGGTGCCGGCCCTCGATGCGCCCGTCCGGCTTCACGCAGGCGATGTCCGCCGCGCTCAGCCGGCCCTTGTCGACCTGGGAAGGCGTAATCCAGATCGCCCCGCGCTCATCGCACATCGAGATGTTGCCCCCGGACGTGGTCGTCATCCCGCGGCGGTAGATGTGGCCCATCGCCTCGGCGACGGCGGCCGGCGGTGAAGCGGATTGAAACGCGGTGTCGCACATCGGCTGGACTCCGGTCGCCTCTCCGCCGGCATCGAGGCCGCTCGGACGACGCGAAGCGCTCAGTCTATCATTCGCCAACGAAACGGGCCATCGACGCCGAGAGGCCCATCCACCTACCGCGCAAGGCAGGATCGGCGTTGCTCCATGAACATCGACGGCACACCCTATCGATCCATCTGGCTCGCCGACGACGGCTGGTCGGTGCACGTTATCGATCAGACAAAACTGCCGCACGCGTTCACCATCGCGCGGCTCACCACCAACGACGAGGCGGCAATCGCGATCCGAACCATGATCGTGCGCGGCGCGCCGCTCATCGGCGCCACCGCCGCCTGCGGCCTCTGCCTCGCCTTGCGCCAGGACCCGTCCGACGCAGCGCTGGCCGCCGCGACGGAGAGGCTCGCATCGACGCGCCCGACGGCCGTCAACCTCCGCTGGGCCCTGGAGCGCGTCGATGAGGCGGTCCGGCGGCTGGCTGAAGACCAGCGCGCGGCGGCCGCATACGAGATCGCCGCCGCGATCTGCAATGAAGACGTCGCGATGAACCGCGCCATCGGCGGGCACGGCCTGCCCCTCATCCGCGCCCTGTACGATGATCACGGCCGCGACGAGCCGGTCAACATCCTTACCCACTGCAACGCCGGCTGGCTGGCCACCGTCGACTGGGGCACCGCCCTCGCCCCGATCTATCTGGCGCATGACGAGGGTATTCCCGTCCACGTATGGGTCGATGAGACCCGCCCCCGCAACCAGGGCGCTTCGCTCACCGCCTGGGAGCTGGGCAAACACGGTGTGCCGCACACCGTCATCGTCGACAACGCCGGCGGGCATCTCATGCAGCGCGGACTCGTCGACTGCTGCATCACCGGCACGGATCGCACCACGCCGGCCGGCGATGTCTGCAACAAGATCGGCACGTATCTGAAGGCGCTGGCGGCGCGCGACAACAACGTCCCGTTCTACGTCGCCCTGCCCGGTCCGACGATCGACTGGCGCCTCGCGGGCGGGTCGCGCGGCATCCCCATCGAGCGGCGCGATGAAGAGGAGGTTTCTCGTATCACGGGCCGCACCGATCGGGGCAGGATCGAAACGGTGACGATCACCCCGCCGGGCAGCCCGGCCGCGAATTACGCCTTCGACATCACCCCCGCCCGGCTCATCACCGGCCTGATCACCGAGCGCGGGGTCTGTCCCGCCTCCGCCGAGGGACTCGCCTCGCTCTATCCGGAGGAAAGCCGGATTGCGGGTTTGATCCGTTGAGCGCGTTCAGATTCCATCACCGATCGGTCCGGAACGGCGCGGCGGGCAGGCCTTCTTCGTTCATCAGGTTCGGCTCCGCCTCCTGGTGCCAGGCGAAGCGAACCGAGACCGGCTGGGGCACGGCATCGCCCGACACGATCACCGTGTCACCATCAATCTCGGCGTTCGCCTTGACATAGTTCCCATCCGCGCCGGCGATCTCGAACCACGTCAGCGCCTGATCGTCGCGCGCAGTCAGCCCGCCGCCGATGTGATCGAACCGCAGGCGGATGCGATCTCCCTCCACGACCATCGAACGATACATCGGCCCGCAATACACGACCGCATCGCGATCGTACGTCTTCGCCAGCGCCCAGAGCGCGAGTCGCTTGCCGACGTCCTGCTTGTTGCGGGGGTGGATGTCGCGGAGATTGCCGATGTCGTTGATGACCGCCATGGCTGTGTTGGGCACGGACAGGACATCCGTCTGCGCCTCCCAGATCAGCGGCAGCAGGTACGGATCGCCGCCGTATCGGAACGGGGCGAGCTGCACGTAGTAGAACGGGAATTCGCCCTGATCCCAGACGGCGCGCCAGCCGGCGATGAGCGCGCGCATCTTCGCCGCATACGCCGATCCGTCCCCGCGGTTGGCTTCGCCCTGGTACCAGATCGCGCCGCGGATCGCGAACGGCACCAGCGGGTGCACCATGCCGTTGTAGAGGCCGGTCGGCTGACGATGACCGTTCAGCGGATGCGGGGGCGGAAGCGGAAGCGGCGTGATCGATTCGCCGGAGTCCAGCGCGTCGCGCGTGTTGGCGACCCACGCCTCCATGTCATCGAGCGCGTCGCGCACGGAGCGGCGATACAGCCTGTTCGCCTGGCGGATTTCGCCGACGATCGGCCGCGTTTCCTCGATCGCCGCGAATCCCGGCAATGGCGTCCACGGCTCAATGCGCGTTCCGCCCCACGACGTGTTGACAAGACCGGTCGGCACATCGAGCTCTTCGAGCAGCTCGCGGCCGAAGAAATACGCGACGGCCGAGAACCCGCCGATCGTTTCCGGCGCGCAGACCTTCCACGCCGCATCGACATCATCGCGCGGCAGACCCGAGGGCCGGCGCGGCACATCGAACAGCCGGATCCGGCGATGGTCGGCGCTGGCGATCTCGCGCTCCGCATCGTTGCTGCGGCTCACCGGCCATTCCATGTTCGACTGGCCCGAGCAGATCCACACCTCGCCGATGAGGATGTCCTCGAATCGGATGCGGTTCTCGCCGTTGATGATCATCGCGTGCGGCCCCCCCGCCGACATTGCCGGGAGGCGCACCATCCATGCGCCATCTTCATCGGCGACCGCGGTCGTGGTGTTCCCGGCCATGCTGACGCTGACTCTCTCACCCGGATCGGCCCGGCCCCAGACGGGCAGCTCACGGCCGCGCTGCATGACCATGTGATGGCCAAACACACTGGGTAGCGTCACATCCGCCGTTGCCGCGCCGGCCAGGACGAGCACCATCACCCCCACGATCGAAGCGCGCCGTTGATTCATCATCATGCCATTCTCCTCATCATGACCTGTTTACCCTCCACAACGACGCACTATACCCACCGGAAGCCGGACCTGACGAGTCCGCGAGGAAGGTCCGGGTCGCCCCCGTCATCCGGGTCGCCCCCGTCATCCGGGTCGCCCCCGTCATCGGCGCCTCCCCGATTCTCTCACCCCATCGTCCGCCCCATCAGCGCCTTGCGGTTGCGGTACACCATCCAGTACACCACCGGGATGACCACCAGCGTGAACGCGGTCGACACGAACAGGCCGAAGATGAGCGCCCAGGCGAGGCCGGAGAAGATGGGATCGAGCGTGATGGGCAGGGCCGCGAGCATCGCCGTCCCCGCGGTGAGGAAGATCGGACGGAAGCGCACCGCACCCGAATCGAGGATCGCCTGCTTCAGCTCCGCCCCCTCGCGCAGGGCTCCATGGATGAAGTCGATGAGCAGGATCGCGTTGCGCACGGCGATCCCCGACAGGGCGATCATCCCGATCATCGCCGTCGCCGTGAAGAAGACGGGATTGGCATAGGACCCGATCGGCTGATCCCAGAGCAGGTTCAGCAGCCAGAAGCCGGGCATGATCCCGATGATCGTCAGCGGGATCGAGATCATCAGGATGACGGGCATGAAGTAGCTGCCCGTCTGGTAGACGAGGAGGACGTAAATCCCCAGGCACGCGGCGCCGAAGGCCAGGCCCAGATCGCGGAAGACATCGACGGTGATCTTCCACTCGCCCTCGCCCGCCCACTCGATCTCGAAGCCCCCGGAAACGGGCGACCCTTCCCCGCCGGGGGCAAGCTCGCCGTGCATGTCGATGATCGCCTCGGCGGGCGGCCGACCCGCCATCTCCGCCGTGACATATACCACGCGGCGCAGGTTCTTTCGATAGATCGTCTGATCCTGCACCGTCTCGACGAAGCTTCCCAGCTCGCCGAGCTGGATGAGATTCCCCTCCGGCCCGGCGAGGTAGAGATTCTTCAGCCGCGTGAGTTCGCTCCGATCCGCCGCCCGCAGACGCAGGTGAATCGCGGTGGGCGTGACTTCGTTGGGCTGATGGCAGACGGCGATGTCCGACCCGTCCAGGGCCGTCGACAGCGTGTGCGTGATATCCGCGGTGGACAAGCCGGCCAATGCAGCCTTCTCCTTGTCCGTCACGAAGATGTACTTGGTCTGCTCGCTTTCGGCGGTGGTGTCAACATCGACCACGCCCGGCTCGGCGCAGAAGCGATCCTCGACGATGCGCGCGACGTCCTGGATGTCGGCGTATTCGTGGTACGGCTCGCCGTAGACTTCGACGGCCAGCGTGGACAAGACCGGGGGCCCCGGCGGGCTCTCGACGATCTTGATGTTCGCCCCGCTCCGCGCGGCGATGGCGTGCAGGTCATCCCTGATCCGCAGGCCGATCTCGTGGCTCTGCTGCTCGCGATGCCGCTTCTCGAGGAAGTTCATGCGGATGTCGGCGACGTTGGGCCCGCTGCGCATGTAGTAGTGCCGCACCATCCCGTTGAAGTCCATCGGGCTGTTCGTGCCGACGAACGTCGTCACGTCCGTGACCTCGTTGACGGTCTGGAGATAGCCGGCCAGCTCGGCGGTGACCGCGGCGGTGCGCTGCAGCGTCGTCCCCTCCGGCATGTCGACGACGACCTGGAGTTCGTTCTTGTTGTCGAACGGCAGCATCTTCAGCGGCACCCGCCTCGTCGCCGCCAGCGTGCAGGAGAGCAGGAAGAGGACGAACATGAAGAGGAGCAGCCCCCACGCCGCGGATCGATACTTCAGAAACGGCCGCATCGTGCGCGAATACGCCCGATACAGCCCGGACTCACGCAGCTCGAACGGCTTCTCGTCCGCCTTGCCGTACTCACGCTTGAGCACGTGATAGGCCATCCACGGCGTGATGGTGAACGCCACGAGCAGGCTCATCAGCATCGCCAGCGGGACGTTCAGCGCCATCGGCCGCATGTACGGCCCCATCATCCCGGTGATGAAGAACATGGGCACGAAGCTGACGATAACCGCCAGTGTGGCCAATATAATCGGCGGGCGCACCTCGTTCACCGCCGTCAGCACCGCCTCCAGCGGCTTCTCCTTCCGCATCTTGAAGTGGCGGTAGATGTTCTCGACGTCCACGATCGGGTCATCCACGACCAGCCCCAGCGCGAGGATCAAAGCGAAGAGCGTGACGCGATTGATGGTGTATCCCGCAAGGTAGTTGATGACCAATGTAAGTGCGAACGTCAGCGGCACCGCGGTGGCGACGATCAATCCCTCCCGCCAGCCCATCACCAGGGCCAGCAGGGCGACGACGATCACGATCGCCACCGCCAGGGCTTCGACGAGCTCGTTCACCTTGTCGTTGGCGGTCTGGCCGTAATCGCGGGTGACGCGATACTCCACGCCGTCGGGGAGCAGGATCGGCGCGAGGCGCTCGACCTCCTCTTGCACCGCGCGCGACACCCAGACCGCGTTGGATCCCTTGCGCTTGGCCACCGCGATGGTGACGGCCGGGTAGAGCCGGCCCGTTTCGGCCGCGGCGTGGGCGGCCGGGCCCTCCTCCTCGCCCGGTCCCCCCGCCGCGGGGCCGTAGCCGAAATGCGTGTACGTCTCGACCTCGGCCGCGTCCAGCCGTACATCCGCGACATCGCGCAGATAGACCGGCCGATCGTCGGCCACGCCGATCACCAGCTCCGCCACCTCCTCGACATCGCGCAGCACGACGCCCGCATCGACGATGTGCTCGCGATCAAGCTGCTGGAACGACCCGGCGGGCACGGTCAGGTTCGCCCCGCGCACGGCCCGCTCGATGTCGGCGATCGTCAGCCCGCGCCCCGTCAGCCGCTCGGGATCGAACTCGATGCGCACCTGCCGCGGCCGGCCGCCCACGATCCGCGTCGGGCCCGTGTTCCGCACCGCCTGAAGCCTGGACTCCAGCTCCTCGGCGATGCGGCGCAGCTCGATGCCCGAGTACCGCTCGCTGTAGAGCGTGACGTTGACGATGGGAACATCATCGATCTCGACGGGCTTGACCACCCATCCCGCGACGGTGGACGGCACGCGATCGGCGTGCATCGCCAGCTTTGTCTGGAGCTTGACAAGGCTGTCCTCGCGATCTTCACCGACGAAGAATCGCACGGTCACCACTGCGCGGTTGGGCATGCTCATCGAGTAGACGTACTCGACGCCGTCGATCTGGTAGAGGAGTTTTTCCAGCCGGGTGGCGACCTGCCGCTCGACCTCGCGCGCCGAGGCGCCCGGGACCTCGATGAGCACATCGGCGAGGGGGACGACGATCTGCGGCTCCTCCTCGCGCGGCGTCACGAGCAGCGCCACCGCCCCCAGCGCCAGGGCGAGCACGATCACGATCGCCGAGAGATTCCCGCGCAGAAACGCCTCGACGATGCGGTAGATGAAGCCGTGTTTCTGGTCGGCCATGAATGTCGCCCGCGATCAACCACAGAAAGGAGAAGGAACCGCGCCGCCGACCCGGCCCTTTCCGGGGGCCGGCGGCGATGTCAATCCGCGATGAACGTCTCCAGCACGCGCTCGCCCGGCTCGAGCCCGGCGAGAATCTCGATCTTGTCATCGACGCGCTCACCCGTGCGCACGAATCGCCGTCGCGTAATGGCTCCCGCTTCGTCTTTCTCCTCATCCCCCGGTGGTGTGACCACCTGCACCATCTCCAGTTGCCCGACCTGCCGCACCGCCGTCGCGGGTACCAGCAACTGCCTCCGCTGACCCTCGGCGATGAGCATCCGGCCGAACATCCCGCTCAGCACGTTCGGCGGGCACGGGCCGGTCACCTTCACCATCAGCGATCGGCTGGCCGGCGACGCCTGCGGGACGATCTCGCTCACCTGCCCGTGACAGCGCATCCCGATCGCCTCGATCTCGACGTCGACCGTGTCGCCCACGCTGAGCCCCAGCGCGAGGCGCTCGGGCACCGGGGCCACGAGCTGCAGCCGATCCGGCTGGTAGAGGGTGACCAGCGTCTCGCCCCGCCGGGCCAGGTCGCCCTCCTCGACGAACTTCTCGATGACGATGCCGGTGATGGGCGAGCGGACGGTGGCGTATTCGAGCTCGGCTTCGGCCTCCGCCAGCGCCTGCTCGGCGGCGTTGACATCCGCCTCGGCGACCTCGACGGCGCGCTGGGCGTCGTAGACCTCGCGCTGCGTGGCCGCCTCGCCCCGGCTGAGTTTGGTCACACGATCCAGGTCCTCGCGCGCCTTGGACAGCCGGGCCCGGGCCGCCTCGAGATTCGCCTGCACGCGGCGTTGCCGCGCTTCGATGTCCGCCTGGTCCAGCTCGATGAGCACATCGCCTTCATCGACGGCCTGTCCTGCGACGATGTGCACCTTCTCGACGTGCGCCAGGAGGCGCGAGCCCACCGCGGTCTCGTGCACGGCCCGGATCGTGCCCACCGCGCGGGTGATGCGGGGCACGGTTCTCACTTCGACCTCGACGACGGGCGCATCGATCGCCGCCGCAACCACCTCGCCGCGCCCGGGCTCGACCTTCTCCTTGAAGGCGCCGCTCAGCCAGGCGATGACCACGGCGAGAGCGGCGAGGCCGATGATCGCCACCATCGCGGTTCGCAGGGTTCGGGCAATGCTGCTCATCTCATCACCTGTTCAACGTCATCCACGCTCAGTGTATCCGCGCGGCCGCGCCGACCACGATTCGCCCTTTAGAGGCCCGGGCCGGGGCTCCGGTTCCCGGGCCGGCCGCCGATGCGGCGCCTGCAAGCGGGTGGCGCGAGGCGCGAGACACATCGGCGTCGAATGATACTGCCCGGCGCCGCGCCGTGCGTAGAATCAGGACAGAGCGATCCGGACAGCCTCGGGCACGACCGTCCGCCGCCGGACCCCGGGGCTGCGGCCACCGTGAGCCGCGCCGCGCCACAGGCCGGCCGCCAGGCCGCGGCGGCAATCGCGCCCCTTCCCATCCCCCTCCGGTCGGAGACGCCGACATGTCCAGCATTACCGAGAATTGTCATCGCGTTCGCGAGCGCATCCCCGGGCACGTGACCATTGTCGCCGCAGGCAAGACCCGGACCGTTCCCGAGATCCTCCAGGCCATCGAGGCCGGCATCACCGTCATCGGCCACAACTACGTCCAGGAGGCCGAACCCATGATCGCCGAGCTCGGCGACCGGGCGCGATGGCACCTCATCGGCCATCTCCAGAAGAACAAGGCCAAGAAGGCCGCCCCCATCTTCGACCTGATCGAGACCGTCGATTCCCTTGCCCTCGCCGAGCTCCTCGATCGTCGCTGCGCGATGCTGGAGCGGACGATGCCCGTCCTCATCGAGGTCAACAGCGGCCGCGAGCCCAACAAGACCGGTGTCTTCCCCGAGGATGTCGATGACCTCGTGCGCGCCATCGCCCCGCTGGAGCATCTGCGCCTGGAGGGGCTGATGACGATGGGCCCGCGGTTCGGCAATCCCGAGGATGCCCGGCCGTACTTCCGCGCCACCAAAGAAGCCTTCGACCGCCTCGCCGCGGCCGACATTCCGGGCGCCGAAATGCGCATCCTGTCAATGGGGATGAGCAACAGCTACGAGATCGCGATCGAGGAGGGCAGCACGATGGTCCGCATCGGCACCAAGCTGTTCGGGGAGAGGGAGGATTGAAACGCGGAGGGCGGCGGGGGACCGCGGAGGACACGGAAAGGCGTCATGGGATCAACGCACACCGGGATCAGGAGAACCACGACACACGATTGCGGCTCCGGCGAGCTCGAGGCCCCGGAAACAGGAACGCTCCATTCAACTGACGGTGGATGAATGACCATGAGCGAAACGAAGATGCGAGTGACCGTTCTTGTCGAGAACACCGCGGCTCGCGCTGATCTCGGCGCCGAGCACGGGCTGGCGTACTGGATCGAGGTGGGCGATCGGCGCGTGCTCTTCGATACGGGCCAGACGGACCTGATCCTGCGCAACGCCGCGGCGCTCGAGGTCGATCTCGCCTCGGCGGATACGATCGTGCTCTCGCACGGGCATTTCGATCACACGGGCGGGCTGGCGGCGGTCCTGCCGCTCTGCCCGGAGGCGCGGGTGTTCATCCACCCGAGGGCGTTCGAGGCGAAGTTCAGCCGGCATCCGGACGGCAAGGTGCACGACATCAGCATGCCCGCGGCGAGCGCCGAGGCCCTGCACCGCCATGCCGGCCCGGTCACGCAGACGGATCAGCCGGCCGAGATCGTGGACCGCCTCTTCGCGACCGGCGCGGTGCCGCGCGTCAACGACTTCGAGGATACCGGCGGCGACTTCCACCTCGATGCCGCCTGCACGACACCGGACCCGATCGTCGACGACCAGGCCCTGTACTTCCGCGGCTCGGAAGGCGTCGCCGTCCTGCTCGGCTGCGCCCATGCGGGCGTCGTCAACACGCTGGAGCACATTGCGCACCTGACGGAGGGCAAGCCGATCCACACCGTCCTCGGCGGGATGCACCTCCATTCCGCCATCGACCGACGGCTCGCCGCGACGACCGAAGCCCTGCGTGCGCATAGTATTGCCCTGCTCGGCCCGGCCCACTGCACGGGCGCCGACCCGACCGCCCTGCTGCGGGCGCGGTTTCCCGACGCGTTCGCCGAGTGCCACGCCGGCTCGCGCTTCGACTTTTCCTGAACCCGACCCCCATCCCGCATCAGTCACGGAAGAAGCGAACATGACCCACTTCGACGAGGCACGGATCTCCAAGGCCATTCTCGAGTCCTATCACCGCAAGGTCAGCCGGCACCTGATCGGCGACGTCGCGATCGTCGGGGCCGGCCCGTCGGGCCTGCTCGCCGCGGGCCTGCTCGCTCAGCGCGGCTTCAACGCCGTCGTCGTCGAGAAACGCCTCACGCCCGGCGGGGGCGTGTGGGGCGGCGCGATGTGCATGAACGAGGTCGCCATCCAGGAAGAAGCGCTGCCGATCCTCGACATGCTCGCCATGCGCCGCGTCGAAGTCGGCGAAGGGCTCTACACCGTCGATGCGATGGAGCTTGCCTCCGCCCTGGCCGTCAATGCCGTGCGCAGCGGCGCGACCATCCTCAACATGATGACCGTCGAGGATGTGTGCATCGACGAGGGAAAGGTCAACGGCGTGGTGGTGAACCGCACGCTGGGACCGACTCCCCTGCCCGTCGATCCGATGACGCTCATGGCGAAGGCGGTGGTCGACGCGACCGGCCACGAGACGGTCCTGCTCGCGCTGCTCCAGCGGCGCGGGCTGCTCGATGAACCCGTCATCGCCCGGCGGCTGGGCGACGGGCCGATGAACGCCGTCGAGGGTGAGCGGTTCGTCGTCGAGCGGGCCGGCGAAGTGTTTCCCGGCCTGTGGATCTGCGGCATGGCGGTCTGCGCCGCCTACGCCGGCCCGCGGATGGGACCCATCTTCGGCGGGATGCTCCTCTCCGGCCAGCGCTTGGCGGACATGATCGCCGAGGAGTTGCAACAGCCGACGGGCAACCCGGCCGAACCGGCCGCGGCGCGAACATAATCGCGGAACGATCTTCTGCCGCCAATGATCCCGCGCGCGTGCTTCATCAGTCATCCGCGCCGTGAAGACGACAGGTTTTCCGTGGGCACCCGGGCTCGAGGACGAGCCGGCTCGCTGGAAATCGCTCAAGAACACGCCGTGCGCGATCGGTTTACAGCGCGCAAGCCGGGCCGTCCTCGGCCCCGGGTGCGTTCGATGCCGCGCCACGCCCCCACCCGCATTCGGAACACCCTCGCTCGAGATCGCCGCGCAGATCGTAACCGCATTTCGGGCAGCGCCCGCGCCTGCGGCGGATCAGCCGGCGCAACACGAACGGGCCGGGGATGAGCAGCCAGAGGATGATGGCCCAGAAGAGCGTGTTGATGAGGAAGCCGGGCCAGATCGGCGTGAGCGGCAACGGGCAGTCGTAGGGATCGAAGAACGTGGAGAAACTGACCCGGCGCGGCTTCAGGATCTCCGGGGTGGCCACGCCGCCCTCCCAGTCCACCGGCTTCTCCGTGGGGCCGCGATAGCCGGCGCATCGCATCGCCAGGCACGGAAGACCAGCGGAGTGCACATACACGTTGCGGTCCGCGATGGGCGGATGGTAGCCCGGGTAGTTCTCAGTGACTCCGAACGCTGTTGTATGCAGACCGAAGGCGCGGGCTGTGAAGTGCTGCATGCCGATCCATACATCATCACCTGAGGGCACAAGCCAGGTCTCCGGGACAAACGCCGCGACCTCATCGGGCGGAAGATCGGGGAAGGCGAAATCGGCCGGCGTGTACTCGTCGGCCGGAATGGACCAGAGCGCACACCCCCACGCGATGGCGACGTTCACGATCGCGCCGAAGAGGACGAAGAGGAGGATGGTGAGCACCCGGCGTTTCATGGGGGCATTGTATCGGATGGCGCGGTGGTGAGAGGAACGATGCGCCTCTTGACCGGCGGAGAGGCGTCGGACCGTGGCGCCGGCCGGCGCGTGCTACGCCGCAAGCGGCGACGCGACCGAGGGACATGTGCGGGGATCGGTGCGAGCGGGTTCGACCGAGGCCATGTCCGGCGAGGCCCTTCCGGGGGAGTTGACGGCGGCGTTGAGGATCCTACGATCCGGCGATGGTCGTCACCGCTCAGCAGGACATCGACAGCGCCGCCGCCGCCGCCGCGTGCGTCGTCCGGGTGCACGAGCGGCTGGCCGAGTACCTGCAGGCGGGGCTGACCCTGGCGGAGATCGACCGGTTCGTCGCCGACGTCCTCGCCGACCTGGATTGCCGCAGCGCGTTCCTGCGCTACAAGATCCCGGCCCATCCCCCTTATCCGAGCCACTCGTGCCTGTCACCCAACGACTGCATCGTGCACGGCACCCACAACATGACCCGCCAGCCGCTGAAGGCGGGCGATGTCTTCTCGATCGACATCGGCGTCGTCCATCACGGCTGGATCGGCGATGCGGCGTGGACCTTCGCCATTGAGCACGCCACCGACGAGACGTTGCGGCTCATGCAGTGCGGGCGCGAGTCGCTGCGGCGCGGGCTGGAGGCGATGCAGGCCGGCCGACCCCTCATCGACTGGGCCCGCGCCGTCCAGACGTGCGTGGAGGTCGAGTGCGGCTTCTATCTCGTCCGCGGGCTGGGCGGGCACGGCTACGGGCGCAAGCTGCACGGCCCGCCGTTCGTCTCCAACGTCCTCCCCGCCGGCCGCAACGAGTGGCCGGACGCGTGGACGGCGTTCAAGCCCGGCATGCTGCTCGCCGTCGAGCCCATGATCGCCATCGGCAGCGCCGACATCCGCACGGAGCGCGGCCGGTGGCCGATCTTCACCGCCGACGGCTCGCTGAGCGTGCATTACGAGGCGGACGTCATGATCACACAGAACGGGCCCCGTGATCTCACCGAGGGCATGCAGGACCTGCCGGACATCGTCGGCTGAGCGGACGGAGCGCGACAATAATCGCCGACCGCAGCCCTGTGCGGCCTTCGCGGTATGATCGACCGGCCCCCCGGAAAGGCCAGAGGCGGTGGTCCCCACCGCCGGCGAGACCCGTGACTCTGGAGAATCGTCCGATGCTGATCCACCTGTTTCTGAGCGTGTCGATCGTCGCCTCGGTCCTCGCCGGACCGCCCTCCACACCGGTCAAGCCGGTCAAGGAAAAAGTCCACGGCGTGACGATCGTCGACAACTACCGCTGGCTGGAGTCGCTCGAATCGGAGAGCGAAGAAGTCAAGGAATGGACGACGGCGCAGAACGCGTACACCCGGAGCATCCTCGACAATCTCCCCGGCCGCGAGGCGCTGGAGGAGCGGCTCGGCGAGCTCATGAGCGTGGGCAGCGTCGGCGCGCCGAAGATGCGCGGCAACCTCTACTTCTACACCGAGCGCAAGGGCGACGAGAATCAGCCCATCCTCTACCTGCGCGAGGGACACGACGGCGAGCCGCAGGTATTGATCGACCCCAACACGCTCGATGAGAGCGGCCTCTACTCGCTGGGCTGGTTCGAGCCCAATCACGAGGGCTCCCTGCTCGCGTTCAGTCTCTACTACGCCGGCGACGAGATGGATGTCCTCTACGTGATGGATGTCGAGAGCCGCCGGTGGCTGTCCGAGGAGATCACCGGAAAGGTCGAGTTCGGCGGGTGGTCGCCCGACAGCAAGGGGTTCCTCTACGGCAAGCTCGAGGATCCGAAGGACGCCTATTCCAGGTCGTTCCGCTATCACGAACTGGGCCGGCACAATCGCCACGATCCGATGCTGCTCATGCAGGAGGAGCCGTCGCGCATCCCCCAGGCGAACCTGAGCCGCGACGGACGGTGGATCATCGTCTTCTACTTCGAGGGATGGTCCAGGCAGGAGGTGTACGTGGTGGACGTGCCGCGGTGGCGGCGCACGGGCGAGTTCGAGACGGTCCCCGTCGCCGAGGGAATGGATGCGCGGTTCCTTCCGCAGATCGTGCACGGCGACACGCTCTATCTCTTCACCACGCTCGATGCGCCCAACGGCGCGCTCTACGCCGTTGACCTGCTCAATCCCGGGCGAGAGAACTGGGAGCTGGTCATCCCCGAGCGCGAGGACGCCGTGCTCAACGGGGTCTCCCACGCCCGCGGCATGCTGGTGGCGACGTACCAGAAGAACGCGACCACGCGCTTTCAGCGGTTCACGATGGACGGTGAACCTCGGGGCGAACTGGCGCTGCCCGGCCTCGGCTCGGCCGGAATCGCCACGCACTTCGACCGCACCGAGGCGTACTTCTCATTCGCCAGCTACAACGAGCCCAACAGCATCTACCGTGTCGATCTGGAGACGGGCGAACGCTCGCTGTGGGCGCGGCCGGAAGTGCCGGTCGATCCCGATACCGTCATCATGAAACAGGAATGGTGCACATCGAAGGACGGCACGCGGGTGCCCATGTTCATCGTCCATCGCAAGGGCCTGAGAAAGAGCGGCGACAACCCGACGATGCTCTACGGCTACGGGGGGTTCAACGCCTCGCTCACGCCGTGGTTCGACGCCACCGCCTTTCCCTGGTTCGAGGCGGGCGGGGTCTACGCCATCGTCAACCTCCGCGGCGGGGGCGAGTTCGGCGAGGCCTGGCACCAGGCCGGCATGCTCAAGAACAAGCAGAACGTGTATGACGATCTCTACGCCGCGGCCGAGTATCTCATCGACGAGGGCTATACCTCGCGCGAACACCTGGCCGTGCGCGGCGGCTCCAACGGCGGGCTGCTCACCGGCGTCGCCGCCATTCAGCGCCCCGACCTCTGGGCCGCCGTCGTCTCGCAGGTCCCCCTCCTGGACATGCTCCGCTATCACAAGTTCCTCATGGCGCAGTTCTGGACGCCCGAGTACGGCGACCCGGAAGACCCCGAGGCGTTCAAGTGGCTGCACGCGTATTCGCCCTATCACCACATCGAACAAGGCGAGGAATACCCGGCCATCCTCTTCACCGCCGGGGAGAACGACAACCGCGTCCATCCACTGCACGCGCGGAAGATGGTCGCGGCGATGCAGACGAAGGCGGCCAACGATTTCGAGGAGGATCCCATCCTGCTGTGGGTCGATCGCTCGGCCGGGCACGGGTTCGGCAAGCCGCTGTCGCTGCGCATCCGCGAGCGGGCGGACTGGTGGATCTTCGTGATGTGGCAGACGGGTATGCGCTACGAAGGGTGAGCCGGTTTCCTCACAGCGGACCAGGCTGATCGGGGTCGGGTGTTACATCCTCGCCACGCTGCTCATGGGCGGCGCGGGGGTGTTTCTGATCTTTCATCCCGACAAGGGACTGGGGATCTTCGCGGTGCTGTTCGCTGCGGTCCTCTGCCGCGTGCTTGTGATCAACGTTCCGGAACTGCTGGAGCGCCGCGAACATTAACCGCGCGCCGCCGGCTCACGCCCGCAAAGCCCCTCCGACTCCCGTCCCGGGGACGCCATACCGAGTGCTACCCGCTCTCGTCCCGATCCTCGCGGAGCATCGGATGATCTTCTCCCACCTGCGTGAGCAGCTCCCTGATCATCCGCCGGTGCTCCCTCGGATACGGCATGTAGCACAGAGTGAGCGTGTGCGTCATCTGGGTCGATCCCGCCAGAATGATCTCGCGCAATGCAGGAAAGAACCGCTCGAAGTGGGTCTCGAGGAGGTGCTCAAGGAGAACGCACCCGACGCCTGTTCGCATGTCGTCATCGTCGCTGACGCCGTACTGCTCGATGATCCGCCAGACATCCTCCGGCCGGCTGTCAATGAAGTACCCGATCACGATCAGCGCCTGCCAGCGACAGTTGTTGTTCTCATCCTCGATGAGATCCCGGGCCGAATCGAAGAACTCGTCGATGGGATCACCATCGCCCATCTCCCCCCGCATCAGCAGCAGCGCCAGAAGCCGCGTCTCGGCCGATGGGCTTTTGCACATTTGCCGGATCTCGGCGGTCGTCACCGGGGGATAGTGCTCGGCCTGGTCCCAGATCCGGCGCAGTTCCTCGTCCTGTTCGGGCGGCATCGCCGCTTGTTCATCCGACATCGCGGGGCCTCCTCTGGAACTGCCGCGCCACGTGCGCCGGACTTGACACGATATCACGGACGAGACACTGGCAGAACCGAGAGTTCCCCAATCCCTGATCAAGATACCTCGGTGCCGGAAGGATCGCTGGTGCTGCGGTGGCCTTTTGATCGTCGAAGGCGACCCGCTGGCGAGGACGCCGCGGCTCGCGGGGCTGGCGGGGACGCCGCGGCTCGCTCCGGACCCTCGATGCCTTGATGCCATGATGCCATCACGCCTCCCCCCCGCTCACTTCAACCCCAGCCTCCGCGCCAGCCAGGACGGCGGGACATCGTCGATCACCCCGCCTTTGTCGGTGAGGGCGGCGGCGGCCGCGTAGCCACTCCGCACGGCGCTCTCCATCGTCGCGGGCCAGCCGGTGTCGCACCAGTCGCCGGCGAGGTAGAGGTTGGGGATCCCGCCCCCGCCCATGCCGACGTATCCGGGCTCGGCGCCGGGCCGATACTGCTCGCTCTCCGGCGTGGGCGCGAACGTGGCGCGCCTCTCCCTGATCGCGCGGGCGGCGATCGGCGCCATCCCCCGCGCCCCCGGAAGCGCGTGATGTACATCCTCTACAACGCGGCGGACGATCTCATCCTCGGAAAGCGGCATCCATGCATCGGCCGCGCTGACCACCGCGTGCACGAGCTGTCGGCCATCCTCATCGAGCCCCTTGTTGAACAGCCAGTGCACGCCGCGATCGACGAGCACAAGATGCGGCAGCTCCATGACCCGCTGCTCGAAGAGCAGATGCACGCCGAGAATCGGGCTGACCTCGAACCGATCGAGGCACGTGAGGCGAAGATCGGCGGCGCGCATGACGTCGCTCACCAGCGCATCGAGGCGATCGAAGGGCACGGCCGAGATGACCGCGGCGGCTTCGATGAGGCCGTCTTCGGTCACCACGCCCGTGACTCGGCTGCCGTCGTAGCCGATCGCGCGCGCCGATGTGCCGAGATGGATCTCGCCCCCGCCCTGCTCGATCATCCGCGCGGCCGGATCGTAGAGCTCGAGCAGCGGGACGAGGGACAGGCCCATCGTGTACGACCAGCGGTTGGCGAGAAAGCCCTCCTGGAAGACCATCATCGCCGTCGCGGCGCTGACGCGATGCACATCGAGATTGCACGCGCTGACGATGATCGTGTTCCAGAAACCGCGCACGATGGATTCCGGCTGTTCCTGCTCGACGAGGAAGTCGGCGAACGTGCGATCGCGCCACTCGAGTCGGCCCCGCGCGCCGAGGCGGATCAGGCGGCGCATGGCGCGGGCGATGGCGCGTTTCTCGGCCGCCGTGAACATCGACATGCGACGGAACGAACCGGCCAGGTGCAGCGGGGCGGGGAGCAGGCCCGCCTTCATCCGATCGATGAGCCCGCGGCCCTTCGTCCAGTGAAGCGTGCGATGCCACCGGATGAGATCGAGCACGCCGAGGCGGTCGTAGAGATCGATGAGGTTGGTGCAGCAGCCCAGAAGCACGTGCTGGCAGTTGTCCAGCAGCAGCCCGGTGCGGGGATCGGCGAAGCTGGTGGCGCGCCCGCCGAGGCGCTTGCGGGTCTCGATGACGATGGGCCGGCAATCGGCCTCGAGGAGGCGGAGGGCGGCGGCGATGCCCGCCAGACCGCCGCCGAGGATGGCCACCGGCCGCTTCACCGGCCCCCGCTCCCGCCTCGCGCCCCGGCCCGGGCGCGCCAGCGGGCGCGAAGGGCGATCAGCCCCTTGTGCGCCGCGGTGAGCCGGATCCGCGGCCCGCTCACGATCTGCCTCGGATCGCGCTTCATCTTCGCCAGCAGCCCGCGGTAGATGGCGGTCATCGCCCACAGCGTGGGCAGGCAGTCGCGATCGATGAGATCATCCAGCGGCTGCGAACGCCGGTAGAACGACTCGGCCCGCTCGACCTGTTCGAGCACGAAGCGCCGGCAGCGCGGCTCGTCCGCCCAGCGCCGCAACGCCGCGGGATCCAGACCGTGGCGCGCGAAATCCTCCGCGGGCAGATACACCCGACCGATGTCATCATCCTCGACGAAGTCGCGCAGCACGTTGGTCAACTGGAACGCGATGCCTCGGTCGACCGCGAGCATTGCGGCGTGCTCATCATCGTAGCCCCAGATGGTGATGCAGATCAGTCCCACCGTCGACGCGACGCGATAACAGTACTCGCGCAGCTCGTCGAACGTGTCGTACCGGCGGTGGATCAGGTCATCAAGCTGTCCGTCAAGCATGGCCTCGAAGTGCTCGAGCCGGATCGGGTACCGGTCCGCAACCTCCCGCAGGGAAATGAGCACCGGGTCGTCGTCGATCCCACCGCCGTCGAACACGGCCGTCGTCGCCCGGCGGAAGTCCTCGAGGCGAGCGCGGGCGAGCTCGGTGTCGACGCGGCGCGGTCCGTCGGCGAGATCGTCGGCGCGGCGCATCCAGGCATAGACGGCGTACAGCGCCGAGCGCTGCGGCTCGGGCAGCAGCTTGAGGCCGTAGTAGAAGTTCTTCGCCCGACGCCGCGTGAGGTCGCGGCAGTATCGCATCGCCTCGGCCGGATTGGTCGTCTGGAGCGTCGTCACGATTCTCGTCCCCCGAGGCGGCCGAGCCGGGCCCGAAGCAGGGCCTGGCCCACCAGCAGCAGTTTCGTGACCCGGTTCAGCCTCGGCCGGTGGAGGATCGTCTCGTAGTTCCAGCCCTCGATGCCGCGGAGCACGTGCTGCCCGCCGGCGGAGAACAGCCAGACGATCGGCCGCCCGCGACGGCTGAGGCGCGGCAGCAGCTTCTCGCCCTCTTCATACAGCGGCCAGGTTTTGTCAACAAGGGCCCGAATGAGTCGGCGCGTCGCGGGCAGGAACTCCCGATCCACCGCGTAGCCCTGCTTCGCGCTGGCGACGAGACGCGCCTCGAAGCAATCGATGTCGATCATCTCGCGCGGGATGTAGATCCGGTCGCGCTGAAGCGCATCGCGGCGAACGTCCTGCCAGTGATTGGTCAGTTGCAGGGCGGTGCAGATGGCGTCGCTTCGCGCGAGCACATCCTCGCTCTGATCCTCCCCGAGCAAAGCGAGCACGAGCCGGCCCACGGGATTGGCGCTGAGACGGCAGTATTCGATCACCTGCGTCCAGGTCTCGTAACGGGTGACCTGCTGATCCTGCTCGAAGGCGCGGATGAGATCATCGAACGGCTGCCGGGGCAGGTCGTGTTTCTCGATGGTGGGGCGAAGGGCGAGGAAAACGGGATGATGGGGTCCGCCGTCGTAGCACTGCCCAAGCTCGCGCCGCCACCAGCCCAGCAGCTCCAGGGCGCGCTGCCGATCGCCGATCTCGTCGCCCAGGTCATCGGCCCAGCGGCAGAAGGCGTAGACGGCGGCGAAGTCGTCGGTGAGATCGCGCGGCACCAGCGCGCTGAGCACGCTGAAGTTCTCGTACCGCCGCCCCGCGAGGCGACGACAGGAGGCCCGTGCCTGCTCGACGCTCATCGTCTCGCAGCGCTCCGGTCCATAGACATCAAGTTGAAGCACCGGTTCGACCGACATGCCTCTCCCAACCGCAGGCCACAGGCGTTCACTGTATCGTCGCGGGCCCGCCCCCGCCAGCGCGGCGGCGTGGGGACTCGGCGGGGCCGCCGCGGCGGCCCTATCATCATCCACCACGCCCCCGGCTCCTCCCGGACGCACCGGATCATGAAGATCATCCTTCCCAACCCCCGCGGCTTCTGCGCCGGCGTCTACATGGCCATCGACGTGGTCGACCAGTTGCTGGACATCTGCGGCGGCGAGGCGATCTACGTCTACCACGAGATCGTGCACAATCGGCACGTCGTGAGCCGCTTCTGCGAGCGCGGCGTGCGCTTCGTCGACGATCTCAACGAGGTGCCCGAGGACTCGATCGTGGTCTTCAGCGCGCACGGCGTGAGCCCGGCGATCCGGGAGCTGGCCCGCCGGCGCCGGCTCACCGCCATCGACGCCACCTGCCCCCTCGTCACCAAGGTGCACACCGAGGCCATCCGCTACGCCCGCAAGGGCTACCAGATCATCCTCATCGGGCACGCCGATCATCAGGAGGTAATCGGCACCCGGGGCGAGGCGCCGGGTTCGATCCTCGTCGTCGAGTCGGTGAAAGACATTCCCCGCCTGCCCGTGAAAGATCCGAACCGGCTGGTCTACATCACGCAGACCACGCTGAGCATGGACGATGCGCGGGCGATCATCAGCGCGCTGAAGGAGGCCTTCCCCAACATCAAGGATCCTCCCAGCGAAGACATCTGCTACGCCACGACGAACCGGCAGAGCGCGGTGCGGGCCCTTGCCCCCGACTGCGATCTCGTGCTCGTCGTCGGCTCAAAGAACAGCTCCAACTCGCGCCGCCTCACCGAGATCGCCCAGGCGTGCGGCACCCCCGCCCGGCTCATCGACGACAAGAGCGAACTCGATCCCCGCTGGCTGGAAGACGTCCACACGCTGCTCATCACCGCCGGCGCCAGCGCTCCGGAGGATCTCGCCCAGGATCTCGTGCTCGAGCTGATCGAACGCTACGGCGGGGAGGTCGAACAGCACGACATCACCCACGAGGCGGTCGAGTTCGGCCTGCCCGGCACGCTGCGCCAGTTCATGCGCGACCGCGGCATCGACCCTGCGGGGAGGCGGATCACGATGGACAACGTCGCCGCCCTCAAGCACTGGCTCAACGAACACGGCATCGTCCATCGCACCGTCGATATCACCGTGCGCGCGACAGGATGACGGACTCCCCCCGGAGAGCCTCGGACGCGACACGTCGGGCACCGGCGATGACCTCGTTCTTCGATCTCGACCCCCCCGGCCTCGAGGCATACTGCCGCGAGCGGGACATGCCCCGGCATACCGCCGATCAGCTCCTGGACTGGGTCTATCGCAAAGCCGTCACCGATCCGGAGGAGATGACCAACATCTCCCGCGCGCATCGCGACGTGCTCCACCGGACGATGCAGTTCTACACCGGCGCGATCGAGGCGCATCAACTCGCCTCCGACGGCACGCAGAAGCTTCTCATCGCGTGGTTTGAGGCCGACGAACCGGCGGGCGAGGCGGGGCTTCCGGTGCTCGACGCGCCCCACCGGCGACGGACCGAGTGCGTGATGATCCCCGCCGAGCCGCGGACGACCGCGTGCATCTCCAGCCAGGTCGGTTGTCCCGTCGGCTGCCGCTTCTGCGCGTCCGGCCTGGGAGGGCTGGAGGGCAATCTCGGCACGGGGCGCATCGTCGAGCAGGTGCATCGCCTCGCCGCCTTCGCGCCCGGCGGGCGCATCAGCAACGTCGTCTTCATGGGAATGGGCGAACCGCTGGCGAACCTCGCCGCGGTCACCGGCGCCATTCGCGCCTTGAACGCATCGTGGGGGATGGGCATCGGCGCGAGGCGCATCACCGTCTCGACCGTCGGCCTGCCCGCGGCGATCCGGCGCCTGGCGGACTTCGAGCTGCCCGTCACCCTGGCCCTCAGCCTGCACGCGCCCAACGACGAGATCAGGCGCCGGCTCATCCCCTGGGCGCAGTACGCGACCATCGACGAGCTGCTCGATGCGTGCGATGCGTATTTCGACCGCACGGGGCGGGAGATCACGCTCGAATACCTGCTCCTGCGGAAGGTGAACGATCGGCCGGAGCACGCGCGGGAGCTGTCGGATCTCGCCCGCCGCCTGAGGGCGAACGTGAATCTCATCCGCTACAACGAGGTGAGGGGCCTGCCCTTCGACCGGCCGACGACGGACGACGTGCACGCGTTCCAGGGGATTCTGCGCCGGCGGGGCGTGAACGTGCACCTGCGGGCCAGCCGCGGGCGGGACATCGCCGCCGCCTGCGGGCAGCTTCGCCACGAACGGAGCGCGGCCGATCGCTCACGATGACGAGGCCGCGACCGGCTCGGCCAGCATCTTCATCTCGGAGAGGGCCATCCCCCGCAGCCGATTCTCCAGCGCCTGCTGATGCAGGCGGGCGAAGGCGGTCTGATAGTGATCGTACCCGTCGCGCGCCCCGCGGATGGCGCGCTCCGTGAGATCGACGATGTACTCGCGCTGATCGCGCTCACGCCGCGTCCCCCGCCACCGCGCGGGAACGACGCGCCGCAGCGACGCGGCCAGCCTCGCCGGCCAGTCGCTCGTGCGGATGTCCACGCGATAGCGGCGATGAAAGGCGATCAGCTCGACGCGGGTCAGATACCGCCGCACCAGCTCATCTTCTCGCGCCCGCTTGACGTTCAGCGCCTGCCGCGTCCGTCGATGATGCTCGGGACTGGTGAGCATGGAGGCGATGAAGATCGGATCGCGAATGAGCATCGCCGAGGCGAGGGGGAGGACGGCGTGACGGGTCAGCGCCCGGCCCGTGTCGCCGCGATCGACCCGGTACAGGGCGGTGATGAGCTGCGCGTAGCGCTCGGCCAGCTCGATCGATCCCCATCGCCAGCAGCGGGCGAGTGCGATGAGGAAGTCGCGGGCGGCCTGCCGGCCGGCATCCGTCTCGCTCAGGCCGGGCATGGCGGCGAGGGAGCGCTGCAGCAGCTCACGTCGTCGGCGGGCCCGGGCCGCGCTGCCCCGCCGGCGCCGCCCGCCCAGGTGCACCAGCCGCCGCGCCACGCGATTCGTGTCCCCTTCCTGATCGTCGGGAGGCCGGCTGAAGAGCCGCCGATCCAGCGCCAGCCGCCGGCCGAGCTGAAAGGTCTCGATCGCCCGGCCGTACCCCGCCGCCTCGACCTCGGCCAGGGCCGCCTCCAGGGCGTCAACAGTCACCGGGATCAAACCGCTTTGGAAGGCCGACCCCAGCATGGCCAGATCGACCACCCGATCGGTGTGGAACCACGACCGGCAGGCCTCCGCGAAGTCCTCCGTCAGCCGCGGCTGGAGCCGTGTCAACTGCCGCAGCAGGCGGCGCAGCTCCTCGCGAACGGCCCGCGCCTGCTCCGTGTCCGCCTCGTCGCGGAACAGTCCCAGGTTGGCGACGGCATACGTCTGCTGGCCCTGCGCGACGCACAAGGCCGCATCGGCGGCGAGCGCCCGCACCGTTTCCGGCCCATCGAGCCCCAGCAGCAGATCCGCCTCCCCGACGGGGGTTCGGGCCGTCAGCGGCGGCGGGGTTTCCCCGCTTCGCGGATGCATGAACAGGACCTGCGCCCAGGCGCGGCGCCCGGCGCCGATCGCCGTCGGGTCGTGCGCCCAGCGCACGGTGTATCCCATCCGCCGTCCCGCATCGGTCAGAACCCGGGTCGCCAGCCCGGGGGATTCGGCGCGATACCCCGCCAGGTGGGCGCGCCACAGCGGCGCACGGCGGTGAATGATCTCCGGCAGAGGCAGTCGCGGCGCGGATGGATCACGCTGCCAGCGCTGCGCCGGCGGACGCGTGCGAATCACCTCCACCTGCTCGACGATCGGCCGAGCGCGGAAGCGGAATCGCCCGCGTCCGCGGGGCGGCAACCGATCCACGCGGACCGCCGAATGCACCGCCTCCGTTTCCGGCCCTCCGCGCGGCTCCAGGAGTTCTTCGTCGGGGGGTCGGCGCACCTCGCAGGCACGGTCCGCGGGCCAGGTGACGCGCTGCCGCGGCTCGAATCCCAGCCGATCGACCTCCGTCAGCGCCCGCTCGATGGCGGTGACGTCGAAGCGGGCCGGCGGGCCGTCGGCCACGATGATGATCGTCAGCCGATCCGCCAGCGCCGATTCGCGCATGCACTCGACAAGACGCGCTCGATCGGCGAGGTTGACCGACTCGATGGCGACGCGATCGGCGACCTGGGCGGGGATTCCCCCGCGGGCAAGCCGATGCAGATCGCCTCCGTTTTCGCTGCCCAGATCGCAGATGATGAACATCCACGGCAAGGCCGCCCGCGCCGCCTGCACCAGGGCCGCCAGTCCCTCGCGCCGGAACGACACCCCTGTCCACGTCTCGACCGTGACCACCCGCGGCGGGGCGGCGGACGGCAGCGACCCGTCGATCGCCAGCGCGGTGGGGGCGACGACTTCCTTCTCCTCCTCCTCCGGCGCGCGACGCTCGCGCAACCACTGATCGACGTCCGCGGCGATCCGGCGCACCGCGGCCAGCGCCGCGGCCGGACCGATCGTGGCCCCGCGCGGCGGCGTGTTCGTCGGTCGCGCCACCGGCGGGGGGGAAACCGACGAGGCGCGGCCCGACGAGCGGACCGACCGCAGCAGGTGCCCGATCCGCGCGCGGAGCAGCGACGGGTGCACCGCGTCGTCGGGACCCATCGCCGGCGGCTCGCCGTCGTCACCGGCAGGCAGCAAGCGTCCCCAGACCGCGGCGACGCTGCGACCCTGCCGCCGCATCGCCTCGCCGATCTCGAGGACGGCCGCCTCGATCACCCCCGGCCTCGGCTCCAGAACCACGACCCGCTCGCATCGTTCCAGGAGGCGAAACACCGCCACGTCATCGATGGGATGGACCGCCCCGAGCTGAAGGATCGGAACCCGGCTCATCCGCGGATGGGCGTAGGTCAGGTGGCGGAGGGCGGCATCGGCCGGGCCCACCGTGATGAACCCCACGGGCACACGCTCCCCAGGACTGGGCAGGCTCTCGAGCCGATTCAGCTCCAGCCGGCGCACGACGCGCAGCACGTCGCCGGACTCGGCGAAGCGCTGCCGGCGGCGACGGCGACGCCGGGCCAGCATCGCCTCCACGGATTCGATCACGCGGTTGGGGCGTGCGTCGATCGTGTCCCCGCCGCGGAGAATCGAGTTGTGCACGATCAACCCGATCGGGCTGTTGCCCGCCCGCGACAGACGCAGCGCCGTCTCGATCCCGTCCCGAAGCTGGCCGATGTCCACCGGTTCGATGCAGGTCAGCTTCAACGCCGCGGCCATCCGCCGGGGGCAGGTTTCCGGGCTGCTGTCGGGGTGATCCTCCAGCAGCAGGCACATCCGCCCGCCTTGGGGGAGCACCTCACCGGCCGCGGCGCGAAGGATGGGCACGCTCCGGCTGAGCGGCTCGTTGGGCACGAGCGCCACGGCATTCCGGCCCGAACGCGCCGCGTGCCGGGCCAGCGTCAGGGCCCGCGAGGCGCCCGGCGTCGCCTCCAGCACCAGATCGTGCTTGCGCAGCAGCTCCGCCGCCTTCGCCTGCCGGGCCACCCGAAACAACGTCTCGAACGGCCCACCGGCCGGCCCGGCCACGATCGACACGGCCGGCTCCGCCTCCAGAAGCCCCTTCAGGATCGCCTGGCCGGCGCTGTACAGGGCCGGGCCTTCGTGCTGCGCCAGCAGCGACACCGCCTCGTTGGAGCCATTGACCGTCACGGCAGGGGCAGATTGTACGGCCGGCCGGCCCGCGCTTCGCCTACCAGACTCCGTTCAGAATCATCTCCACCGCCTCCGCCACGCCATCGCGCTGGGAAACGCCGGCGACACGATCGGCCACCGCCCGCACCCGGTCGTCGCCGTGGGCCATGGCGATCCCGAGCCCGGCCGCGCGGACCATCTGCACGTCGTTGAGGCCGTCCCCGATCGCCGCGACCCGGCGCGGGCCGATCCCCCGCTCCTCGCACAGGCGGGCGATCATCGTCCACTTGTTCACGTCCGGATTGAACACTTCCAGGACGTGCGTGGCGGAACCGGTCGCCTGCGTCTCCGTCACCGCCGCCCAGTGCTGAAGAAAACACCGATCACCAAGTTCGGCCTTCAGGTGCCGCGCGATCGGGGCCAGTTCCGCCTCCCCCGCCACCGCGGCCACCCGCACCGTCTGGTCCGGATGCGGATCCTCGCCGACCTCGTGCGCGAAGCGCACGCTGACGGGCAGGGTCTCGAACCACCACTGTGAGGCGGGATCCAGCTCGGCCGGCCCCACCGCGAGGTAGTGATAGCCCGTCACGTCCGGGTCCTTCAGCAGCAGGACCTTGTGTCCATGGGGAAGGAGGGCGTTGGTCACGTCCGCCACGAGATCGCGCGGCATGACGCACGAATGAATCGTGCGGCCGGTGTCGGCATCGTTGAGCATCGCCCCGCCCGCCGCAATGACCAGCCCCGCGCGCCCGATCGCCTCCAGCGGGTCCAGCGATTCCACCAGGGCACGCCCGGTGGCCACGATGACCTCGATTCCGGCCTCGCGGGCCCGCCGGATCGCCTGACGGTTTCCCTCCGTCACCTCCCCCGCGGAATTGAGGAGCGTTCCGTCCAGATCAATGACGAGCAGTTCGTACGCGCACGGCATGAGCGAAGCCTAGCGTCCCACGCTTTCTCGTGCCGCAGCGCTCGAACCGCGCTTGTCCGATCGCCGCCTTCCGCATACCTTCCGCGTATGCTCCTCCTGCTCTACGTCCGGTTCGGGGAAGGCCCGTGACGATCAACTCTGAACGAGGCACGGTCGTCGATCACCGCAGCCTCGCCGCCTCGCTCGCGCCGGTGCTCAACGCGATGTGCGACGGCCGGCTGGGCGAGATCACGTGGTTCAAGGCCGACTGGCAGCGCGGCGGCGCCGCCACCGGCTTCTCGACCTATCGCCGTGACGACGGAACGGAAGCGGCCGTCGTCCTCAAGCTGCCCGTCGTGCAGCGCGAGCTGACCTGGCTGACCCGTCTGCAGGATGCCGACGATCCGGACCCGGTGGTTCC
The DNA here is from genome assembly GCA_034211115.1 of Planctomycetota bacterium. GTDB lineage: Bacteria > Planctomycetota > Phycisphaerae > Phycisphaerales > SM1A02 > JAXHTH01. The sequence goes on along the minus strand of JAXHTH010000237.1, from coordinate 16,948 downwards.
CCGCCTCTTCGCCTCCGGCGATTCGCTCGGCGGCTACGACCTGACCTGGGTGGTCATGGAGCGATTCCTCCACGGGCCGCTGGGGCTGAAATGGCACGAGGATCACATTCGGCGCATCGCGGAGGCCGCGGCGCGGTTTCACGCCCTCGCCGCCCGCCACGAAACCGATCAGCCCGCCCGCGACGAGCCCTGGGATGACCTCCTCGCCGAGGCCGGCGAGAGCGTGAAGGTCAATCGCCTTCCGCAGCAGCAGGTCTGGGTGTCGGCGATCAAGTCCCTTCGCGGCCGCCTCGACTCCATCCTCGACGAGTGGCGGGCGCGCGATGCCGCCCAGTGGCTGCACGGCGATCTGCACCTGGCCAATGCCATGAGCCGCCACGCGATGGATCACGGCTCGGTCAGCCTCATCGATCTCGCCGAGGTCCACGCCGGGCACTGGATCGAGGATGCCATCTACTTCGAGCGTCAATTGTGGGCGCGACAGGATCGCCTGGAGCATTGCAGCCCGGTGAAGGCGATCGCGAAGGCCCGCAAGAAGCTGGGGGTGCCCGTCGAGGCGGATTATCCCCGGCTGGCCATGCTTCGCCGGGCCCTGCTCGCCGCCACCGCACCGCGATTCCTCAAGACCGAGGGCCATCCCCGGCACCTGGATGCCTGTCTCCACTGGCTTCAGGCCGCGATGAGCGAACTCAAGTAGATCCGCCGCCGCACCGGGAAACCGATCGAATCATTGCCCCCCCACCGGCGTCGCGATACGATGGCCCCAGACGCCGCGTCCGCCGCCCCGGGCCAGGAGGAATCCATGGATCGCAACCGGCTCAAAGAGGTTCACCAGACCGACCTCACCGAAAGTCGCATCAACGAGGATTTCGTCGACTGGTTGAAGACGAACGGCCCGACCTGGCTGCTCGTCATCCTCGTCGCGATCTGCGTGTTTATCGGGGTGCATCGCTGGCGGCAGCATCAGAGCGGCCATCGCAACGAGGCGTGGCAGGCCTTCTTCGATGCGAAGCTGCCCGGCAGTTATGAAGACGTCGCCAACACCTACGACGGCGTGGGACGGGTGGCCAGCCTCGCCCGGCTTCAGGCCGCCGAAGAGCTGCTCCGCTTCGTTCAGGCCGGCCGCGCCCTCGACGCGTCCGTCACCGAGGAAGACCTCGAGGACGCCGAGGAAGACCCGGCCGAGGAGGCCCTCAGTGACGAGCTGCGCCAGCAGTATCTCGATCGCGCCGATCGCCTCTACGAGCAGGTGATCGACAGCGACGACGGCTCGAGGGCCTTCACCATCCATGTCCTGAACGCCCACAACGGGCGGGCGGCGATCGCCGAGGCCCGCGGCGATTCGGAGGCCGCACGCCGCTTCTACCTCCAGGCCGCCGAGCGCGTCGAGCCGTTTTTCCCCGCCCAGGCCGAGATCGCCCGGCAGCGCGCCGAGACCACCGACGCCTTCGTGCAGGACATCCAGTTCCCCGTCGCCGCCGATGTCGAGCAGCGACGCCCCACCCCCAGCAGGGGCGAGGACGAATCGCCCGTCGATCCCGGACTGCTCAGGCTCATCGAGCCCGCTGAGACCGGCGCCTGATGCCCCCGCGCGAAGACCGCGAAACCGAACCAACCCCGCATGACAACGACGACCTCCTCTCGCCCGGCGGGAAGGTCGATCAGCAGGCGCTCTATGAGCTCTACGAACAGAGCGAAGACGATGAGCGACCGGCCACCGTGCGCTTCCGGCTCACCCGAGACCTGAACAAGCGCCTCGACCGGTATCTCGTCGATCGCATCCCGTTCCTCAGCCGCACGTCGCTTCAGCGCCTCATCCGCGAGGAGGCGGTCACCGTCAACGGCCGCATCCCGAAGGCCTCGACGCGCCTGCGCCGTGATGACCTGGTCGTCGCCGTCCTCCCGCCCCCGCCGAGCAAGGAGATCCCGGCCGAGGACATCCCGCTCGATGTCCTGTACGAAGACGATCATCTCATCATCCTCAACAAGCACGATGACATCATCGTCCATCCCGCGCGCGGCAACCTCTCCGGCACGATCATCAACGGCCTCGCCTATCACTTCCGCCATCATTCCGGCGGCGAGCTGTCTTCGGTGGGCGAGGAGCTCGCGCGCCCCGGCGTCGTGCATCGGCTCGATCGTCACACGACCGGCGTCATGGTCGCCGCCAAGTCCGACACCGCGCACTGGCGTTTGGGCAGGCAGTTCGAGCAGCGGCGCGTCGAGAAGCGCTATCTGGCCGTCGTGCACGGCCGCCTCGAGCCCTACGCCGATGTCATCGACATGCCGCTGGGCAAGCATCCGACCGTCAAGCACAAGTACGCCGTGCGCTGGGATCCCGCGGGCAAGGAGGCGGTGACCGTCTATCGCGTCCGCGAGGTCTACGAGGACTACTCGCTCGTCGAGGTCGAGCTCAGGACCGGCCGCACGCACCAGATCCGCGTGCACCTCTCGCACCTTGGCTACCCGCTGGTGGGCGATGACATGTACGGCGGCCGCCACCTCACCGTAGGCGACATCACTGGACCGGCCCCCGGAAGATACGCCGACAAAGCCCGCGGCATCCCATCGCTGTCGCCGCGCGACCCGCTCATCACCCGCCAGGCCCTCCACGCCGCCCTGCTCGGCTTCACCCACCCGATCACGAACAAGCCCATCGAGTTCCAGGCCCCGCCCCCGCAAGACATGCGTCTCCTCATCCAACTCCTCCGCGCGCATCGCCTGATCGAGACGCCGACCGTCAGCGGTGTGAGGGTGGACGTCTAAGGCTGCCCAACCACTGGTGTCACAGGCGTCCCGCCGCTTCCGGGGGTCCGCGATCGCCTCAATGGCGTGAGCAGATAGGTGCCCTCCCGATGGACTCCGCCGCCGACGAGGAAGAACGGGAGACCATGGAGACGCCTGCTATGCTTTATTCTCCATAGCATCGTTCACGCGCCTTGCTCAACGGTATTCCGTTCAAGCTGCTGATCGACACGAGAGAATGACTGATGTGCTACATCCTCTTTCTTGGTTCTGACGTGCCGCTTCCCACTTCTGCATGGAGGAAGGAGGCCCCTGCCTTTTTCCTGTCTGATACCGATCCTGGCAGCAAAGTCAAACGGCACTTTTCGACATCCCATGTGTACTACGCGGGTTCGCATGAGGGATGCGGATGCGGCTTCTTCTACGATCAGGAAGATGATCCAGAGGAGTACGAAATCAGGAAGGCCTCGGTCCGGGATCTGGTGAGCGCGATTCAACTTGCCCTCCGGTCCGCACCCAAGGTTGAGTTGCTCGTAACGTGGACCGGAGACGAGAAAAAGCCTCCTAAACGAAGGTTGAACATGCTTCCTCACGAACTGCTGGGGACTAAGTTCCCTCTCGATGAGAACGATTTTGTGACAATAATGGAGAGTGACGAACAGACTCCCAGAGGCGACAGCCCAACAACCTCGCCTCAGGAGTAGCATTACCCCGCATCGAACAGCCTCATCACTTCCGGGGGCTCTGTGCTCTCCGCCTTCCGGGGGTCCGTGGTGAAACCGATCTGTCGGCTCACATCGTACTTCCCGCCGCCTGAACCCCCGGAGGTCGCCGCTTCGGGCAGGAGCCGGCCGGCCTGGACTTCCTCCAGGTACCGCGCGCAGAGATCCCGGGCTGCCTCCACGTACTTGCGATGATATTTCCGAGGCGGTTCCTTCTCGTCACTACGCGGCCGAGGTGCGGGGTGCCATGCTTCGTCCCGAAGGGCGAAGCATGATCGCCTCAACCCTCCATCACTGACGGAAGCGCATCCCGCTGTGAAGCACGCTTCACCGCTGCGCGGATGAAGCGTGGCACCCGACAAACCACCCACCGGGGTGCCATGCTTCGTCCCGACAGGGTGAAGCATGCGGCGCACGATGATACACCATCACCCGATGTGATCAATCGTGATTGGCCCCTCGCGGATCCCTTCGTACCACCGGGCGGAGGACCAGGCCCAGTCGAGCGGACGATCGATGAGTCCGCGCTGCACGGGATTGGCGTGGAGGTACTCGATCTTCTGGTAGAGCTCTTCATCGGACACGATGTTGCGATCGTAGCCGCCGCCGCGCTGCCAGAAGTGCGTGACGCCGGAGGCGTCCCGCAAGCGATCAAGGATGGGCGCAGCCAACCCGCGCCACCGCGCGATGACGCGCTGAGCGAAGGGCCGCTTGACGGCCTGGAGGATCTTCGGGACGGTCCATTCCGGGAGATTCGGGATGAGCAGGAGAAGATGGAAGTGCTCCGGCATCACGACCCACGCGAGCAGGCGGAAGGCGCTGCGCGCGTGGACGCACTCGATCTGGTCCGCGAACGCATCGCGGATCGCGGGATTGCCGAGCAGGGCGAGACGATGATAGCAGGAGCAGGTGAGGTATCGCGCGTGCCCGGGCGCCTCGATGCGGTGAAGTCGCTTGCGGTGGGATGGCATGATGCGGCCTTTCCGGAACTTGGGCGCGACATGCTTCGCCCTGGCGGGTCGAAGCATGGCACCCACCTGAGAATACCATACGTCAATCTCTCGCGGGACCGAGCGCAGCATGCTTCGCCCTGCGGGACGAAGCATGGCACCCACCTGAGAATACCATACGTCAATCTCGCGCGAGACCGAGCGCAGCATGCTTCGCCCTGTCGGGTCGAAGCATGGCACCCACCTGAGAATACCATACGTCAGTCTCTCGCGGGACCGAGCGCAGCATGCTTCGCCCTGCGGGCCGAAGCATGGCACCCCGGAATGCGCCTCGCACTTCGTCTCTTCGTGACTTCGTCGCTTCGTCTCGGCCGCCCCCTCTGTCCCTCAGTCTCTCGGCCCCTCAGTCCCTTCTCCTTCCTTCCTCTCCGCGGATTTCCATCCGCGGCTATGACGGACACACCCCTTCAACTCTTCAAGCCTCCAGGTCTTCAAGCCCCAAGCCCCTCCCCTACCTCAGCTTGATCGACACCAGCGCCGCCATCGCGAGCGCTACCGCCAAGACCCAGAAGCGCACGACGACCTGCTGTTCCGACCAGCCGCCGAGGTGGAAGTGGTAGTGGATGGGTGCGACGCGGAAGATGCGCCTGCCCTTCGTCCACTTGAAGTAGCCCACCTGCATGATCACCGAGGCGAGCTCCATGAAGAAGATCCCGCCGATGACGAGCAATAACACCTCCTGCCGCACGGCGACGGCGGTGTAGGCGAGCAGACCGCCCAGCGGAAGCGAGCCGGTGTCGCCCATGAACACCTGGGCCGGCGCGCAGTTGAACCAGAGGAACCCCAGGCACGCCCCGGCCATCGCGCCCGTAATCACCATCAGCTCGCGCGAGCCGATGATGTGCGGCAGCAGCAGCGTGCGCGCGGCCTCCTCGCTGCCCGCGATGTAACACAGGACCATCATGGCGAAGGAGGCGATGATCATCGTCCCCCCCGCCAGGCCGTCCATGCCGTCCGTGAGGTTCACCGCGTTGGAGGTGCCGGCGATGAGAAGCACGGCGAGGACGATGAACGCGATCGCACCGAGATGGATCACCCAGTCCTCGAGGACGAACGTGCCCGGAACATAGGTGCGCTGAAAGGGCAGGGTGAGCACGCGCCCCGCCTCCTGTGCCGCATTGTGGCGGAAGAGGAAGAAGCCGACCACGAGGCCGAGGCCGAGCTGGAAGAGAAGTTTCTCCCAGGCGTAGAGGCCGGTGCGCGAGCCCGGGTTGCGGCGGGCGGTCGTCAGCTTCAGCCAGTCATCGACACCGCCCAGCGCGGCGAGCCAGAGCAGAACGATCATCGCCAGCCAGACGTAGCGGTTGCGCAGATCGGCGAAGAGCAGCGAGGTGGCGAGAATCGAGGCGACGACGAGCAGCCCCCCCATCGTGGGCGTGGCCGCCTTCGAGGTCATGAGCTGGTTGAGGTCCGCGTGGTTGAACTCCGCCGAGTCGCCGATCTTCTGCTTCAGAAGCCAGCGGATCGTGCGCTTGCCGAATATAAGAACGAGGGCGAAGCTGAACACGACGGCGAAGAACGCGCGGAACTCCACCTGATAGAGCACCTGCACCACGCTGAAGAGCCCGATGTCATCCAGCCACGTCGAGGACTTTTCGAAGAGGTTGAAGAGCATCGTCCCTCGAGGAGTGTTGGGCAGAAATCACCGCTGCCCGGGCATCATCCGGTCAGCGTTCCGCGTCGCGCGGCCGTCTCGCCCGGCCGGGGGGCATCCTTCATCTCGACCTCGGCGGTGGCCGACGGCGCGCCCGCGGCGGCGCCGCTTCGATCCAGCATGTCGATGAGGCGTTCCAGTCCAAGGATGCGGGAGCCCTTGATGAGCACCGCATCGCCCGGGCGAAGCAGATCGGCGACACGCCCGCCCGCCCCATCGTTCAATTCGGGCAGGAGAGTAAAGCGCGACGCGGGCCACGACGCGGCGAGCGATTCCGTGGTATGCGTGACAAGCTCGCCGACGAAGACGGCATGATCGATCCCCGATCGTCCGTCCAGGTCAAGGAGGCGCTCGCCCAGCTCACGATGCAGGGCCGGGCCCGCTTCGCCCAGCTCGAGCATGTCGCCGAGGACGACGATGCGGCGCGGCGCGTCGGCGGCGAGCTCGCCGAACGCCTCCAGGGCGGCGGCCATCGAATCGGGGTTCGCGTTGTAGGCGTCGTTATAAACGATGATGTCGCCCACGCGCTGTTTCATCATCCGCATCGGCTCGGGATCGACGCCGCCGAGGACACTGCTGATCTGTTCGTCGGACAGGCCGAAGCGACGTCCGATCGCCACCGCGGCGAGGGCGTTGAGCGCGTTGTGCTTTCCGGGCAGGGAGAGATCGAAACGGAACCGGCCGTTGATCTCGAACCAGTTCCGGCGCGGCGGGCCATCGTGCCGGCCTCGGGCGGTGAGGCGCAGATCCGCCACATCCGACTCGCCGATGCGGATAATGGTCGGCACGGCGCGGGCGTAGTCGGCGAGGCCGGGCACGTCGGCGCTGATGATCGCCGTCCCGTCCCGCGAAAGATGGGAAAGCAACGCCGCTTTCTCGCGCAGGATCGCGTCGATCGAGCCGAAGCCGGCCAGATGCGCGCGGCCGACGTTGGTAATCACCGCAATGTCCGGCTCCGCGATGGCGGCGAGCGGGGCGATCTCACCCGGCGCGTTCGTGCCGATCTCCACCACGAGGTATCGATCGTGCGGCCGCGCGGAGAGAATCGTCAGCGGCACGCCGATGTCGTTGTTGAAGGATCTTGGCGCCGCGCTGCCCGGCAGAGCGCTGGACAGCACGGCATGGACGAGCCGCTTGGTGGTCGTCTTGCCCGACGAGCCGGTGATGGCGATGACCTTCGTCGCGCTGAGCGTGCGGCGGTACGCGAGTGCGATCCGGGCCAGGGCCCGGCGGGCATCATTCACGAGGAGGACGCCGAGGCCCTCGGGCAGGTTGGCCGGGGACGGCTCGCGATCGACGATCGCCATCACCGCGCCTTTTCCGGCCGCGTTGACGAGATAGTCGTGTCCATCGAACCGCTCGCCGCGGATGGCGACGAAGACGCGGCCGCTCAGATCGTCGCGCGTGTCGGTGCCGACGCCGACCGGATCGTCATCGCCGACCGGCCGCTGCAGCCATCGGCCGCCGGCGAGGGCGCGCAGGTTGTCGCGGGCGAGGAAGCTCACGTCGCGATCACCTTACTCCGGCCGCGGGCCAGCGCCTCCGCCGCGACGAGGCGATCATCGAAGGAGCGCCGCGTCGTTCCGACGATCTGGTAATCCTCGTGCCCCTTGCCCGCGATGAGGATGATGTCGCCCGGCGCGGCGCGCTCGATGGCAAAGCCGATCGCCTCGGCGCGGTCGGTGATGCGCACCGTCGCCTCGACTCGATCGGCCGGCACGCCCGCGGCGATGTCGTCGATGATCCCTTCCGGGTCCTCCGTGCGCGGATTGTCGGAGGTGACGATGACCTCATCGGCCCAGCGCCAGGCGGCGGCGGCCATGCGCGGGCGCTTCGATCGATCGCGATCGCCTCCGCAGCCGAAGACGACGCGCAGCCGGCCCCCGGAAGGGACGACCGGGCGCAGCGCGCGCAGGACGTTATCCAGCGCATCGTCGGTATGCGCGTAGTCGACGAGGACGGTGAACGGATCGAGTTCGCCGGTGACGGGTTCGAGCCGTCCGGGCGGGGCATTGCACTGGGCGAGGCCGTCGAGGAGGGCATCGCCGTTGAGGCCGAGGCGATGCCCGATCGCCGCCGCCTGCAAAGCGTTGGCGACGTTGTGCCTGCCCACGAGGGGAAGCCGGAGCATGAACGCGCCCCACGGCCCGGCGAACTCCGCCTGCGTGGCGCTCATCGACAATGCCCCCACGCGCGCCGAGCAGGCGGCGTGCGCATCGCTCAGGCTCGAGGTCGTGATGTGCCCGCGGCAGGCGTCGATCATCTGCCGCGATGCCGGATCGTCGACGTTGATCACCGCCCAGCCGTCGGGATCGATCGCCTCGAACAGCCGGACCTTCGCGGCGGCGTAAGCCTCCATCGTGCCGTGATAATCGAGATGATCACCGGAGAGATTCGTGAACACGCCGCCGGCGAAGCGCAGGCCGGCCGTGCGCTGCTGGGCCAGCGCGTGGCTGGAGGTCTCCATGACGCAGGCCCGGCAGCCGCGGCGGACCATCCGCGCCAGGTACCGGCTGATCTCGACGGCGGGCGGCGTGGTGAGCACGGCCGGCTCCAGCCCCTCGCCGTAATCGACCTGCACCGTTCCGATCAGCCCGCATCGGACACCACTGCGGTTGAGAAGCTGATGCGCGAGGTAGGCGATGGTGGTCTTGCCGTTGGTGCCGGTGATGCCGATGAGGGCGAGGCGCCGGCCGGGCTCGCCGTGAAACCGCTCGGCGAGGAGGGCCGCACAGAGCGGGACGTCCTCACAGACCAGATGCGCCGCCCCGGCCGTGTCCGGCGACGCCGCGCGATCGGTGAGGACGGCGACGGCGCCGGCGGCGATCGCCTCGCCGATGAACCGTCGGCCGTCGGCCACCGCCCCGACCCGGGCGATGAACAGGTCGCCGGGTCCGACGCGGCGCGAATCCTCGACGATCCCGTCAATCGGCGTCGCGTCGCTTCCCGATCGGAGCGTGACGGGCAGGTTGTGAATGAGCTCGGCGAGGCGCATGGCGGGAAGTCAATGCTCGGGGCGTACAGAGAGTATCGGGATGAGACGCCGCGGCGGCGGAGAAAATCGGCCGGATGCGGGGGAAGCTCACATCGCGCCCTCCTCCTCGTGGTCGAACTCGAACGACTCGCGCACCAGATACTGCGGCCGGCGAAGAGCGACGCTGAGCAGCAGCCCCACCATGATCCAGACGGAGATGAGACTCGAACCGCCGTAGCTCACGAACGGAAGCGTCATCCCGGTGATGGGCATCAGCCCCACGGTCATCCCGGTATTGATCGTCATTTGCGCAAAGAGGATGGCGACGATCCCCACCGCGACGAGCCGGCCGAAGGGATCCCTGCACTGGCCGGCGGTGAGCATGCCGCCGAGGAAGAGAAGGATGTAGAGACCCCAGGTGAGCAGCGCCCCGGCCGCCCCCCACCGGCAGGCGATGACGGCGAAGACCATGTCGTTGTGCTCCTCGGGCAGGTGGTTGTAGGTGACGAGGTCGGCGGCCTTCCGCCGCCCCACGCCCGAGACCTGCCCCGCCCCCACGAGCGTCATCGCCTTGTCGCCCTGGTAGCCGATGTCCTGCACGTGCCGCTGATCGCCCTTGAGCTGGTAATACAGCGCGTGGATCCGCGCCTTCTGATGCGGCTGAAGCAAGGGATACATTGCCGGCGCCGCGGCGAGACCGAGCAGGACGATCAGCACCAGATGCTTCAGCTTCGCCCCCGCGGCGATAAGCATCGCGAACAGCGTGGGCAGGAACAGCATCGCGCTGCCCAGGTCCGGCTCGATGAGCACCAGACCCATCGGGATGAACGTCAGCGCCAGCGGCAGCAGCAATCCCAGGAACCGCCGATAGTTCTTGCGATAGCGAAGATAGGCGGCGAGGGCGATGATGTAGGCGATCTTCGCCAGCTCCGAGGGCTGAAAGTCCATGAAATACAGGCTGATCCACCGCCGCGCGCCGTTCCGCGGCCTGACGATGAACTCCGGCACGAACGGGATGAGCACGAACACGAGCAGCGCGACGACGACGATGAGCAGCGGCATGCTGAAGCGGCGCAGCCAGTGATAATGCGGGGCGGCCACCACCGCCGCTGCGATCATCGCCAGGCACAGATGCGCGATCTGACGCGTCGCGTAGCCCGGCTCCGTCGTCGCGATCGTGATGATCCCTAGCGCGTTCAGCGCCAGCGCCGCCCCCACGCACAGCCAGCCCGGGTTCAGCCAGGCGATGCGGCACTGGTGCAGCGGCCGCACGTTGATGTGCAGATCGACGGCGGTGTACGGCGCCGCGCGTTCTGTGATCGCGACCTGGCTCATCGATCCCCCTCCGCGCCCGGATCGAAGAACGCCTGCGCGGGCAGGTAGCCTTCGCGCTGGAGGGCGTGGATGATCTGGTTGGCGACGGGGCCGGCGACGCGGCCCCCGCTGCCGCCGTACTCGACGATGACGGAGAGCGCGAACATCGGCCGCCGCGTGTCAGCGGGCCCGACGAGACCGACGAACCATGCGTGATCGAGCCCGTCGATGCCGTCATCCCCGGCATCGAGCCGGCCGTTGGCGTTTGTGTCTTCGAGTATGAGTTTGGGCGCCTGGGCGGTGCCCGTCTTGCCCCAGACATTCACCCCCTCGGCGTTGAAGATCGCTTCCCGATCGCCCGGCGAATAGGTGATGTGATGGCCGGTTCCGCCCTCGCTGACGGCGCGGCGGAGTCCCTCCAGCGCCGCGTCGACGGCGGCGCCGTGCAGATGCAGATCATTGCATCGTCTCGGCCGCGGCGCGATCGAATCGTCGGAAACGAGCTTCGCATCGCGGATCGTCCCGCCGCGCGCGATCGTCGCGTAGGCGTTGGCGGCGTGCAGCGGGGTCCACGCGATCGGCCCCTGCCCGATGCCGAGGATGATGGTGTCGAAGTCGAGTCGGCCGGCGAGGGCGCTCTCGCTCATCTCCGCCGCGTCGGGGATGTGTCCGCCCGCCTCGCCCGTGCGGATCGTCCGCTCGTTGCCGTCCGCATCTCTTCCGAGGTATTCGTATTCGAGCCCGACGTGCAGGGGGCTTCCCATGCCGAAGCGGCCGTACCACGCCGCCAGTCGGTTCATACCCAGCCGGTCGGCGAGCGTGTAGAAGAAGATGTTGCACGACTGCCCCAGCGCATCCTCGGCCACGAGCGGACCGTGCGTCGTGTATCCCCACCGCTCGCGATAGATCCAGCAGCGGGCCACGTTCTTCACGTGCGGGAAGTAGTGCCCGATGCATTCGATCGTCTCAGTGAGATCGTGCACGCCCTCCGTCACCGCCGCGACGAGGACGAGCGGCTTGATGATCGAGCCCGGCGGGTAGATCGCCTCGACGGGGCGATTCACCCACGGCTGCTCGATCGCCTGCCGGCGCGCGTCCATCTCCTCGCCGTCGGCGCGGGTGGGCATCGAGACCATCGCGAGGATCTCGCCCGTCTCGACCTCCATCACCACCGCGGCGCCGTTGAGCTTCCACCCCAGCGGCAGGCCGGAGTTGTGATGAAACTCCTGCACGATGGTCAGGCCGAACTCGTGGGACATGATCGCCTGGATCCGCGCCTGCAGCGCCAGGTCCAGCGTGATCTGAAGATCGCGCCCGGGGGTGGGCTCGATGCGAATGACCCGATCGAGATCGAGTCGTCGGCTGACCTCGCCACGCGTCCCGCGCAGGTGGTCCTCGAACACCTTCTCCAGCCCGCGCTCGCCGGCGATGTCGCCCACCGGCCGGTATCCGCCCAGATCGATGCGCCCGGTGGCGGGGACGCGATACGGCCGGCGCTCGACGTCCTCCCGGACGACCGGTCGCATCGATCCGCAGATGTGATCGGCCACGCCCCTGACTCGGATCCGCATCGGCCGGTTGGAGCGCAGCGGCCGGGGGAGGTTTGAGCGATCCAGCCGCACCTCCGCCTCGCTCCAGGGGTAGACCCGTCGTCGTGCGTTCTGCACCTTCAGCATCCCGGGCAGATCGTCGGCCAGGGCACTGAACTCGAACGCGACGGCGTCGCTCACCGAGGGCAGGACGACGTGGGCTTCCGTCTGCTCGCGGATCCTGCCGGGGCGGAACTCGAAGTCGCTCTCTTCGCCGTATTTCGCCGACTCCGCGGCGCGCTGGGCGGCCCAGACCGCCGCCGCCGTCTCCTGCACCTCGCTCCGGATGGCGTCGAGGCGACGGTTCAGCTCGGCCTCGTCGATCCCGCCCAGGCGGCGGAGCTCGGCGTAGAGGCGCTCGGACTTCGCCCGCCACTGCGGAAGCCGATCGCGGGCGGCGGCGAGACGAGCCGCGGGACTCAGCGCCGACCAGGCCGTCGCCCCGAGCTCACGCCTTGCCTGCCGGCCGGCCTGACGCATCTCCCACGCGCCGGTGATGACATCGAACTCGACGGCGACGGCGTAACCCGGCCGATCCACCGCGATTTTCCGCCCCTGCCGGTCGAGAATGCTGCCCCGCCAGGTGGGCAGGAGGGTGCGGCGATGCAGCGTCTGCTCGGCCCGCTGAAGCCGCTGAGCCCCCTCGACCATCGTGAGCCGCCCGAGCTGGAGCGCCAGCAGCAGCAGCACGCCGCCCATGAGCAGGGCGATGAGCCGCAGGCGGCGGTGGTACATGCTGGTTCCGGGTCGCGGCTGCTCCATCAGACTCCGCCCGACATCCTGCGCCCGCCCGCGCCGGCGTCAAGAGCCGATCGGCGGACAGGGGGCGACTGCGCCAGATCGCGAGCATCGTACACGCAAGGCGGGCGGCGCGCCGCGCTCGGATCGATCGCGAGGTGCACGAGACGGCACGCCTCGCCCGGCCCCGCGAGCCGGGCCTGTCGCCGGCCCCGGCGCGAGGGCGATGTGCACGCGCCCGCAGGGTCCCGGCGGGGTCCGTTGCGCCACCGGGCAGTGTTCGGCGGCGCCCGCGCAGGGAAGCCGGTCCTGACGAGTCTTCGAGGAAGGGCCGGGTGAGGCACATCCCCGGCGCGCCGATCCGGTTCGATGGGAATCACGGAATACCCGGACCTTCCTCGCTGCGCTCGTCAGGTCCGGCTTCCCGCTGCGCTCGTCAGGTCCGGCTTCCCGCTGCGTGATCCGCGCGCAGATGATCAGACGTTGAAGAGGAACTTGACGATGTCGCCATCACGCATTTCCGAGTGCTTGCCCTCGCTGCGCAGCTTGCCGGCTTCGCGGATCGCCTTCTCGGTCTTGTGTTCGATGAGATCATCGACGCCGTAGCACTCGGCGCGGATGAAGCCGCGCTGCATGTCCGAATGCACAACGCCCGCGGCCTCTGGGGCGCTGGCGCCGCGCGGGAACGCCCAGGCGTGAATCTCCTTCTCGTTGAACGTGTAGAACGTGCCCAACCCCAGCACGTTCAGCGCGGCGCGCGCGACCGGCCCGACGGCCGGCTCCTCCAGGCCCAGCGAATGGAGCATCTCGTCGTGGTCCGATCCCTCCAGCTCGCTGAGCTCCGCTTCGAGCTGCGCGCAGACCGCCACGCTCCGACTGCCGGTCGATTCGGCGTGCCGCTGCACGATCTCGGCGTGTTCACGCCCGCCGGGCAGATCGTTCTCGGCGATGTTGGCCACATAGAGGACGGGCTTGGCGGTGATGAAGCCGTAGTTGCGGAGAACGGGTTCGTCGGTGTCGGTGATGTCGCTCATGGCGCGGATCGGCCGGCCGTCCTCGAGGGCGGGGATGACCTTCTCGAGCACGGCGAGTCGCGCCTTCGCATCCGCTTCGCCGGCCCGGGCAGGCTTGAGTGCCTTGTCCCGCGCGCTCTCGGCGACGATGAGATCGGCCAGGACAAGCTCGGTCTCCATGCTCTCGATGTCGCCGGCCGGGTCGATCGCGCCGCGGCCGTCATCGAAGCAGCGGACGACGTGGCAGATCGCATCGACCTGACGAATCTGCTCCAGGAGCTGATTGAGCTTCTTCGTGTCGCTGCCGACGGGCACGCCGTGGATATCCACCAGACGCACGGCGGCGTGGACCAGCTTGCGTCCGGGCAACTGGGCGGCGATCGCCTCCAGGCGCGGATCGGGGATGTCGGCCATCCCGACGTGGACCTTCTCGGAGAAAGCCTCGGCATGGCTGCCGGTGAGGGCGTTGAAGAGCGTGGTCTTGCCCGAGCCGGGCAGGCCGACGATGCCGACTTCCATGATGATGCTCCTGCCTGAGAAGGACGACGGCCGGGCGCATCGAAGCCCGCCGCCGATGGTACCGGGCGCCGGCGATTTGAGAAGGGCGGAGCCCGGCGGCCCGGCGGGCGGATCAGGGCCGGTGCGGATTCGCGTCTCGCCCGCGGCGGGGCGTCCCCGCCTCGCCGATCGCCTCGGGCTCGAGCCTGCCCCAGCTCACGGGCCGCACGATGGCATCAGCCAGGCGGCGGAGGTACTCGGCGCGGGAGATCTCGATGCAGCCGAACTGCTCGAGGTGGGGGTTGATGAACTGGGTGTCGAGGAGGATGAACCCGCGGCGGCGCAGATGCCCCACGAGGTGGACGAGGCAGATCTTGGAGGCGTTGGTGCCGCCGAGATTAGGGAAGACAAACATGGATTCGCCGAAAAACGCCGCACCGACCTGGACCCCGTAGAGCCCTCCGACGAGCGTCCCCTCCCGCCACGCCTCGACGCTGTGGGCGTGGCCCAGCCGGTGAAGGCCCACGTAGGCGCCGATGAGCCGCTCATCGATCCAGGGCAGATCATCGCGCGACCGCGGCCGGGCGCAGGCGCGCATCACCGCCTCGAAGGCGGTGTCGGAGCGGATGTCGAAGCGCCCCTGACGCACGGTCCGGGCGAGCGTGCGCGGCACGCGGAAGCCCGCAAGGGGGATGATGCCCCGCGGATCGGGGCTGTACCAGCCCATTTCGCCGGTGATGGGGTCGGCCATGGGGAAGATGCCCCGCCCGTAGGCCCAAAGCAGCAGCTCGGGCGACGTGTTGTCCGGGTCCGGGGGCACGCGCGAGGACCGCGGCTCTTCCGGAGCCGGTTCCGGGCGCGGGGGCTGTTCCGGGGGCGGCGGCATGGCGAATCGGCTCCCAAACGACGGGCATTCTCCGGTACAGTACGCCTTTCAAACCCTGCGGGAGGCTCAACCATGCGTTTGGGAGGCACGAAGACAGCGTTTGCGTTGCTGGCCGCATCCTCCGCCGCGTTCGGTGAGGGACGCATCGTCATCACCGAGATCATGTACAACCCCGATTCGAACGAGCGCGGCGGGGCGACGGAGTGGGTCGAGCTGGCCAACGTCGGCGACGAGCCGATCCAGATCACCGACTGGAAACTCCGCGACGAGGATCGCAGCGGCTGGGGCGCCTTCAGCGTCCGACTCGAACCCGGCGGCGTCGTCGTGCTCGTCAACGAGAAGGCGGTGAGCGAAGCGTCGTTCCGGGCCGCCTGGGACGCGGATTCGCCAATCCACGGCGAAAGCGAGCCGATGACCGATCCGGGAGAGGAGACGTCAGGCGAACCCGCCTACGCGATCATCCCCGTCAAATGGGGCAGCCTCGCCAACTCCCCCTCGGCCGAGAATGAGAGACTCAAACTGCTGGACGAGAAGGGCGAGGTCATCTGCGAAGTCAACTTCGAGGAAGGCGACGACTGGCCGATCTGCGGCAATCCCGACGGGGCGAGCATCTGGCTGACGGATCTTGCGGCCACGGATCTCAACGACGGCAAGCTCTGGAGACCATCGGAAGCCGGCGAGGCCGGCGCCCGCGTCTGCCGTCGGACGGAGGTCTTCGACGGCGCGGACGTGGGTTCACCGGGCGCGCTGCCGCCGCCGGTGGATCGCCGACCCGTCGCGCCGACGGCGGAGGAGGAGAAGACGGCAGAGGATGAGGCGACGGACGAGGACGACCGGATCGATTACTGAGGTCGTTCGTCCCGCGGCTCGATCAGACAGGCATCGCGCGATCCGGCCGGCCGGACCGCGCACCACGATGGAGCAGGCAACACCATGAAATACCGACGGCTCGGTATGTGGGGCGTGAAGCTCTCGGAGATCGGTCTCGGGTCGTGGCTCGTGTTCCGCGACGGCGATCAGGACAAGGCGACCGAGCTGCATCGCGTGGCCTACGAGAACGGCATCAACTTCTATGACACCGCCAACGCATACGGCGGAGGGCAAACGGAGCGCCTCGTGGGCGAGGCGCTCGCCCCGTTCCCGCGCGAGTCGTTCGTCCTCGCCACGAAACTCTACTGGCCGGTGCGCGATGCGCCGTTCCCGGGGGCCAATGATCGCGGCCTGAGCCGCAAGCAGGTGTTCGAGCGCTGCCACATCTCGCTGGAGCGCCTGGGCACAGACTACGTCGATCTGTACCAGTGTCATCGCTACGACGAAGAGACGCCGCTGGTGGAGACCTGCCGGGCGATGAACGACCTCATCGACCAGGGGAAGGTGTTGTACTGGGGGGTGAGCGAATGGACGGCCGAACAGATCGCGGAGGCGGTGTCGATCTGCGATGACAACGGCTGGCATCGGCCGGTCAGCAACCAGCCCCTGTACAACATGCTCGAGCGGGACGCGGAAGCGGAGGTTCTGCCGACGTGCGCGCGGCTGGGGCTGGGGGTGGTCAACTTCTCCCCGCTGGCCGAAGGCGTCCTGACGGGCAAGTACCTTGACGAAACGCCCTCGGGCAGCCGCGCCGCCGACGAGTTTTCCGGCCAGATTCTCCGACGCCGGCTGACCGATGAGAATGCGGCGAAGGTGCGGCGGCTGAAGGAGCTGGGCGACGGGATGGGCGCGCCCACGGCGCGCCTCGCCATCGCCTGGTGCCTCCGCCGACTGGAGATCACCAGCGCCATCATCGGCGCCTCGCGGCCGGCGCA
>JAXHTH010000236.1:0-2136 GCA_034211115.1 Planctomycetota bacterium | reverse complement strand
TCGAACCTGTGACCTCACGGGTGTGATCCGTGCGCTCTAGCCAACTGAGCTAATGGCCCGCTCCCGTGAGTATACACCATTCTCTTTCGGCTCGATTCCCTCCGGCCATCAGAGCTGCCCCCATCCGCCCATCAGGAACCGGCGACCTCGCCCTCCTGCCGCAGGACCGGGGCCAGCAGACCGGTGAGCTCCGCGACCGCCTCCTCCCGCGCCGGGTCCGCCGGACCGGGGCGCGAGGCCGCCTCGCCAAGCTGAGACCAGTGCGCGTGCGTGCGGGCGCGCAGCAGCGGCGGCGGGAGACGGCCGGAGCGCGGCGTGCCCCGGCCTGCTTCGATCGCCGGCCGGATCGCGTCCGTCGCGGCGTGTCCGCGCCGGAGCAACGCCGCGATCAGCGCTGCCTGCCGCGCCAGCAGCAGGCGGATGGTGAGGTCATCGCAGCGCAGTTCGGTCAGGCCGCGGAGTCGATGGAAGACACGTCGGCCGTGTGTCTGACCGGCCCCGAAGAGCCCGCCGAGGGCGGCCCCGGCGGCGGTGCCCACGCCGAGGCTGAGCCCGGCGAGGAGGACATCGAGGGTGAGCCCGACCATCGCGCCGGCCGCGGCCCCCCCGCCGGCCCGGACGCCGAACGCCTTCATCGTCTCCGGTCCGAACAGGTCCATCCCCCACGCGCCGTCCTCGATGGGCAGCGCCTCCTCCTCGACATCGCCCGGGCGGAAGCGATGCAACGCGAGCAATTCATCGACGCACCGCTGCTCGCGCCGGCGCACCTGCTGCTTGAGGGTCTCGATCGCCTCCCGCATCTTCTCCCGGTCATGGGCGGGCACGTGCAGCGTGAACGCGGCGGCGTCGACGAGCAGATCGGCCAGCAGCCGGGCCGAACCGCCGATCAGCGCCGCCCGCTGACGACGCCGATCCTCGATGAGACGGTCCAGCCGCGGACGATGCGCATCCAGCAGCGTGCGCATCTTCTCGAAGAGACGCTGCTCGTGGCGGGCATCGAAGACGACGGTGTCGAACTCCGCCACCGCGTGCATGTTCACCCGGGAGAGATGTTCACGCCACTCGGCCGTCCGCGCATCCTCGGCGGCCGTGAAGTTGAGCACGGGCACGACCGGCCGGGCGCACATCCCCAGAATCTCCAGCTCATCGCGATGCTTGCCGAGCACGCGATCGCGGGCGTCGATGACGTACAGCGCCACGTCGCTGTCGAGCACCTGCCGCAGCACCTTCGCTTCCTGGCCGAACCGTCGCCGCGATGCGTCATCGTCGAGGAACCGGGCGATGACCTGCACGCCGTCGAGGCGGCGATCGCCCCGCAGCGATTCCAGCCGCTCGAGCAGGCCGATGGAGTCCTCCAGGCCCGGCGTGTCGAAGAGGTGGATGGCGATCTCGTCGCCGGCGCGAAGGACCGCGGCCTCGACGTCGCGCGTCACCGCCGGCCGATCGGACACCTCGCCGAACTCGACATCGCGCATCAGCGTTCGCATGAGCGACGTCTTGCCGGTATTGGTGTGGCCGACCACGGCGAGCTTGAGCGGCGGGACGGTCATGCGCTTCCCTCCGCCGCCAGGGCCAGATCGAAGCGATGGCGGACTTCATCCAGCCAAGCCGCGCGGTCGTCGGCGTCGGCGAGATCGGCGTCATCGACCTCGCCCTCGGGAAGCGTCCGATCGAGGATGCGCGTGATCGCCGCCTCCTCGCGGCCCTGCAACTCCAGCAGGAGGGCGAAGAGGGCGGCGGAGCGCAGGGCGTCGGCCGGCCCGAGGCGATCGTCGGCGCCGTCACGCGCGTCTGCCGGTCTTGACTTTCCCCCCGGCTGCACGACGCCGGCGACCGCGGCCCCGATCGCCGACCACAGCGGCAACGCGCCGATCGCGACCGGCGAGATGAACATCGCCGCGGTCACGCAGCCCAGCGCGCCGCTCAGCGCCCCGGCCGCGAGCCACTTCGGGCTTCGCCTCAGCCGATCGGGCAACATCTCCGCGATGCGGGTCGCGCTGTGCCTGGCCTGCTGCGCCAGCTCGCTCTTCTTCATCTCGGCCGGCAGGCGCAGAAGACCGCGCCACGCCTGCGCCGTAGGACGGTATACCTCGGCGATGCGTCGGTGCAGCTCCGCCTGTTCCTTCAGCTCGATCG
>JAXHTH010000235.1:0-7901 GCA_034211115.1 Planctomycetota bacterium | reverse complement strand
TGCGAACCGGCAGGGCCAGTCGTAGACTCAACACGACGAGCAGCCGTAGCTCAGTTGGCTAGAGCGCCTGACTGTGGATCAGGAGGTCATGGGTTCGAGTCCCATCGGCTGTATTGCGACCGGATCTGTTGACGGCAGGGCGATCGAAGCGAGGAGAAGACCATGCGCGGGCCGACGCCGCGGTGTGTCCGCGGTTTCCGAGATATCTTCGCCGGCGATATCCTGCTCAAGCAGCGAATCCTCGACACCGTCCGCGAGGTCTACGAGCGCTACGGGTTCGTGCCGCTCGAGACGCCGGCGGTGGAGTTCGTCGACGTGCTGGGCAAGTTCCTGCCGGAGTCGGCGACGCCGGAGGGGGGCATCTTCGCGTTCCGCAACCCGGACATTTCCCGAAACGCCGCGCCCGACGATCCCGATCACTGGCTCGCGCTTCGATACGACCTGACGGCCCCGCTGGCGCGGATCGTCGCGCAGTACAAGGAACTCCCCACGCCCTATCGGCGGTACCAGATCGGCACCGTCTGGCGCTACGAGAAGCCCGGGCCCGGCCGGTTCCGCGAGTTCACCCAGTTCGACTTCGACTCGGTCGGCGTCGCGGGCATGGCCGCGGACGCGGAGGCCTGTTGCGTCATCTGTGACGCGATGGAGGCGCTGGGCTTCGACGCCTCCGAATACATCGTCAACGTCAACGACCGGAAGATCATGCAGGGGGTGCTGGAGGTCTGCGGCCTTGAGGATGTCGACATCTCGGTGGAGAGTTCGCGAGCGGCGACCGTCCTTCGCGCCATCGACAAGCTCGATCGGCTCGGCCTCGACGGCGTCGTCGAACTCCTCGGCAAGGGACGAAAGGACGAAACCGGCGACTTCACCGCCGGCGCCGAGCTCAGCGACGACCAGATCGCGACGATCCGCGAGTACCTGTCGGCGAAGCTCGAATCGCGGACCCATGTCTGCGACCGCCTGCTCGAGCTCGTCAAGTCCTCGGAGATCGGCCGCGAGGGCGTCGAGGAGCTGCGCGAGATCGACCGCTACCTGACCGAGCTGGGGTACGACGAGGATCGCGTCGTCTTCGACCCGACCGTCGTCCGCGGCCTGGGCTACTACACCGGGCCCGTCTTCGAGAGCGTGCTGACCAGGGAGATCAAAGACGAGAAAGGCAGGCCTCGCCAGTTCGGAAGCGTGTACGGCGGCGGGCGCTATGACACGCTCGTCGAGCGCTTCACCGGCCAGCGCGTCCCCGCCACCGGCGCCTCGGTGGGCGTCGATCGGCTGCTGGAGGCGGTGCGGCTGCTGGAGAAGGATGCACCCGCGGCGACCGCGGACGTACTCGTGACAGCGTTCGAGGCCGACCGCATGGCCGAGTATCTTCGTCTCACGCAGCGCCTGCGCGAGGGGGGCATCCGCGCGGAGACCTATCTGGGCAAGGGCGCGCTGGGTCGGCAACTGAAGTACGCCAACCGGCTGGGCTATCGCCTGGCCGTCATCATCGGCGGCGACGAGTTCGCCCGCGGCGAAGCGCAGATCAAGGACCTGCACCTGGGCAAGAAGCTGGCGGAGACGGTGTCCTCGCGCGATGAATGGCGCAAGGGCCAGCCCGCCCAGTTCGCGGTCCCGCTCGATGAGCTTCCCCGGCGCATCCGGACCATGCTGGACGAGCCGTAGACCGGCGATCCCGCAGCCCCTTGATGCCATGGTGCCACGATGCCCTGATGCCTCGGCGTCCCAAGCCGTCCCCGATTCGGCTACCCTGTCAGCATCGGCCTGGGACTGGGTGTCATGACGTCGACGCTGACGATGGACTTCCGGGAGGAGTACGAGGCGGAGCGCTCGCGGTGGCTGCGGCGGCGCGTGCGGTGGTTTGCCGGCGTCTCCCTGGCGATCTTCGGCGTCGATCTGCTCGGCTCACTGCTGACCGTGATCATGTCGGCCGCGGGCGCCTGGGAGCCGCTGGGAATGCCGGCGCGGCTCGTGGCGCTGGAGCTCGCCTCCAACGTGATGAGCATCGTCGTTCTCGTGGCGGTCCTGGCGCGGGTGGGTCGATCGCCGCTGTCCGTCGAGGCGGTGGATCGGATCATCTTCTGGACGATCGTGCTCATCGGGCTGGCGAACATCCTTCCGACCGCGGCGGCGGCGATGACGCTTCCGGGCGCCGAGGCGGGAGTCGAGGCGCCGCCGGCGGCGCCGTCCGTCTCGCCGCTGATGTCGGTCCTGTTCGTGCACGTGCTGGCCGCCCTGTTCATCTCCTGGACGCCGCGGGAGGCGATTCGTCCGCTCGTGCCGCTGCTGGTCGTCAGCGCGGTGATCACGCTGGTCTTCTCACCGGCCTCGCTGCCCGTGCGCCTCACGTTCATCCTCCTCTCGCCCCTCGTGGGTGTGCCGGGCGTGCTCATCGGGTGGTGGCGGCACGGCCGGTTCCGGCAGAAGTTCCAGTTCCAGATGCTGCGCGGACACTACGGCGTGATGAAGCGCGAGCTCACCGACGCGCGGCGGATTCACGAGGTCCTTTTCCCGCCGCGCATCGACGACGGGCCGGTCCGCTTCGACTACCGCTATGAACCGATGCGCCAGATTGGCGGGGATTACCTCTACACCGCGCTGGACGAGCCCCGCGACGCCGGCGAGGCGCGATTGAGCGTGGTCCTCATCGACGTCACCGGGCACGGCATCAGCGCCGCCCTCACCGTCAACCGCCTGCACGGCGAGCTCGAGCGCCTGTTCGGCGAGCGAACCGATCTCTCACCCGGCGACACGCTTACGGCGCTGAATCATTACGTCAACGTCGCGCTGGCCAAGCACAACGTCTACGCGACGGCCCTGTGCCTGCGCGTCGATCCGTCGGAGGAAACCGTCCGATGGGCCAGCGCGGGTCATCCCCCGGCCTTCCTCCGCACCGCCGGCGGCCTGCTGGAACGACTCGAACCCACCGCGATGATGCTCGGCGCCGGCGGCGATGATGCGTTCGAGGCCGGCGAGCAGTCGATGCCCCTGCGGCCCGGCGATGCGGTCATCGCCTACACGGACGGCGTGATCGAGGCCCGCGATCAGACGGGCCGGATGCTTACCATCGAGGGCATGCAGGCGGTGATGGCGGGTTTGCCCCTCGTCACCGAAGCGCCGAGTTGTGCCGACGCCGTCATGACCGCCGTGCAGCGGCACCGGTACGGCCCGGTGCAGGATGACACGCTGATCGTCGAGCTGAGGCGGCCGATGGAGTAGGGGGCTTTTGGTTCTTGGCTGTTGGCTCGCGCTTGATGCGCGGGTGATCGATCGTCAGCGCTTCGTTCGGGCGCTGAACACGGGGATGAACCCCGTCGCGAAACGCGCGCGGTTCATCGCTCATCACTCATCACTTCTCACTCTCCTTCAGCGCTTCGACGAACGCACGCGATGCGTTCGTGCGATACCGGCTGAGATGCCAGGCGACGGCGATGGTGCGCTGCGGCGACTCGCCGCGGAGGGGGCGATACACCCGTCGAGCGGAACGGTCGGCGCCGGCGACCATCTTCGGCACGAGCGAGATCCCCAGCCCGAGGGTGACCATGTGCAGGATCGTCGTGAGCTGTTCGCCCCGCATGACCACGTTCAGCTCCGCGCCCTGACGCCGGCAGAAGCCCAGCGTCTGGCCGGTGAGGCAGTGCATCTCGTGGAGGATGAGGAACCGCTCCTCGGCGAGTTCGTCCCAGCCGACGGCCGGCCGCTCGGCGAGGCGATGGCGGGACGGCAGCACCAGCAGCAGCGGCTCGGTGAACAGCGCCTCCACGTGAAACAGCGGGTGATCCAGCGGCAGGGAGGCGACGGCCAGGTCGATCGCCCCGGAGGCGAGCTGCTCGATGAGCCGGTCGGTGACGTGCTCGTGGAGGGCGGGCTCGACGCCGGCGTGGGCGCGCATGAACCGCTTGAGTACGGGGGGGATGAGGTAGGGGGCGATGGTGGGGATGACGCCGAGGGAGAGCCGGCCGGCGACCTCGCCCTTCACCTCGTGCACCTCCTGCCGCGCCGCGTCGGCGGCGGCGAGGATCGCCCGCGCGTGGCCCAGCAGCCGCTGGCCCGCCTCCGTGAGCACCGCCCCCCCGGAAAGGCGATCGAACAGCGGCTGGCCCAGCTCCCGTTCCAGCTTCTGGACCTGCTGGCTGAGCGAGGGTTGCGCGACGCCGCACCGGGCCGCGGCGCGGGAGAAGCGGCCGGTCTCGGCCACGGCGAGGACGTAGCGGAGCTGGTGCAGTTCCATAGGCGCCTCCTATAGGATCTATTGATACTATATTCCCCGCCTCGGGCATGATTCCCGCCCCGCGCCCGGTTAGCTGTATGATGTCACACGCACTGTCCCAACACCGGAATCCAGCATCGAAGGGAGTCCCACGATGACCACCACCGCGACCGCCCAGCCCCAGCTCGGGGCTGTGATCGACCAGCTCAACGGCCTTCTCGCCGACGCCACCGTCTTTTACCAGAAGCTCCGCAACTATCACTGGTTCGTCACGGGCCCGCAGTTTTTCACGCTGCACACGAAGTTCGAGGAGCTCTACGACGACTGGGCGGAGAAGATCGATGAGATCGCCGAGCGGATCCTGGCCATGAACGGCCGGCCCCTGCCCACCCTCGCCGCGGTCCTCGAGCACGCCGGCCTCAACGAGGAGACGGGCCAGCCCAACGCCAAGCAGATGGTGCAGAACCTGCACGAGGACATGACGACCCTCGCCGACCGGTTCACGCAGGTTCGCGACGCCGCCGACGAGGCCGGCGACACGACCACCGTCAACCTCCTCGATGACTACATCGACGAGATGCGCAAGACGCTGTGGATGCTTCGCGCCTGGGCGACGCAGTAAGCGACGAAGCCGATCGATCAGAAGACTGAAAGCACGCGAGCCCGGAACGGGAGTTTCGGGCTTTTGGTTTTTGGCTTTTGGCTTTTGGTTTCTGGTTGTTGATTCGTGGTTCCTGGTGGCGCGTTTGCGGAACGGTGTGAGCGGTGGCCGTCGCACCCTTGGGTCTTCGCACCCGCAGGGCAGGGGACGCCCGGGCCGCGTATGATGCCCGATCCCGGGTCGGAAAGGAGGACCCATGCAGGTCGTGCTCGACGGCGCTTCCCTCTCGATCGAACAGCTCTGCGCTGTCGCCCGCAACGGGGCGACGGTGGCCGTCGCTCCCGAGGCGCGCCGGCGCATGGAGGAGTCGCGGGCGCTGCTGGAGAAGTTCATCGCCGAGGACCGCGCCCTGTACGGCATCACCACCGGCATCGGCGAGTTTGCGCGCATCCGCATTTCCGCCGAGCAGAGCGCCGAGCTTCAGCGCCGCATCATCTACAGCCATTCCGCCGGCGTGGGCGACCCGCAGCCAGCCGACGTCGTCCGCGCCGCCATGACCCTCCGCGCCAACACGCTGGCCAAGGGCTATTCCGGCGTGCGCCTCACGCTCATCGACACCGTCATCGAGATGATCAACCGGGGCGTCGTGCCGTATGTCAACGAGAAGGGATCGCTGGGCACGAGCGGCGACCTCTCGCCCCTCTCGCAGTTCGCGGAGGTCGCGATCGGCGAGGGGAGGGCCTTCTTCGACGGTGAACTGATGTCCGGGGCCGAGGCCATGAAGCGCGCCGGCGTCACGCCCACCGACCTGACCTACAAGGAGGGGCTGGGCCTCATCAACGGCTCGCAGATGATGACCGCCGGCGCGGCCCTGCTCGTCCACGACGCCCAGCGCATCCTCAAGAACGCGTGCATCGCCTCCGCCATGACCCTCGACGCCCTGCGGGCGCTCGATCGGCCGTATTTGCCGTCGGTCCATCACGTCCGGCCGCATCGGGGTCAGAGCGCCGTGGCCGCGAACCTCTCGCGCCTTTTCGCTGACAGCGCCATCATGGCCAACCGCACGGGCAAGGTGCAGGACGGGTACTCGATGCGCTGCACGCCGCAGATCCTCGGTCCATCCATGGACACGCTGGAGTTCGTGCGCGGCGTGATCACGACCGAGATGAACAGCGCCGCGGACAACCCGCTGTTCTTCGCCGAGGAGGGCGAGTACTACGCGGCCGGCAACTTCCACGGGCAGGGGGTGGGTCTGGCCGTGGACTATCTCTGCATCGCGATGAGCGAGGTCGCCGACCTCTCCGAGCGGCACACGAACCGCCTGATGAACCCCGTTCTTTCGGGGCTGCCGGACTTCCTCGTCGAGGGCAAGGGCCTCAACAGCGGACTGATGGTCGCGCAATACACCGCCGCGGCCCTCGTCAGCGAGAACAAGGTGCTCTCGCACCCGGCCTCGGTCGACTCGATCAGCGTCTCCGCCGACCAGGAGGATCACGTCTCGATGGGCCCGATCGCGGTGCGCAAGTGCACGGAGATTCACCGCAACGTGCGCAACGTGCTGGCCATCGAGATGATGGCCGCGGCCCAGGCGATGGAGTTCCACGACGGCCGCGCACCCGGAAGGGGCACGAAGATCGCCTACGACCTGATCCGCGAGAGGGTGCCGCCGCTGGTGGACGACCGCGTGCTGTACGGGGACATCGAGGCGATCAGCGCGCTGATCGAGGACGGCTCGATTCTCGATGCAGTCGAGGCGGAACTGGGCCCGCTGGAGATGGCGCGCGATGTGGAGGGGCTGCCGGCGCCGGGCGCGGGTTCGTGAGAAGACGGGGTTGAAACGCGGAGGGCGCGGAGGGCTGCGGATGAGAACGGAAAAAGGTGGTGCGGGCGTCTCGCCCGCACGGGAAGGAGAGGGGGAGAACGGGCGGGACGCCCGTTCCACTTTCGATGAGGGGGGCCGCTATTCCTAGCGTGCGTCTGGTGCGAGTTTTCCGCGCTGGATGAGTTCCGCGATCGCCGCGATGTCCGGCGCCGGCGGGCGATCTTCGGTCAGGCGCGGCACGACTTCGCGCACCGCTTCGTAGACGCGCTCCACGCCCTCGCCGCTCTTCAGCGGGCGCTGGTACTCCATCGCCTCGGTCATCACGAGCAGCTCACAGGCGATGACGTTCACGGCGAGGTCAAGCGCGGCCCGCGCCTGGCGGGCGGCGGTCGCGCCGAACGAGTTGTAATCCTCGATGCCCGCAGAGGTCGGGATGTTCGCCACCGAAGCGGGCGTCGCGAGCGTCTGAAGCTCGTTGCAGCACGCCGCGGCCGTGTACTGCACCAGCATCAGCCCGCTGTGCAGGCCCGGCTGCGGGCTGAGGTAGATGTTGACGGGGTTCTCGCTGTCGGACGCGGCCAGCAGCCAGTAGATGCGCCGCTCGGCGATGCCCGCGATGTGCGCGACCGCCACGGCCAGGCTGTCCAACGCGATCGCGAGGGGCATGCCGTGGAAGTTGCCCCCGGAGACGAGGGGAGACCTGGAGGCTTGGAGACTTGCAGGCCTGGACGGCCGCGCATCGGGCGGGAAGACGAGCGGGTTGTCCGTGACGGCGCCCAGCTCACGCTCGAAGACCGCGCGGATGAAGTCGATCGCGTCGAACGCCGCCCCCAGCACCTGCGGGGCCGCGCGCAGGCAGTACGGATCCTGCACCCGCGGATCGCCCTCACGATGGGCCGGGATGATCTGCGAGCCGTCGAGCAGTTCCCGGAGTTGCTCGGCGACGCGCACCTGTCCGGGCTGGTTGCGCGCTTCGTGCAGGCGGGGATCGAGGAAGGCATCGGTGGCGCGGCAGGCGTCGATGGCCATCGCCGCCGCCCCCAGCGCCGCGTGCCGCAGGGTGTCGATGTCCGCCAGCGCCAGGGCGCCGATCGCGCTCATCAGGTGCGTGCCGTTGATCAGGGCCAGCCCTTCCTTGGCCTGGAGTTCGATCGGCTCGATTCCGGCCGCGGCGAGGGCCTCGGCCCCCGGAATGCGCCGGCCGTCCGCCATCGCCTCGCCCTCGCCGATCAGGACCAGCGCCGCGTGCGCCAGAGGGGCGAGATCGCCTG
>JAXHTH010000234.1:0-6057 GCA_034211115.1 Planctomycetota bacterium | reverse complement strand
CAGGCCGGGGCGGGACGGCGGGCCAATCCTCGAAGGCGCCGGGCCGCCGATCGAAGTGGGCGCGGCTCGCCCTTTGGCGGCTGGGCGCCATTTGGCAAAATGACCATCCAAGCAAGCAGAGAGTTGTTCGCCGCGTTCCGGCGCCGTGGGGGCGGAAACAAAGCTGTCGGCCGCGCCGGCATGGTCAGTGCCAGGATCGCCGTCTTTGGACGGCTGTGGCGCGGCGGCCCGGGCGGAACAACGGGCGAATCCTCGAAGGTGTCGGGTCGCCGTTCGAAGTGAGCCCGGCTGGCCTCTGGACGCGAGACCGATATTCAGCGATATGACCAGACCGCCAGGAACAGGGTTTCGCACCACAGCCGCGCCGGGGCGGAAGCGCGGCAACGGGTTGTGGCCGGCATCTTCGGGCCGGGCGGCGGACTTGCCTCCGGCCGTCGGACCCGGGCCCGAGACCGGAGATTCCACCCCCGGCTCGCGCGGTGACGCCATGCCGCTATTTGGCAAAATAACCACACAACCAAGGGGGAGGGTCCTCGGCCGTCGTCGGACCGGGGGACAGAGGCGCGGCACGCGCTGGTGGGCGGAGGACCCGGGCCGGTCGGCCGTGGCGCGGCTGAAGGCGAGGGGCGGTCGGCCGACCGGCCGTTGGCCCCTCGGGCAAACACGCTCCCGACGGAGTTGCACCCATGCCACCCAACGCCATGAAGGATTGCGGATGTCGGGGGGACGGGAACGCTGTTTTTCACGGCAAAAACAACCTCCTGACCGATGATGCGATTGCGACGTCGCACTCAGACAAGAGGTCGCACAATGTCGATCCGAAGGATTCGGATGGGCGGCGTGGTCGTCGTACCAGCATATCGCCATTCTCTGCTCGCCGCCATGAGGATCTTTCTCATGGCCCCCTTTTTTCGACGCTGCCGGCGCGTCGGTCCCACGTCCGGTGGCGGCCGCATCTGCTCTGTCTGGCGGCCATTCCCATGGCCTGGGATACGGCCCCGTCCCTCACGCAGCGCTTCGCGGCGGTGCGCGACTATCTGACGGCGATGTTCCCAGGCCGCCGGCGGGTGGGCCGAACCTATCGCGGCTTCAGCGCCGCGATGGCCGCCGTCTCGCCGTGGCTGGAAGAGGCGGTGCAGAGACAGTTGCGTGAGGCGGTGGCGGGGCGGCCGCTGACCTGCGAGGGCTGGCGGGCCTTTGCGGTGGACGGCACCAGGATCGACGCTCGGCGCACGATCGCCAACGAAGCGGACTTCGGCACCGCGGGCAAGGTCGGCTGCGGACCGCAGATGCTGCTGACCACCCTGTGGGAGATGGGCAGTGGTCTGCCCTGGCACTGGCGCATCGACCGGGCCAGGGGCAGCGAGCGGGAACATCTGCGGCAGATGCTCGACACGCTGCCGGAGGAGGCCCTGCTCGTGGCCGATGCGGGGTTCACGGGCTTTGATCTTCTTTCCACGCTCCAGGAGGCCGGCCGGTCGTTCCTCATCCGCGTCGGTTCCAACGTGACGCTGCTGCGGGAACTGGGCGAGGTGCGCCGGGAAGGACGGGACACGGTCTACCTCTGGCGGGCCGATCTTCGTCATCGACAACCGCTCAAGCTGCGGCTGATCCGGGTCAAGGCCAGGGGAACCACGATGTATCTGGTGACGACCGTGCTGGATCCGCAGCGTCTGCCGCGCATCGCCGCGAATGGTCCGGCTGGAACTGACGTGGTCGTTGATCGGCCTGTTGCTGCTGGCGCGCGGACGGGATCCGCTCGAGGCGAGCGTGGCCAGCGCGTTGCAGGTGATGCGGCAGGCCATGCGCCGGGCCCTGGGACGGCCGATGAAGCTGCGCACCCTGCTGAGGCAATTGGGCGAGGCGATCAAGGATCAGCATCGCCACCGCCCGTGAAGCTGCCCTGGCGAAAGCACTTGCAGACCACCCGGCCCCCGAATAGTTCACGGCGTTGCATGGCACGGATGAATCGTCGAACGAAACCGCGGCGGGAGGCGCGGGCGCGGATCCTCAAGGCGCCGGCGCGCCCCGCGCGGCGCTTCAGCGTCGAAGGCATCTGCCCGCGGATCGACTCGAGCCGGGCTCGCCGCTTGAGTCGCGTTTGTAATCTGGTGAAACAGCCAGACAACCAGCAAACGGGTCTTCGCCGCACTCACGTGAGGCCAGACGCGGCTGACGAGAGAGGCCGCAGTGAAGGCGATGGTCCAAGGGAGGTGACCGCCCGTCACGGCGGGGCCCAAGGCGGTGACCGGGCGGTCGCGGTGATCGCGGCGATCGTCATCGCAGCCCCGGCCCCGACCTCGGCCCCGGCGAGGAGGGTTGCTCGTTGACCTCCAAGGGTTGTTTTGCAAAATGACCAGAAGGCCAATGGATGGCTTCCTCGCCGCGCCCCTGCCGCGGCGGAGGCGGGACCGATGGCGAAAGCGAAAGGCGGACTCGTCGTCAGGTCCGTCGGCGAAACACGCTCGCAAGGGAGTTGCACGCGTGGCACGAATGAATCGTCGAACGAAACCGCGGCGGGAGGCGCGGGCACGGATTTTCGAGGCCCTGGCGCACAACGCGCGGCGGTTCAGCGTCGAGGAGTTGCGATCGCCATCGAGACGACGCGGGCGGTCCACTTGACCACCTGCCGCCATTCGGTAAAATGGGCAAACCACCAACCGAGGCTGTCCGTGCCGGCTTCGCGAAGGGAGGTCGTGGGGCGGCTGAGAGACGGGGCGGGACGGCGAGTGCCGGATGACCGTCATCGGATCCGGGCGGCGTGACGCCGCCCATCGAAGCGAAGGGGCGGGCGGCGTGACGGCCTGCTGCGAGTTGGGAAAAGAACCAACTTGCCAAGCGGGAACCCCCGTTCCGCAGTGGCGCAGGGGGCACAGGCGCACCTGACGGCCGGCGCGGGACGGTGAGCGCCGGATGTGGGCCGCGGGACGGGCGCGGCGGGTCGCGGGGCCCCGGGATCAGCCGCCCGTGGGGAGAACCGATCGAAACGGAGACTTGCGTACGGCACGGATGAATCGTCGAACGAAAGCGCGGCTGGAGGCGCGGGCGCGGATCGTCAAGGTCCTGGCGCACCCCGCGCGACGGTTCGTCGTCGAGGGGGTTGGAGGCGCCATCGGCGCGAGGCGGGCAGGCGCCTTGACCGCTGGTTGCTATTTGGTAAAATGACCAAAGAAGCAAGCCGGGCTGTCCGCTCCGCCTTGGCGAAGGAAGGCCGTGGGGCGGCTGAGAGACGGGACGGGACGGCGAGTGCCGGATGACCGTCACCGCATGCAAGCGGCGAGCGGCGGGCGCCGGGCCCGGGATCAGCCGCCGGTGGCGAGGAACGATCGAAACGGAGAACGACGCATGGCACGGATGAATCGTCGAACGAAAGCGCGGCTGGAGGCGAGAGCGCGGATCATCAAGGCGATGGCCCACCCCACGCGGCTGTTCATCGTCGAGGAGCTGTCGCGCGGCGAACGGTGCGTGTGCGAGCTCACCGAGATGATCGGGGCCGATGTCTCCACCGTCTCCAAGCATCTGGCCAACCTCAAGGCCGTCGGGATCATCCGGGACGAGAAGCGCGGTGCGCAGGTGTTCTACACCCTCCACACGCCCTGCGTGCTGAACTTCATGAGTTGCGTCGAACGGGTCCTGGCCACGTCGGCCAAGGAGCAAATGCATTGGGCGAAGTAGGGTACGCGATGCGAGTTCATTTCATCCGCATGCATACGGTCCATCACACGCTGGTGATGCCCGCCCGCGCCGCGGCATCCCCGCCGCCCACGCGGGTCGGTAAGGGAACACAGGCCGCGTACAGCGCGAAGGGAGCCGCATGAACTGGCGGCGCGAATGGCAGGTTCTGGCGGCGATGATCGCCATCTTCCTCGGCTGCTTCTTCCTGCCCGTTGGGGCGGCTCGTTTTCAGGGCGCGATCATCGAAGCGCTGGCGCTGGTGAAGTGGTATGCGCGCGAACACGTGCTGCTGTGCCTCGTGCCCGCGTTCTTCATCGCCGGTGCGATCGCCGTGTTCATCAGCCAGGCCTCGGTGATGCGGTACCTAGGGCCGCGCGCGAACAAGGTCCTGGCCTACGGAGTGGCGTCGGTGTCGGGGACGATCCTCGCGGTGTGCTCGTGCACGGTGCTGCCGCTGTTCGCGGGCATTCATCGCATGGGGGCGGGGCTGGGGCCGGCCACGGCGTTCCTCTACGCGGGCCCGGCGATCAACGTGCTCGCCATCATCCTCACCGCGCGCGTGCTCGGTTTGGAGCTGGGCATCGCCCGGGCGGCGGGCGCGATCGTGTTCAGCGTCGTCATCGGCCTGCTCATGCATCTCATCTTCCGGAAAGAGGAAGCGGCGAAGGACGCGCCGGAGCCCCATTCCACGGGCGGGAACGATGAGGATGACGCGCGCCCCTTGTGGCGGACGGCGGTGTTCTTCGCCGCGATGATCGGCGTGCTCGTGTTCGCCAACTGGGGGGAACCGACCGACGCGGCGGGACTGTGGCAGGCGGTCTGGTCGGCGAAGTGGCCCATCACCGCAGGCTTCGGCATGCTGCTCGCGGTCCTTCTCATCGCGTGGTTCGGTCTGCGCTGGTGGCACGTCGCGCTCGGCGCCGCGCCGGTCGTGATTCTCGTGATCGCGCTTCCGCAGCAGCCGTTGTGGTCGTTTTCGGCGGGGGTGCTGGCGTTGTCGATCATCACGGCCACCACGCCGGGCGAGCCGGCGCACTGGTTCGAGGCATCATGGGGATTCGCCCGGCAGATCCTGCCGCTGCTGCTCATCGGCGTGCTGATCGCGGGCTTCCTGCTCGGCCGGCCGGGCGAGGAAGGCGTGATTCCGTCGGAGTGGGTGACGCGTTTCGTGGGCGGGAACTCGCTGGGGGCGAACGCGGCGGCCTCGGTGCTCGGCGCGTTCATGTACTTCGCCACGCTCACGGAGGTGCCGATCCTCGATGGACTTCTCGACAGCGGGATGGGGAAGGGCCCCGCGCTGGCCCTGCTGCTGGCCGGGCCCGCGGTGAGCCTGCCCAACATGCTCGTCATCGCCGGCGTGATCGGCCTGCGCAAGACACTCGTCTTCATCCTGCTCGTGATCGTCATGTCGACGACGAGCGGGATGATCTATGGAGCACTTTTTGGGGGATGAAGCTCGGCGAAGTCCGTCACCGCGTGGTGATGGCCAGAAACAGGAGATCGGTTATGAAAAGCATCAAGATCCTCGGGACCGGCTGCCCCAAGTGCCGCACGCTGGCGGAGAACGCGCAGGCGGCCGTGGATGAACTCGGCGTCGAAGGCGAGGTCGAGAAGGTCACCGACATCACGCGCATCATGGACTACGGCGTGATGATGACACCCGCCCTGGCCGTGGACGGCGAGGTGAAATCCTCGGGCAAGGTCTTGTCCGTGGCGGAAATCAAGGCCCTCATCCAACAGTGAACGGGAGAGTCAAGACATGAAATCCAAGGCAATCATCACCATCGCGCTGCTGGCGTTCGTCGGCGTCTCGATCGCGTTCGTGGTCATCAGAGAGCTGGGATCGGAATCGGCGAGACAGGAGTCCGCCTCCGATGCGGCCCCGATTGCTGACGCAGACGGGTCACCGCCGGAGTCGGCCGACGGCCTCACCTTCGCCGGCCTCGATCACGCCGTCATCGCCTGCTATTTTCACGGCGGCCTTCGCTGCAAGACGTGCCTGGCGATCGAGAGGAACGCCGAAGACGCGCTGCGTGCGGCCTATCCGGACGCCTTTGCGCGCCGCGAGGTGCGGTGGCGCACCGTCAACTTCGATGCCCCGGAGCACCAGCACTACAAGGACGAATACGACCTGTACACCAGCTCGCTCGTGCTCATCGACGTGCACGACGGCGCGCCGCGCGACTGGAAACTGCTCGAGAAGACATGGGATCTCGTGTGGGAGGAAGACGCGTTCGACGCGTACGTGCGAAATGAGCTGCGGCCGTACCTGGAGCATGACGCGTGAACGACGGGCCGTGGCTGGCGATCGTGACCGCGGCGTGGCTGGGGATTCTCACCTCCATCAGCCCCTGCCCGCTGGCGACGAACATCGCGGCGATC
>JAXHTH010000233.1:0-23650 GCA_034211115.1 Planctomycetota bacterium | reverse complement strand
CCGCCAGCGACCGAAGGGAGTCGGCGGTGCGGACGTTCCGGGTGCCACCGCCAGCGACCGAAGGGAGTCGGCGGTGCGGACATACCCTGTGCTCCCGCACGGCCGAGTCGCTGCGCTCCCTGGCCGTGGCACCCGCTGTGCAGACACTCCGGGGGCTTCGGGCATGGCCGACTCGCTGCGCTCGCTGGCCATGGCACCCTCTGCTCATGCGTCGATCGGATCGATCGGCAGCACGTCCGGGCCGCGCTGGTTGGCGTACCACGCCGCGGACGACCATCGCCAGTCGATCTCGCGCGCCACGAGTCCGCGCTGCACCGGGTTCGCGTGGATGTAGTTGAACTTCTCATCAAACCCCTCCGTCGAACGGATGTTGCGGTCGTACCCACCGCCTTTCTGCCAGAACCGCTGCTTGCCCTGGGCATCCGTGATGCGCGGCAGTATCGGCGCCTCCAATTGGCGCCATCGGCGCAGAACATCGTTGGCGAATGCGCCTTTGAGATGCCGCAGGACTTTGGGTATCGGATGATCCGGCAGGTCCGGCACGATCATGAGATGCACATGTTCCGGCATCACGACCCATCCGATCAGCCGGAAGTGTGTTCGGGAGCGCCCGGCGTCCAGCGCTTCGACGAAGGCATCTTTGATCGCGTCGTTGTCGAACAGCGGGAGGCGGTGAAAGCAGGAGAAGGTCAGGAAGCGGACATCGCCGACTGCCTCGATTCGGCGAAGCCTCTTACGGTGATGAGTCGTCTCGCCCGACACGGAAGTCACCGTTTACTGAGCAACGCGGGGTGCCACCGCCAGCGACCGGAGGGAGTCGGCGGTGTGGACACACCTTGTGCTCCCGCACGGCCGAGTCGCTTCGCTCCCTGGCCGTGGCACCCCTCCTTGATCCTCACACGGCCGACTCGGACCCCGGATGCGCTCCCTGGCCGCGGCACCCGCCGCTCTCTCGCAAGCGCGCCCTACATCGGCTTCTCGTCGATCGTCTGGTCGAACACTTCCAGCAGCTTGGCCTTGTCGAAGATCATCTCCGCGCGGGAGAGGCCGGTGATCTCATAGTGCGGGGTGAGCTCGATGGCGTCACACGGGCACGCCTCCTCGCACATGCCGCAGTAGATGCAGCGCAGCTCGTCGATGTCGAACTGCGCGGGATACTTCTCGCGGTCCGGCCAGGGCGATTCGGCGGCGACGATGTGAATGCAGTTGGCCGGGCAGGCGGTCGAGCACATGAAGCACGCCACGCACCGCGGCCGGCCGTCCTCATCCTTGTTCAGCCGATGCACGCCGCGGAAAGTCGAGCGCTCCTGCCCGCCCTCGACGACGGGCCGATCATCGCGCTTCTCCTCGGGGTACTGGACGACCCAGATGTTGCGCTTGTTCTTGCCATCGCGTCCGAAGTTGGTGAGCAGGTGGCGGAAGGTGGTGCCCAGCCCCTGCATGATCGCGGGGACGAAGAGGCTCTCGATACGCGAGAGCGGAGGCGGGGTCACATCGATGATGTCGCGGTCGTCAATCGCCATGTGGGCTCCGTCGGAAAGGCGGAAACGGCGGGCGGGCAGAGGATCTTAGAGCCGCCACCGGGTCGAGCCAAACCGAGAGACGGAGCGGGCGCCGGAGCCCGTCCGCCTCGCACGGGCGGGACGCCCGTTCCACCTGCCGGGACGGTCGTGCCGCGTCCTGTGGTATAAGGCGCGGCATGATCCCGTGGCGCGGCCGATCCGGATCGAAGCGAAAAGACCCTCCCAGCCCGATGTGGCGTCTGAGCGGAATGGGCGTCGAGCTGGCCAGCCACATCGTGGCCGGCGTGCTCCTGGGCCTGCTGGGCGATTACATCTTCAACACGAAGCCCGTCCTGCTCATCGTGGGCACGATCGCCGGCGTCATCGTCGGCCTGGCCGAGTTCATCCGCTCGGCCCTGAAGGCGCAGCGTCAATACACTCGGAAGGCGCCCCCGCCGACGGAGAATGACGAGGCGAAAGGCGGCGATGATGAGCGGGTATAAAGCAGATCTCACCATCGCCCTTCCCACCGCGAGACTGCTCGTTCTCCCCGCGGCCGCGTGCCTGCTCGTCGGCGCCGTCTGGGCCGGCGCGACGCTGCTCATCAGCGGCGAAACTCATACGGCCCTCGGCGCCCTGCTCGCCGGTGCGGCGGCGGCGTCGGCGGCGGTCATCTCCATGCTCGCCATCGGACCCTGGCGCCGACGGCCGCTCATCCGCTGGCCGTTCGTCTTTCTGGCCGGGACGCTGCTGCAGACGGCCCTCACCCTGCTGGGCGGGTTGGTGCTATACTTCGCGTCCCTCGGAGAGGCCATCGGGACGTGGCTGTGCCTGGTGGCGAGTTTCTGGGCCGGACTGGCCGGCCTGGTCCGGGTGTATGGCTCGCACGTGAAGCGAGCGGCGCCGGCGGAGGAGCCGTCGACCGCACCCGGGACGCCTGCTTCACGCCCGTCAACGGAGTAGTCAGGGCATGTTCCTCCTCGCCGCCGGCGACACGATCAACCCGCTCGGTCACGTGCTGGACCGGCCGCTCGTGGGCGGGGAGGAGGCGTTGTTCGAGGAGACGGCCCACTGGACAGTCCTCGGCTCGCCGATCCTGACCATGCACATGGTGACGCTGCTCATCGCGGGCCTGCTCACGATGCTGGCTCTCCGCGTCGCCGCCCGCGCCATCGCCACCGGCCGGGAGAGCGAGGGCAACGATCGCTACATCACGCGCCACCGGACGGGGCAGCTCGTCGAGGTGATGGTCGAGACGCTGCGGGACCGGATGCTCCGACCCCTGCTGGGGCATGACACCGCGGCGTACCTGCCCTACCTCATGACCCTCTTCTTCTTCATCCTCATCAACAACCTGCTGGGGCTCGTGCCCCTGCTGGACATCCAGGGCATCATCGGCGGGTCGTTCAAACTCAAGCACGGCACGCACTGGGCGGTGGTCGGGGGGACGGCCACGGGGAATCTCTCCATCAACGCCGGCCTGGCCCTGATCTCGTTCCTCGTGATCCAGGCGCACGGGATCCGGCAGCTCGGCATCGGCGGGTGGCTGCATCACCTGCTGGGCGGCGCGCCGTGGTGGCTGTTTCCCATCATGGTTCCCGTGGAGATCATGGGGATGCTCATCAAGCCCTGCGCGCTGGCGATCCGATTGTTCGCGAACATGCTCGCGGGCCACACGCTGGTGGCGACGCTGATGCTCTTCGGCCTGATGGCCTACCAGGGGCTGCAGAGCTACTGGGCCTTCTTCGGGGTGTCGATCGTCTCCGGGGCGTTCGCGGTGCCCATCTATTTCCTGGAGTTGTTCGTCGCCTTCCTGCAGGCGTTTGTGTTCATGTTCCTCACCGCAGTCTTCATCAGCCAGCTTTCGCATCACGGCGAGCACGAGCCGGAGCCGGAGCTGGACCTGGAGGCGGAAGCGGTGACGGCATGAGGGAGAGTTTCGCCGGGCGCGGGTGGATGCGTGTTCCCCACGCCGGTTTCTGGATGTTTCACTGAGGTGTCGGCGCCGCGTCGGCGCCGCGAACGGAGAACTGGACTAGGACGATGAAGAATCTCATTGCCATGCTGGCGATTGCGTTCCTCGCGCTTCTGGCGGCCACGGCCCAGCCGGCGGCGGCCCAGCCGGAGGAAGAGGGCATGACCGCCGAGGAGGCGGCGCAGGTGGAGATCACCAAGGCCAAGGGCGAGGGCGGCAGCGGGTACGGGCTGGGCATCGGCGCCGGCCTCGCCGCGGGCCTCGCCGTCATCGGCGCCGGCCTGGGCATCGGCCGCATCGGCGGCGGGGCGGTCGAGTCCATCGCCCGCCAGCCGGAAATGGCCGGCCCCATCGGCACGAACATGATCATCACCGCCGCCCTCGTCGAGGGCGTGGCCCTCTTCGCGGTCGTGGTGGGCCTGTTGGCGGCCATCTTCGCCGGCTGACGAACGCCGACGGCCGGCGGCCCGCTCCCGCCCGAGGCGGCGGAGCCGCGCCGCGCACGCCGCCGGCAAGGCATCAACGGCTCTGCCCGAGGTGAACATGTCTCTTCTCCTGGCAGCGGAAGGCGGCAACCCCGTCGCGGTTCAGCTCCTGCCGGCGCTGACCTCGATCGTGGTGTTCGTGATCTTCTACCTGATCCTGCGGGCCACGGTGTGGCCCAAGATCGTGGGCGGGCTCAACGATCGCGCCGACAAGATCCGGGGCGAGATCGAGGCCGCCGAACAGGCGAGAGCCGAGGCGAAGGCCGCCCAGGACGAGTACCAGCGCGCCCTCGCCGAGGCCCGCCGGGAGGCCGGCGAGATGATCGCCCGCGCCAAGGACGATGCCAAGTCCGCGGCCGAGGAGCTCCGCAAGCGCAACGAGACGGAACTGGCGGAGATGAAGCGGCGGGCGGGCGAGGACATCAACGCCGCCAAGCTGGCGGCGATCAAGGAGCTGCACATGGAGGCCGCCTCCCTCGCCGCCACCCTCGCGGGGAAAATCCTCCAGCGCGAGATCTCCGTCGAGGACCAGCAGCGCCTCGTCGAGGAGTCCCTCCGCGAGCTGGGCCGTGTGAAGGAGCAGTGATGGGGAGGGCATCGAGGCATCATGGGATCATGGGATCGGGGAGTGATGGTCCCTACGGTCGACTCGCTGCGCTCGCTGACCGTGGCACCCCGTGTCCCCGACCAGGCTTGCCTCTTCGCCTCTCTGCTCCGCGTTTTGACGTTTGGACATTTGGACGTTCCGACGTTTGATCATGCACACTGACGCACTGGCCGAGGTTTACGCGAGCAGCCTGTACGAGCTGGCCGAGGAGGCCGGCGGGCTGGAGAAGATCGTCGAGCTCGGCGAGGAGCTGCACCAGCTTCGCGCGCTGGCCGATGCGCAGCCCGGGTTCGGCGAGTTCCTCGCCTCGCCCATCATCGAGAAGCACAAGCGCGGCGACGTGCTGGGACGCATCTTCCGTGACCGCATCACCGACCTCATGCTCCGGTTCCTCCTCGTGCTCAACAACAAGGGCCGGCTGGGGCACCTGGATCCCATCGGCGAGGCGTACGAGGAGATGGTGCAGGCCGCGCACGGCCGGATCGACGTGGACGTCTACACCGCCGTCGAGGTAGATGAGAAGGCACTGCGCCGCATCGGCCGGCGCATCGGCGAGGTGCTCGAGAAGGAGCCGGTGCTGCACGCCCACACCGATGCATCCATGATCGGCGGCCTGACCCTGCGGGTGGGCGATCAGCTCATGGACGGCTCGGTGGCCGCCCGCCTGCGCCGCTTCCGCCAGAACCTGATGACGACCGGGATGGCGGCGGTGGCGGATCGCGTCCAGCAAATCATCGATGAAGGAGGTGAATCATGAGACGACGGCTCGGTTCTTTGCTCATCGCGGCGATGGCCCTCTCGCTCTCCGCCGCGGCGATCGCGGACGACGATGAGGACGATATGGACGGTGGCCTGAAGCTCGAGGACACGCCCAAGCTGACCGTGCGCGGCGAGGCGGAGCTGGAGAAGCCCGCCGACCAGATGCGCCTCAGCATCGGCGTGGTCACCGAGAACCGCGACGCCGACGAGGCGCTGCAGGAGAACAACGATCGGATGAACGCGGTGGTCAAGGCGATGCAGCGCGTCGGCCTGGGCGAGGATGAGTACCAGACCGGTCGCTTCCGCATCCGGCCGCAGTATTCACGCCGGCCGCGCCAGCCGGCGCCGGACTGGCGGCCGCAGATCATCGGCTACGAAGTGAACAACAGCGTCACGGTGAAGACGCAGAAGCTGGACCTTGCCGGCGAGATCATCGGCGCGGCCAACGACGCGGGGGCCAACACCGTCGACATCACCGCCTTCGAGCTTTCCGACAAGCGCAGATACCGGGCCGAGGCGCTTCAGGAGGCGACGAAGCACGCGGCGGAGGACGCGGCGACGGTGGCGGAGGCGGCCGGACTGAAGCTCGTCCGCATCCTCGCCGTCAACGTCGACTACACGCCCATTCGTCCGGTGGAGATGGATGTCGCCGCTCCGGGCCGGATGGCGGCCCGCGCGGGCGGCGCGCCGCCCATCACGCCCGGCGATGTCTCCGTCACCGCCAACGTCACCATCGTCTACGAGATCGCGCCGAAGGAATGACGGGGGTGATGCCGAAAGCGAAGTGAAATGTGATTCGAAGAGATGCGAAGAGGCAAGCCCGAACCGGGCGCATGGGACGGCCCCTCGCCAACAGCCGATAGCCAAGAGCCAAAAGCCCCACCGGAATCACGACCGTGAAAATCAAGACCGACGAAATCACCTCCGTCATCAAGCAGGAGATCGAGCAGTTCTCGACGGAGCTGGAGATCTCCGAAGTCGGCCGCGTGGTCGAGGTCGGCGACGGCATCGCGCGCGTGTACGGCCTGAGCAACGCCATGGCCGGCGAGCTGCTCGAGTTCATGACCGAGAAGGGACCCGTCATGGGCCAGGTGATGAACCTCGAGCTGGACACGGTCGGGGCCGTGATCTACGGCGACTACCTGGCGGTGGAGGAGGGCAACACCGTCAAGTCCACCGGCCGGCTGCTGGAGATCCCGGGCGGCGAGGCGATGCTGGGACGGGTGGTGGACCCGCTGGGGAGGCCGCTGGACGGCGGGCCGGCCATCGACGCCCCCACCACGAGGAAACTCGACATCGTCGCCCCCGGCATCGCCTTCCGACAGCCCGTCAAGGAACCCCTCCAGACGGGCATCAAGGCCATCGACTCGATGATCCCCATCGGTCGCGGGCAGCGCGAGCTGATCATCGGCGACCGGAAGACGGGCAAGACCGCCATCGCGGTGGACACGATCATCAACCAGCGCGCCTGGTGGGGCACCGACGACGCCGTGGTCTGCATCTATGTCGCCGTCGGGCAGAAGGAATCGACGGTGGCCGGCGTGGTGGAGACGCTCAAGGCGCATGGGGCGATGGACTACACGATTGTGGTCATCGCCGGCGCTGCGGACCCCGCGCCGTTGCAGTACATCGCCCCGTACGCCGGCTGCGCCATGGGCGAGTATTTCATGTGGCAGGGGAAGGAGGGCAAGACACCGAAGCATGTGCTGTGCATCTACGACGACCTGTCCAAGCAGGCCAACGCGTATCGGCAGCTCTCGCTTCTGCTCCGCCGCCCACCGGGCCGCGAAGCCTATCCCGGCGACGTGTTCTACCTGCACAGCCGGCTGCTGGAACGGGCGACGAAGCTGGCCGACGAGCACGGCGGGGGATCGCTGACCGCCCTGCCCGTGATCGAGACGCAGGAGGGCGACGTTTCCGCCTACATCCCCACCAACGTCATCTCCATCACCGACGGGCAGATCTACCTTCAGCCGGAGCTGTTCGCGGCGGGCGTGCGGCCGGCCATCAACGTCGGCATCTCCGTCTCCCGCGTGGGCGGCAACGCGCAGATCAAGGCGATGAAGGAGGTCGCCGGCTCCCTGCGGCTGGATCTGGCCGCCTACCGCGAACTGGAGGCGTTCGCCCAGCTTGGCACGGAGCTGGACGCGGCGAGCCAGCGGCAGCTCGATCGGGGGGGCCGCATGGTTCAATTGTTGAAACAGAATCAATACGTTCCCTACGACGCGATCGATCAGTGCATCTCGATCTTCGCCGCCGCCCGCGGCTTCCTCGACGATCTCGATCTGAGCCACGTGCATCCCTTTGAAAAAGATCTTCTTGACTACTTCAACGGCCCGCAGCAGAATCTGCGCAAGGAGCTGGTCGAGGCCAGGAGTTTCAAGGGACTGGAAGATCGTTTCGTGGCGGCGATCCGGGACTTCAAGTCCACCTGGACCGCGCCGGCTTCCTGAGGCGACCGCCCGGGGGCCGACCGGCGAACACCCCCATCACCCCCCTCCCGACGCGCCTGCGTCTTTTCGCGGGCGCGTCCCTTGCGCCGCGCGGTCCCGAATCCGCGGCCCGGCGCGGTCGGCGATATGATGCGGCTTTGACGATCCGTCCGCGGCCGCGGCCGCGCTGAGAGGACGCGATGAACAGAGATTCCCTCAACCGGACCCACCCGTGGCTGGAGGCGGCCCTGGCGACGGTGGCCGGCGCCTGCCGCGTCGCCCGCCGCGTCCAGCATGACCGCGGCGGGCTGGAACGCATCAAGAAGATCACCAAGGATGACCGCTCCCCGGTGACGGTGGCCGACTTCGCCGTCCAGGCCGTCATCGCCATGGAGCTGCTGGCGAAAGACGAGAAGACGCTGATCGTGGGCGAAGAGAAGGCCGGCGCGCTGCGCGAACCGGAGCAGGCCCCCGTCCTCGAGGCGGTGATCGACGCCGCGCGAATCGTCCGCGAGGACGCCTCGGTCGGTGACGTGCTCGAGGCGATCGATCGCTGCGATCACGACGGGACGGGCGGCGGCTACTGGGCCCTCGATCCCATCGACGGGACCAAGGGGTTCCTCCGCGGCCAGCAGTACGCCATCGCCCTGGGGCGGATCGAGAACGGCCGCGTCGTGCTCGGGGTGATCGGGTGCCCGAACCTGCCGCTCGATCAGGATCGCCCGCTGGACGAGGCGGACGAGGCGGGGGTGATCTACGCCGCCGTCGCCGGGGCCGGGGCGTGGGAGTTCGCCGACGCCGACCCCCGCGCCGAGCCGCGACCGGTCCGCGCCGCTTCCTTCGACGGCGAGCGGCCCGTCCGCGTCTGCGAGTCGGTCGAGGCCGAGCACTCCAACCAGTCCCAGAGCGCACAGATCATCGAGGCGCTGGGGAGCACGAACGCCCCGGTGCGCCTGGACAGCCAGTGCAAGTACGCGGTGGTGGCCCGGGGGCAGGCCGATGCGTACCTGCGGCTGCCCCGCCGGGCGGACTACGTGGAGAAGATCTGGGACCACGCCGCGGGCAGCGTGATCGCCTCCGAGGCGGGGGCGGTGATCACCGACATCACCGGCGCCCCCCTCGATTTCACGCACGGGCGGAAGCTGCAGGCCAACCGCGGGGTGGTCTGCACCGCGGCGGGCCTGCACGATCGGATCATCGCCGCGATCCGGGAACTCGGCATCGACGCGCCGGCCTGAGAGGACGATCAAACGGGCGCCGAATCGCCCCCCCGCCCCCGCCGGCGGCCGGATGGACGAGTTCACCCTTGGGCGGGCAAACCCTGCATGTGATGGCGAACGTGGGACGATAATACGGCCATGACGTTCGAAGCGTGGTACACGCTCGGCACGATTGCCCTGGTCATCGCGATCCTCGCGACGAACCGGATCTCCTTCGATGTGGCCATGTTCGGCGGGCTGACCCTGCTGCTCATCGGGGACCTGCTCTTTGGGGGGATCCTG
Source organism: Planctomycetota bacterium (assembly GCA_034211115.1). Classification (GTDB taxonomy): domain Bacteria; phylum Planctomycetota; class Phycisphaerae; order Phycisphaerales; family SM1A02; genus JAXHTH01. Next base: position 14,388 of record JAXHTH010000233.1, on the reverse strand, counting down.
CCCCTGGAGGAGGGGATCAAGGGCTTCGCCCACCCCGCGGTGATCATGATCGGGTCGCTGTTCGTGATCGCCGCCGGACTCCAGGAAACGGGGGGCATGGAGATCATCGCCCGCCGGCTGCTGGGCCGGCCCCGATCCGTCACCGGCGCCCAGTTCCGGCTCATGACGCCCGTGGCGCTCATGAGCGCGTGCATGAACAACACGCCGATCGTGGCCATGTACCTGCCGATCGTCAACGACTGGGCGCGGAAGATCCGCATCAGCCCGTCCAAGCTGTACATGCCGCTGAGCTTCGCCGCCATCCTCGGGGGGAAGATCACGCTTATCGGCACCGCGTCCAACATCGTGGTGATGGGGCTGTACGTGCAGTATCTTCAGGATCCGGCTCAGTCGGGGTGGCTGGCGGACCTGATCCGCGTGCCTTCGGCGCAGAAGCAGTTCTGGGCCATCGCCGCCCTGGGCATTCCCACCTCCATCGCCGGGCTGGCCGTGATCATGATCTTCGGCCGGTGGCTGCTGCCGGAGCGCCGGCCGGCGCAGGAGAGCGTCATCGATTCCCGCCAGTACGTGGTGGAGATGATCGTGCAGCCGGACTCGCCCATCGTGGGCCAGAGCATCGAGCAGGCGGGCCTGCGCCACCTGCCCGGGCTGTACCTGTCCAAGCTCGAGCGACGGGGGAAGGTGATCCCCGCCGTCTCGCCCCTGGAGCGCATCGAGGCGGGCGACCGCCTCTCCTTCGCCGGCATCCTCGAGTCCGTCGTCGACCTCCGCAAGATCCGCGGCCTCATCCCGGACACCGACCAGGTCGAGAAGATCGGCGTCAATCGCGGCCTGCGGGCGCTGGTCGAGGCGGTGGTGGCGCACAACTCCCCGCTCGTGGGCCGCACCGTGCGCGAATCGAGGTTCCGCACCAAGTACAACGCGGCCATCATCGCCGTCCATCGCAACGGCGAACAGATCAACGCCAAGGTGGGCGACATCGTCCTCCGACCCGGCGATACGCTGCTGCTGGAGACCCACGCGGGCTTCGTCAGCGCCTACCGCAACAGCGACGACTTCTACCTCGTGTCGGAGGTGGAAGGGGCGCGTCCGATCCGTCACGAGCGGGCCGGCACCGCCCTGGCCATCCTCGTCCTGCTCATCGTGATGCTCACAGTCACGCCGGTCCCGCCCATGATCAGCGCCCTCATCTGCGCCGGGCTCATGGTGGGCACCCGCTGCCTGACGGGCACCATCGCCCGCAGCAGCATCAACTGGCAGGTTCTGATCGTGATCGGCGCGGCGCTGGGGATGGGGGCGGCGCTGCGGGAGACGAAGGCGGCCGAGCAGATCGCCCACCAGATCATGTCGCTCTGCGCCGGCTTCGGCCCGCGGGGCATGCTCGCCGTCCTCTTCGTCCTCACCGCCATCTTCGCCCAGCTCGTCACCAGCTACGGCACGGCCGTCCTCATGTTCCCCATCACCATGGTCACCGCCCAGGACCTGGGGGTGAGCCCCGAGCCGTTCGTCTTCTCGCTCATGATCGCGGCCGGCAGCACTTACCTGTCCCCCATCTCCTACCAGACGAACCTGATGGTCTACAACGTGGGTGGATATCACTTCGGCGATTACGCCCGCCTCGGCCTGCCCATCACCATCGTGCTCGCGATCGTATGCACCCTGCTGGCGCCGGTGTTCTTCCCGTTTTATCCGGCGGCGTGAGCGGCGGGTCCGGACATCCCCGTGAACGGCCGCACAAGGCGCGCCTCCGCTGCGTAGGAGCATGATCGATCATCCGCGCCGGACCCGGAGCCCGCCGACCCGTGAAGCTTCCCCGCCTACAGACCGTGCTGCTCTGGTGCGTGCGCGCGGTGCTCTTCCTGCTGGGGCTTCTCGCCGCGGCGATCATCGCCGCCTGGCTCACGGGGCGGATCGTCAGCGACCGGCATCTGTGGAGCCAGTGGCTGCTGTGGATTCCCACGCCCGCGGCGCTGCTGGCCGGCTGCCTGGGCCTGCTCTGCGCGGCGATCCCGGTCTGGAAGGCCCGCCGCCGCCGCTGGGGGCGATCGGCCTGGCTCGTCGTCACCGTTCTGCTCGTCGTCTATTTCGCGCTCCTCGAGCATCGCCTGCTCTCGTTCCCGCCCTCCGAGCCGGCGGGGCTCAAGCTCGTGCATTGGAACCTCGGCAAGGCCCGCCGGGAGCCGGATGACCCGTTCGCCCGGCGCATCGTCGACCTGGACGGTGATATCACGATTCTCACCCACGCCGTCCGCGTCCCGAGAACCGAGGTCATCCGCGATTGGCTGGGGGAGGGTCGTCGCCCGGTGCGCGTGGGGCGGTTCGTCATTCTCACCCGTCTGCCCGTCTACCAGGTGCGCTGGCTGGTGAGCGAAGGTGAGATTCATCTCGCGATGGTGGAGATCGACACGACCGATGCGCTGGGGCGCCCCATCGTGCTGTACCTCATCGACCTGCCGTCCGATCCGCGCCGGCCGAGGGCGGAGATCGCGCGGAAGGTGCGCTCGTATCTGGATGAGATCGAGCGGGAGACGCCGCCCGCGGACGCGGTGATCGGCGATTTCAACATCACCCGCGGCAGCGCCTCGTTATCGATGGCGATGCCCGACCTGCGGCACGCGTTCGGCGATGCCGGCCACGGCTACGGGGCGACCTTCCATCAGGCCTTCCCGCTCTACCACATCGATCACATCCTCCTCGCGCCGACGCTGCGCTGCACGCGTTACGACCTGATCGACCCCGGCCTCGGCCGCCACCGCGCCCAGGCGGCGTGGGTCGTCGATGACCGGTGAAGAGGTGGGCGCCGGTGCGACGCCGGTCCGGCCGGGCGTGGACGGGCGATGGCGCGTTTTCGGGTGGCGCGCCTGCCGCGGCGATGTTCTTGCGATGCCCGTTCACCGTCAGCGCGCCGAAGAGGCGAGCTGCAAGCGCCGGCGCGTCCAGGCCCACTGCTTCTCCAGGCCTTCGGCGAAGGGGGTCTGGGGGTGGAAGCCCAGCTCGTCGCGGCTGCGGGTGAGGTCCGCGTAGGTGCGCTCCACATCGCCCGGCTGCATGGGCATGTGGCGGATGCGCGGCGTGCGGCCCACCACCTTACCGATCATCTCGATCATGTCCGAGAGCATCACCGGCTTGGACCCGCCGAGGTTGTAGATGCGGAAGAACCCCTCGTCCGCGGCGTCGGCGCGATCCCAGGCGGCGAGGACGCCCTGGATGATGTCGTCGATGTAGGTGTAGTCGCGGCTCGTGTCGCCGTCGCCGAACATCGGCACCTCCTCGTCGGCGGCGATGAGGGGCATGAACTTGCTGATGGCGAGGTCGGGGCGCTGGGCCGGGCCGTAGACGGTGAAGAACCGCAACGCGGCGATGGACAGGCCGAAGAGATGGCTGTACGTGTGGCAGATCAGTTCCCCGGCCCGCTTCGTCGCCGCGTAGGGGCTGATCGGCTCGCCCACGTCATCGGTCTCCGAGAAGGGGACCGTCGAACGGTTGCCGTACACGCTGGAGGAGGAGGCGAAGATGAAGCTGCGGCACTCGGCGTTGCGCGCCGCCTGGAGCAGGTTCACCAGCCCGTCCACGTTGACCGCGGCGTAACGCGCCGGATCGAGGATGCTCGGACGCACGCCGGCGAGGGCGGCGATGTGAAACACCCCGGCGGGGCGATGATGCGCAAACAGCGCTTCCATCGCCGACCCGTCGCGGATGTCCGCCTCGACGAACGCGAAGCGCTTCGCCTCGAGGGCCTGGAGATTGGCCTCCTTGAGCGGCCGGTCGTAGAAGGGATCGAAGTTGTCCACGCCGACCACGCGATGGCCGCGCGTGAGCAGGGCCCGGACGAGATGAGAGCCGATGAAGCCGGCGGCGCCGGTGACGATCAGCGTGTCTGACATCCGCTGCCTCCTCCGCGATGCGTGGCGGGGCGCCGCGGCGGGGCGCCGCGTGCGGCGGGAGTGTACGGCCGGCCATGCGGCGGCTCAAGATGACCGCATCCCGCCCCGGCGGGATGAGGGCAAAAGAAAAACGCGCCGGGCTGCGGCGCGGACACACCCGGGCGAGCTGTCCAGACCGCTCACGGGCCCAGCTTCTCCAGTTTGCCCCACAGGTTCGCGTAATCGGTCTGATCGCCGTTCGGATCGTTGGGGATCAGCGCATAGAGGTCGCTGCTGAACTGGTGCCAGCGCACGGATCCATCCCCGCGGAGCAGGTTGAGGCCGGACTTGTGGTTCAGATCCGCGCGGGTGCGGAAGCCGTCGGTGGCGAGGACGAGGGATTCGCCCTCATCGAGACTGCGCCGGGTCTTGAGGTCGCTCCAGCGCAGGTCGCCGCAGTAGTGGTAGTTGGTGTAGATGCGGATGCTGCCGTCGAAGTCATCGCGCCAGCAGTACTGGTAGCGATCGAGGGTGTGTTCACCCTCGTGCCCGGGGCAGTAGAAGATCTCGGGGGTCTCGATGTAGCCGCCGCTGTAGAGCAGCCCCAGGCCGTCCCAGGCTTCCGGCTGATCCTCGCCCTCGTGGGCGGCCATCAGCTCCAGGAGCATGCCGTCTCGAAGCAGTTGGCTGAAGGGAAGGCGCTCCGGGTAATCGCGGGCGTACATGGTGACGCCCATGCCGATCTGCCGAAGATGAGAGGCGGAGATGACCTTGTAGACATTGCGCCGAACGCCGGTGAGCGCGGGAAGGAGCAGGCTGGTGAGGATGAGGGTGACGGCGAGAACGATGACCAGCTCGAGGAGGCTGAAGCCGGCGCGCCGGAGGTGGCGTGCGCGCTGCCTGCCTGCGCCGGCCGGGGACCGGGTTTGCGCAGGGACCGGGATGTCTGCCGCCCTGTCCAGCACGCGGTCACCCCACCCTTCGGGGTTGGCGAGAACGGTTGGGGCGCGCGGGCCCGGGTCCGCTCTCTGGTTCGTGGCCACTTCCGCGGCTCCCCCCGGTCCAGAGCCAAACAACTCCAGTGTCAGCTTAACCGATCGGCGGGCGATAATGCGAAGAAAAAATGACGATTTTGCGATTTGATCGGGTATTCTGGACTGGGAACACCGATCCACCGCGCATAAAACGTGTCGGGCGGGGGATTTCGAGGAGAGCCCGCAACCGCACGGGCGAGGATTGCGGATAACCGCCTGCCAGGAGAGCTGGTCGGATGAGCCAGCAGGACTGGATGCTGATGCACCGCGTCGCCGCGGGCGACGAGGAGGCGATCGGCGAACTGTACGACCGGTTCAGCCCGCTGGTGTACAAGGTGGCCTGGCAGTTTCATCCCTCCCAGGCCGAGGCGGAGGATGCGGTTCAGGAGATCTTTATCCGGCTGTGGCAGACCGCCGACCGGTTCGACCCACGCCGGGCGAAACTGGTGACCTGGGTGATGCTCATCGCCCGCCGCCACCTCATCGACCGGCTGCGGCGAACATCCGCTCGACCGTCCACGACGCCGTTCGAGTCCGATCTGACAAGCACCGACGAGCCGTCCGGGCCCGATCAGCGGCCCCAGGCGGAGGAATTGAACGCGCGACTGATGAAGCGCATTGCCGAACTGCCCGAGCTTCAGCGGACGGTCATCGAGCGAGCCTACCTGCAGGGCTACACCCTCCGGGAGATCAGCGAGCAGCTCGAGGCGCCGCTGGGAACGATCAAATCCGCCCTTTCCCGCGGGCTCAGCCGACTGCGGGAACGGGCCGCCGGAGACTGGGCCGTATGACAGGCTTTGCTGCAACCGGTTTCAGACCTCGGCGAATGATGATGGAAGAGTGTGGAGTAACGAGATGACCAGCCCAACCCCCATGACGCGCGAAGAGCTCATCGAGCTGGCGGCCCTGGACGCGTTCGGCCTGCTCGATGATTACGAAGCCGCGCTGTACACCCGCTCGTTCCACCACGCCCCCGTTGCCGTGCAGAACGAAATCAAGGAGCTTCAGGCGGCCTTCGCCGGCGAAGCCTCGCTGCTGCCGGACGTCGAGCCGGACCCGGCCCTCAGGCAGCGGGTCCTGGACGCCGTCTCCAAGGCCATCGAAGCCGAGTCACTGAACCTCGCACCGCTGGCGATGATCGGCCGGCCGGACCGCGCCCGGCCGGAGACGGCGGGCCGGATCGGGGCCGGCGCGTCGACGCCGGTGTGGCGGGCGGCCGCCTTCGCCCTCGCCGCCGCCCTCCTCGTCGTCGCCTACTTCGCCGGCCAGTTCCTCGAGCGCAACAACATGCTCACCGGCGCACTCATCGATCTGGACACCTTCCAGACCGTCGAGGACGATATCGGACCCACGTTCAAGGACTTCGTCGGCAATCCCACCTGCACCACCCGCACGCTGTTCCCCGACCGCGAATCGGACAACGATGCCTTCGCCGTGGTCTATGTGAACGAGCAGGGCCAGGCGTTCGTCTTCGCCGCCTGCCTTCCCTGCAAAAGCGGGCCGTTCACGGTGACCGCGACCGATCCGAACGACGGCTCGACAGAGGTCGACGAGCAGTTCGCGTGCACGAGCGACGTGTCCGGCTATCAGATCAAGGCAACGCTGCCGACGGAGGCGGAAATCCTGGGCCGACTCACCTGGACGATCACCGATGTCAGCGGCACCGTGCTGCTGCAGAGCGCCGCCTGACCGTACCCAAGCCAGCTCCTTTGCGACCCTTTTCGACACGGCCCGCGCCGAACCCGGCGCGGGCTTCTGTCATCGGCACCGCGCGAGCGGCGTGATCGGCGGCGATCGGCGACCGATCCGCGACCGATCAGAACGTCTCCGCCCGGCGCGCCCATTCCGCCTCCAGCGGCTCCAGCTCGGCAGCCACGTGATCGCGCTCCAGACGCAGCGCCCGGCAGCGCTCGCCGTCCGTGTACACCGCCGGATCCAGCATCGTCTCGTCGATCTCGCGGAGGCGCTGCTCGAGGCGCTCGATGCGCTCCTCCAGGTCGGGAAGCCGCAGCCTGGCGAGGGGATCACGGGGCGCGTGCTCATCGCGCTTCGGCGCGGCGGGGCGGAGGGACGGTTTCGCGCGGCGCTCCTGCTCCTCTCGCCGCTCGCGCCGCTGCGCCTCGAGGGCCTGATCCTGTCGGCGCTGCCAGTCGGTATACGTGCCCTGGAAGAGGCGCAGCCCGCCCTGGCCGTCGAAGATGAGCAGCTTCTCGCATGTGGCCTGGAGCAGCGCGCGATCGTGGGTGATGAGCAGGAGCGTGCCGTCGTAGCCCCCGCCCGTCGAGAGGACCTGTTCGACCCGCTCGGCCGAGGGGATATCCAGATGGTTGGTCGGCTCGTCGAGGACGAGGACGTTGTGCGCCCCGGCGACGAGCCCGGCGAGGACGGCCCGGCTCCGCTCGCCCCCCGACAGATCGCCCAGCGCCTTGTCCTGTTCGCCGCCGGAGAACAGGAACGCCCCGGCCAGGTCACGCGCCTGCTGCTCCGACGCCTTCGCCTGACCGTCCAGCGACACGATCACCGACTGGAGGTACTGCCACACGGCCAGCGAAAGGTCCAGGTGCTCCTGAAGCTGGCGGTAATAGCCGACGCTCACCCGTGACCCCAGTCGCACGGTCCCCTTCCCGGGGGCCAGCTCGCCCAGCAGGCAGCGGACGAGCGTCGTCTTCCCCACGCCGTTGGGGCCGATGATCCCGATCCGATCGCCGCGATAGACGGTCAGGTCCAGGTCGTCGAAGAGCACGAAAACGTCGTAGCGCTTGCCCAGGCCGCGGGCGTCGATGACCTGCTCCCCGCTCCGCGGCGCTTTGGGAAGCTGAAGCCGCATCACGTCCATCTCGAGGGGGCGCTCGACGAGCTCATCGCGCTTGAAGCGATCGAGCCGCGACTGCCGGCCGCGGGCCTGCTTGGCCCGCTGGCCCGTCTTGTAGCGCGCGATGAACTGTTCTTCCTGCCGGATGCGATCGAGCTGTTTTTCCCGCACCCGGGACCGGGTGAGCTGGCGCTCGCGCCGAAGCTCGACGTACTTGTGGTAGTTGCCCGGATACTCGCGGATCGCGCCGGCCTCGACCTCGATGATGCGGTTCACCACGCGATCGAGCAGCCAGCGGTCGTGGCTGACGACGATCACCGCCCCGCCGTATTCATCGGCGAGGAACGCCTCCAGCCACCGCCGGCCGGCGATGTCCAGGTGATTGGTCGGCTCGTCCAGCAGGAGTAAATCGGGCGATTCCAGCAGCAGGCGTGCGAGGCCCAGCCTTCCCTTCTGGCCGCCGGAGAGGTCGCGCACCTTCAGCGTGAACTGATCATCGACGAACCCCAGTCCGTGCAGCATGGCATCGATCTTGTGATCGATGGCGTACCCGCCCGCCGCCTCGATCTCCGCCTCCAGCCGGGCCTGCTTCCTGAGCAGGCGATCCGTCTCCTCGCCGCTCGCCGAGGCGAGCTGGTCGTAGACCTCGTTGATCGCGACGTGCAGCTCGTGGAGCTGCGCAAAGGCCCGCTCGGCCGCATCGCGCAGCGTGTCGTCCGGCTCCAGGTCCGGATCCTGCGACAGATAGCCCACGCGCGCGCTGCGCTGAAGCTGGATCGAGCCGCGATCGGGCTCGAGGGCCCCGAGCATGACCTTCATGAGTGTGGTCTTGCCCGAGCCGTTGCGACCCACCAGGCCGACTTTCTCGCCGGGGTCGATGGACACGGTGGCCCCGTCGAGGACGACCTGGGTGCCGTAGGCGTGCCGGATGTTGGCGAGGGTGAGCAGGGACATCGACCGCGAGGGGAGCGAGAGGACGGATACGAGGCACGCCGCGCCGCGCGTGGCATGAGCGCAGAAGTGTAGCCGACCCCCGGGTGAATCAGCATCGCACCCGTTGAGCCCCGGGAGCCATCGCGGGGTTCGCGTGCGAACATCCCGAAGCGCCCGCCCTCGACGCCGTCCGCACCTCCGCGCCCAGCTCCATCCCCGGGCGCACAGAACCGCGGTTGCCAGCCGCGGCTTTACAGCCGACGCCCCGCGTGCCGCCGCATGCCCCCCATTTCAGCGTTCAGCTTTCCACGTTTCAGCTTTCTCCTACGGGCATTGGCCCCACGCTGCGAGCAGGGCGAGCAGATCGGCGGTGTCCGTGTCGCCGTCGCCATCCACATCGCCGTTCGGTGTGCCCCACGCGCCGAGAAGATGAAGCAGGTCGGCGGTATCGACATCGCCGTCGCCGTCGAAGTCGCCGGGGCATTCGCATTCATCGGGGATCCCGTTGCCGTTCTCATCGAAGCTCCACCCGATGACGATGTCGAAAATGTCCAGGTGCCCGTTGCCGTTCGCGTCCGACATGCCGCCGAAGACATAGACCGAGCCGGACTCCTCGCCGTTGTCGTTGTCGTACGGAGCGCCGATCGCGGCGCAGTTGGCAGAGACCGCGACCGCAAACCCGCACTGGTCGCCGGACTCGGCGTCGGAAGCGCGCAGCTTGGCCTCCTCGTTCCATTCGGCGCCGTTGAAGAAGAAGGCGTAGGCGGCGCCGGATTGAGAGCCGCAATCATCGTCGCCGTGCGCGCCGGCGACGATCGTTTCTTCCGAAACCGAGACGGACTGCCCGAAGCCATCGCCGTCCTGCCCGTCCCCGGGCGCGAGCGTGGCCTCTGGGTTCCAGCTCGATTGCTCGCCGTCGTAGCGGAAGACCTGGATGGTCCCGAGCGGACAGCCCTCATCATCGCCCGGCGCGCCGATGGCGATGACGTCACCGCACACCGCCACCGCGGTGCCGAACTGCTCATCCGGCGACGTCTCCTCGGGCGAGAGCATGGCCTCCTCGTTCCAGTTGTTGCCGTCGTAACGATAGACGTATGCCGCGCCCGCGGAGTTGCCGTACGTATCATCAGAAGGCATGCCGATGACGACCACGTCGCCGGAGATCGCCACCGCGTGTCCGAAGTGGTCCTCTTCGCTCCCCTCCGGCGGCGTGAGGTTCTCCTCCTCCTCCCATTCCGTGCCGTCGCGGCGAAAGATCGAGGCGGATCCCGACTCGGATCCGTTTCCATCGTCCCACGGCGCACCGACGACGGCGACGTCGCCGCAGATCGCCACCGCATAGCCGATTCGGTCTCCCCCTTCCGGATTGCTGAACATCAGTTCCGCCTCGTACAACCACCATGGTGGGTCGCGCCGGAAGACGAGCGCGCGTCCGGGGCTGTCATACGGGGCGCCGACGACTGCCGCGTCGCCCGAGATGGACACAGAGGATCCGAACAACTCGAAGCCCTGGGGATCGGGATCCGTCAGCTTCTCGTCCTGGGACCAGTTGTTCGCACCGGCGCATTCGCGCTCAAACACGTACGCCGCTCCGTCCGGCTCGTGATAGATGGCGCCGCCGATGATGTATCGATCATCAATTGCCACGGCGTATCCGAAAAGATCGCCCTCGGTCCCGTCCTCGGGCAGCAGATCGGCGTGTTCGTTGGCGAGCACCGGCTCACACTCATCCGGCATGCCCGTGCCGTTGTCATCATCGCTCTCGCCCTGCGCGATGTCGCAGAGATCGAGCGTATCGTTCGGCTGGCAGTCGCACAAACCGCCGAACACATAGGCGCATCCGCCGTCTGACGCCTGATTGTCGCTGAGCGGCGCGCCCAGGACGGCGTTGCCGTCCCGAGCCGCCACGGCGAGACCGAAGGCGTCTCCCTGCCCGGCGTTGGAGGCCAGCAGTTTCGCCTGCTCCACCCAGGCCGCGTCGGTGAATTGGAAGATATAGGCCGCCCCGGCATCGACGTCCGCGGCATCCTGGCCGTCCGACCCGTCCGCCCCGACCACGATCAGCTCGCCCCGGATGGCCACGGCACAACCGAATCGATCGTCAGCGGCGGCGTCGGACGCGAAGAGCTGCGCTTCTTCGGACCACGCACCCCCCTGGTTGCGAAACACGATCGCGCTCCCGGTTCCGGAAGCGGCTGATGCGCCGACGACGGCCAGGTCACCGTCAATCGCCACCGCGTACCCGAGGAGGCCTCCGGGCGCCGCCAACAGCCTGGTCTCCTGCTGCCATTGGTCGCCGTCGTGGTTGAAGAGGTAGGCCGCGCCGTATCCGTCGTCAGCCATCGGCGCGCCAACAATGATCCGATCGCCGCAGATCGCGACCGACCACCCGAACAGGTCGTCTGCGTACCCGCCCCCGTCGAAGGCGAGCAGTTGCCCGTCGCTCGTCCATTCCGAACCGTTGTATCGGAACACGTACACCGCGCCGGAACGAAAGCCCTGGGCGTTGCTGTGCGGAGCGCCGACGACGGCGACGTCACCCTCGATCGCCACGGCGTGACCGAATCGGTCAACTCCGTCGCCCGACGACAGCTCCGCCTCGGCCACCCAGCCGTTGTCGTCATCGCTGCCGAAGACATGCGCGAGGCTGCGCCCCGGCGCCCCGACGAGGATCTGCTCGTCCCAGACGGCGACGGCGGAGCCGAACTCATCGCCGGATACCTGGCCGGCCATCAGGCTGTGCTCCCAGTCCCAGCTTGACGCATCGTACTGGTAGTTGAAGCGGAACACGTGCGCCTCCCCCACGTGCGACGCCTGGTCACCGCACTGATCGGCGCCGACGACGATAACTTCCTCCCAGATCGCCACGGCAGAGCCCAGACGATCGCCCGCGACGAGCTCCTCCGCCGGCGTTAGTTGCGTGGTTTCGATCGCCTCGCACTGCCCATGCGCGGAGGGCGCTGCGATCGGGGTGACCGCCGCGAGGCACACGACAAGACTCGTGATTCGGAATGGGTTCATCACTGGGACCTCCTCTGCATCGGCGAGGCATGTTGCACCGAGCACCGCAACACGCCGACGCCGGTCGTCTCGATGAGGCCGCGTCGAGGAGATCGTCGTCGCTGACCGGCGTCATGGCTTGGGCGCACGGCAACCCGCAGCGCGGCCGGCTCACAATTTCGCATCAGTATACCTCGATCCGATCCGGCTGCAAGATGCCGCCTCGGGTTTTCCCTGATGAGTTCGAGTCGGGACGATGCCATCGCACCGCGAGGGGCGGCGCGGCCGCAGGTGCGTGGACCGCGTGTCGGCACCGTTTGAGGGTTGCTGCCCGCTTCGTCCCCGGACCCGGACGGGCATCGGGGCAGGCTCGTTACGGACACTCCCCCCACGCGGCGAGGAGGGCCAGCAGATCGGCGGTGTCGGTGTCTCCATCGCCGTCTACGTCGCCCTCGGGCGTACCCCACGCACCCAGAAGATGCAGGAGATCGGCGGTGTCGACATCACCATCGCCATCGAAATCGGCCGGGCACAGCACGACGCCGGCAAGATCGACCAGACCCGCCAGGCTCCCGCGAATCACGTGCAGGCCGAAATCCCAGTCGTAATCGGGATTGTCCATCGTGTCCGTGGACTGGTGGTAGTCATCGTTGGAGCCGCCCCAGATCTCCTGCGGCGTGTTCTCGATGAGGCCGACCGCATCGTAGCCGTACTGCCAGAACGCCCACTGATCGGAAACGAAGTCCTCGTCGTTGTGCACCTCGAAGTCGATGGGCGTGTACGCGGCCATGTAATCGGCGATGAGCTGCGCCAGCCACTGGGAGTCGTTGTTGCCGCCGATGTCGATGTCGTAATCCGGATCAGGTTCGTAGTTGTCCCAGCCGGGATGGAGGAACATGTCGAGGTTGATGGCGCCGATGATGTTCTCGCCCGCGTTGTAGGCCATCTGGGCGTACGCCTGGCTGCCCACCATCCACTGCTCCTCGCCGGAGAAGGCGATGAAGCGGATGGTTCCCTCGAACTCGTACTGGGAGAGGATGCGGGCGGCCATGAGCGTCGCCGCCGTCCCGCTGCCGTTGTCATCGCAGCCCGGCGCATCGTACTGGTTGGAGCCGTTGTAGGTGTCGTAATGGCCGCCGTAGATGTAGATGTCATCGGGGCGCGTCGTGCCCGTCAGCTCGCCGATCACGTTCGGGCCGTAGGCGGGGTCGAACTCGTGGAAGGACGCGGCCAGCCCGAAGGATTCGAAGAGGTCATGCATCCACTGCGCGGCGACGAGAATGTCGTCCCCGAAAGAGTACCGGTTGGTCAGGTAATGCGGCGGATCGCCCGGGATCGGGTCGACGCCCGTGAGCACCCGCAGGTAGTCCTCGTATTCGGCCAGTGAGGCCTGATTGATGATGTCCTCGATCTCATCGGCCACACAGGGACCGGAAGCGAACGAGGCCAGCGCGAGGCCGGCCGCGGCGGTCAGGATCGTGGTGCGCACGGGTCGCTCCTTTCTTGATGCGTTTCCCTCGGTCCCAGAGTACTCCGCGGGATGAACGGATCAAGAAGGAGCTGTGTGATTCAGGAAGAGTCTGACACCGGACGGAGCGTCAGGTTTCATCGGCGGGCGGGTCGCCCCGGCTCTCCCCTGCCGCTTTCTCTTTCCCGGGCTGCTCGACCGAGCAGGCGCCGCTCATTCACGTGCCCACGCCGAAGCGGGGCAGCACCCAGCGCATGAGCACGATCCAGCCGACGAGAATCAGGATGAGGTAGAGGGCGTCCATGGGAGTGATGAGCGATGAGTGATGAGCGATGAGCAGGGAGCAGGGAGCAGGGAGCAGGGAGCAGGGAGCAGGGAGCAGGGAGCAGGGGGATGGTATCGCGGAGAACCGGTTGAGGGAGCGGCTTGTTCCCGCGGGGCGGGATGATGGGTCGATTCATCAATCCAGAACGCCGGATTCATGAGAAACTGACGCCCTTCGATCCCCGCGAGGCATCCCCCTCTTGAGCCCCGGGAGGCATCCCGGGGCCCGCCCCCGAACACCACACCGCCCCCGCCTCCCGCCTCCCCCGCGTCCACCTCGATTCGCGCGCAAAAACCGCGGTTACCAACCGCGGCTTTACAGCGCGCGCCTTCCGCGCCTCCGCGCGTTGCCCCGTTCAGCTTTCAGCTTTCCCCATTTCAGCTTTCGGCTTTCCCCTTTTCAGCTTTGATTCACGGGCACTGCCCCCACGCCGCCAGCAGCGCCAGCAGGTCGGCGGTGTCCGTGTCGCCGTCGCCGTCGACATCGCCGTCGCCCGTCCCCCACGCGCTGAGCAGGTACAGCAGGTCGGCGGTATCGACATCGCCGTCGCCGTCGAAGTCGGCCGGGCAGTCCTCGTCGATCCCCCAGATGAGCACATCATCCACCGCGACCGGGTCCGGCTGGGCGTTGGTGCTTAGACTCAGTCGCAGGGCGCGCAGGTATTCGGAGGGATAGTCGCCGCCGAAGGCCTCTTCGTCATCGAGCCGTATCCGCCACGTCTGCGTCTCGAGGTTGACCTCGATCTCGAGCAGCAGCGGCGTGCCGGGCGTGTAGGCGCCGATGACGACGTTGTACCCGCCCTCGCCGAGCACGCTGGCCCGGATGTCGCCGGAGGAATCGAAGATCACCGAATGCGCCGTGGGGCAGTCCATGAAGATCTTGAACGTGAGGTCCGTGTGCTGCGCGAGCACGAGCATCTGCACGCGATAGATCGGGTACGCATCGGGGAAGCC
>JAXHTH010000232.1:0-22712 GCA_034211115.1 Planctomycetota bacterium | reverse complement strand
GCTCGGGTTCCTTCATCGAGGTGGAGATCACCACGCCGGGAACCTACTGGTTCTTCTTCGCGCCCTTCACGGCCGACATCGTGGAGTGCACCGGCAGCCCCGACTACGCCGTGGCCCTGACCACCGCGCTGCCCAACGGCGCCTGCTGCCTCCCCGACAACACGTGCATTGATGACGTGAGCTTCGAGGAGTGCGTCAACAGCCCCAACAACGGCCAGTTCATGGGCCCCCTGACCACCTGCAACGAGGTCGTGTGCGAGAGCCGTCCCTGCCCCACCAGCGGCGAATCGATCGTGGTGACCGACAGCGTGGACCAGTTCACGGTCCTGGGCGGCAACGGCGTCGCCTGCGCCGATCAGACCACCGGTGAAACCACCGAGAACTTCTACGCCCGGTCCTTCGACCTGGATCAGATCGACGGCATCGCCGGCGAGGACTTCTTCTACATCACCTGCGTCGAGCTCGGCGTCGAGACCAACTCGAGCAACGCCGACCTCATCGGCCACTGCAGGATCTTCCGCGACACCAACGGCGGGACCCCCCAGAAGATCAACGTCGACCTCCTGGAAATCGCGGTCAAGGACTTCACCATTCCTCCGGGAACCAGTCTGGAGGTCTTCCCCATCGTGTTCGGCGAGCCCGTCGCGTTCGACATGAACGACCCGACCTTCGACTCGAACGTGCTCGTCGTCGAGATGAACGTGGAAGCGGCGCCGGAAGGCAGCGGAGGCGGCGTCTGGCCCGGCAGCAATGACGCGGGCGAGACCGAGGACTCCTACTTCTACGCCCCCGACTGCGGCATCAACACCTACGTCACCTACGAGTCGATCGGCTTCCCCGACGTGCACCTGGTCCAGAACGTCATCGGCGTGACCACCGAGCCCGGACGCAACATGTGGCTCGACGGCGAGGACTACCCGTTCTTCGACATCCAGGGCAACCAGACGCCCGTCGAGGATCCGACCGTCTTCCCCTGGCACGAGCTGTGGCCCAACTTCTGCACCGAGTGGACCTGCACCCTCTTCGAGGACAGCAACGAAGACGGCATCGTCAGCGAGTGCGACTACATGACCATGATCACGGCCGGCGAGGATGAGACCCGCTGGCACGTCGAGTGGATCGGACTCACCGTCACGGTGAAGCTCAGCGTGGGCGAGGATCTGTTCTACCTCGAGTTCCGCGGCAATATCGAGGATCCCGACTTCCCGCTCGGCCTCTACCACGAGGTCTACCCGCTGTTCTGCAACGACTGGGTCGCCGTGGACTACGTGGACATCAACGGCAGCGGCACGCTTGACGCCGGCGACTTCTACACGTTCGAGATCAACGGCGGCGAGCAGGAGTTCTATGAGGTCGTCCAGCTCGCCACCGACATCGAGCTGCTCGAGGTCATCCAGGAAGAGCCCGAGTGCCCGTGGGACTTCGACGGCAACGGCGTGGTCAACACGTCCGACCTGCTGTTCCTCCTCGGCGCCTGGGGCACCCCCGACGGTGACGTCAACGATGACGGCACCACCAACACCGCCGACCTGCTCGATCTGCTGGGCAACTGGGGCGACTGCCCCTCGTAATGAGCCCGCCGCTCACGCACGGCGATGTGTTCCGTATCGATCGCTCACCCCCGGCCGCTCGCGGCCGGGGGTTTTCTTTTTCCCGCCGGCGGGTCCGCGGCGCGCGTTCATCGCCGCCGACAGGGCGGAAGGCGTCCGGAGCGGGCGGCGGGTTATCGGCGGCGGCGGACGATTCCCGAGCCGCCGGTCCGCTTTCACGCCCCGCCGACCACTCGCAACCGCCCGCCTCCTCGTGCGTAAATGTGCGAAAAGATCTGGTGTCGCCCCGCCCGGCGACTACAGTGTTTGAAGGACCGGCGCGCGGCGCGCCGCACGCCGGGCAGGCCCAGCGCAACCACGGCGCCGGGCCGACGTTGTCAAGAGAAAGCAGGAGCCTTCGACCATGACCGGACATCGGATGATCCCCTCCCTCGTCGCCCTCGTGCTCGCCGCCCACGCCGTCGCCCACGCGCAGGCCACGGAGCGCATCGTCCTCGGGGAGTACTTCACGGCCACGTGGTGATCGGCCTGCTCCGCCGCGGGTCCCGTGGTCAACGATCTGATCGATACGTATCCCGACACCTTCGCCGTCATCGAGTACCACTACGACGATTCCTACGATACGCCCTGGGGCAACTCCCGGAAGACGTTCTACAACGCCATCTGGGTGGGGCTTCCCATGTTCATCTATGACGGCCTGGAGGACGCCTGGCCCATCGACACGTACGAGGAGAAGTTCCTCCAGCGCCAGGCCGAGCCCACCGACGTGGACATCCAGCTCTCGGCCGTTCCGGTTGACGAGGATACCTACGAGTTCACCGCCGAACTCTGCCTCGAGCCGGACGGAGCCGCGAGAACCGTCCGCCTGTACATGGTTCAGGTGCTCGATCACTTCCCGTTCGGCATCCAGCACGAGCCGCGCAACGGGTTCAAGCAGGCCGCGGGCACCGAGGACGTGAACCTCGAGCCCGGCGTGTGCGCGTTCGTGACGCGGCAGTTCACCTTCGATGCCGACAGCATGTCCCATGAATCGGACATCAAGATCATCGCCTGGGCGCAGGACCCGGACAGCAGCGGCCCGGCCGAGGTGCATCAGGCGGCGCAGATCGCCTGGCCCTTCGCCGATCCCTGCCCCTGGGACTTCGACGGGAACGGAGCCGTCAACACCGCCGACCTGCTCTTCCTCCTCGGCGCCTGGGGCACCCCCGACGGCGACGTGAACGATGACGGCACCACCAACACCGCCGACCTGCTGGAGCTGCTCGGGCAGTGGGGCGCCTGCCCCTGACCGCGCGCGATCGGCGATCACCGCAACGCTCTGCGAGCACCGCGCCCGCCGCGGTGCTCGCTTCATTTCAGAATCGTCGATCGGTCCGAGCGATGAAGGCGCCGTCAAGGCTCGCTTTGCGGGAAGAAACCGTCGCGGAGGACCGGTTCTGTCCCTTCGGAATCCCGGCTGTCGCCGGTTTCGCAGTTCGGCGCGCGCCGGTCGCGCGTGCCCGGCCCGGCCATTGAACACGACTTCAAGAGGTGCTCTGTGCGTGAAACGATGAAGAAACGGACATCGCGGGCTGTTCTCTGCGCCGCCCTCTGGCCGCTCGCGACGGCCCTCGCCCAGCCGCAGGCTCCGCTGTTCGACAGCGTCGACGAGAACCTGAATCCGGTGAGCATGGCGGACATGATCGACGGCCGGCCGCTCGTGCTCGCCGTCGGCTCCTGCACGTGACAGCCTTCCTATATCAACTTCCAGGTCCTGGAAGAACTGCGCGGGAAGTACGAGGGGCTCGTCAACTTCGTCTGGGTCTACGGCCGCGAAGCACATCCCGAGGAGAACCCCTTCGTCGAGGGGTTCGAGACCAGAGATCTCGGGTGGGATCACCCCTACTTCATCACCACCACGATGGAACAGCGCGCCCGGCGCGCGAACTGGATGAAGACGGATCTCGCGCCTGACGCCGGGATGCCGATCATCATCGACTACATCAACAGCGAGCTGGGCGAGGACAACGCGATCAAGAACGCCTATATCGGCGGCGGATACTACGCCGGCTTCGTGATCGACTGTGATGCCACGATCATCTACCAGGCCAACTGGGCGTGGTTCACGCCCGGCGGACAATGGTGGGGACTGCCGCTGGATCCGGTTGCGAATCTTCAGGCGTTCCTCGATGCCTATCTGGCCGATCCCCCGCCGTGTTACGACGGCAAGGCCGGCCCGCCGCGCGGTTCCGTGCAGAGAGGCGAAGACGACGAGGCGCCCCCGCCCGGGCCGCGCGCCGAATCGCCGACGATCCTCATCGTCGATGACGACGGCGGCAGCGACTACGAGGGCTACTTCCGGATCCCGCTGGGCAATCTCAAGCTCCACGCCGAGACGTGGAATGTCCTGGAAGATGGCTCGCCCTCCGCCGACCTCCTCGAGGAGTACCGACTCGTCGTCTGGCTGACCGGCGATTGCAGCGAAGACACGCTGGCCGCGGCCGACCGGGCCGCCCTCGCGACGTATCTCGACGGCGGCGGCAAGCTGCTGCTCAGCGGCCAAGACATCGGCGAGGACATCGGCGACTCCGCCTTCTACGAAGAATACCTTCACGCCGCGCTTGTCGATGAGAATGTCGGCACCCTCTCGCTCGTCGGCGCGGACCTCCTCGAGGGTGTCGACGTCGCGCTGACGGGCATCGACGGCGCCAACAACCAGGACTCCCCATCGCAGATCGCGCTGCGCAACGGCGCGACGGGCGTGTTCGCCTACGACACCGGCGAAGAGGACGCCTGGGCCGGCCTCCGCTGGGAAGGCGACTACCGCCTCGCCTACTTCGCCTTCGGCTTCGAGGGCATCGGCGACCAGGGCGCCGGCGCCTTCCGTTTCGAGATCCTGGAGAGGCTGCTGGCCTGGTTTGACGAGTTGCCGCCGCCGGGCGACTTCGACGGCGATGCGGACGTCGACACCGCCGACCTGCTCTTCCTCCTCGCCCACTGGGGCACCGCGTTCGCCGATCTCGATGACGATGAGGACACCGACGCCGCCGATCTCCTGCTGCTGCTGGCCAACTGGGGCCAGTGGCCGTAAGAAAGCGCCGCGCGGCGGGCTCGAGGCCGCGCTGACGAAAAGGCGACGAGGCCCCGGCGCCCGCGCGCCGGGGCCGTTTCGCTCGGCCCGGGGGTGCCGCGACCGGCCAGAGGCGGTCATGTGGGCCCTTCAGGCTGCCGATGAAGCCGATGAGTCATCCCGGCCGCCGGCGTCTCTGCGCCGGCGCGATCCGGCGGCTCCGACAATCTTCCCCGGCCGCGGGGGAAAACCTCCGACTACACTTCTGCATTGCCATGACTCCAGCACACCAGTCCATCGTGACCCGTCTCCTGCCCGCTCTGCTCGTCGTGATCGCGCTCGCCGGCGCCGGTTGCGAGCGTTCGCCGGCCGAGTCGTCCGGTGTCGGCGCCGCGTCTGTATCGGTACAGACATCCGCTCCGTCCGAGCCCGCGTTGGCCGATCCGTCCTCGGGGGATCCGGCGGCCGGCGTCTCGCGCCCCGCCGCCGCTGCCGGCGTGCCGGCAGCGGATGAGGGGGACGGCGACGAGGCAGAGGGAGAGGCCGAAGCGGAAGGCGGCGAGGAACTCGCCGGACCCGCGCCGCCCGCCGCGGGCTCACCCCAAATCACCTTCGACTCCACGATCTACGATTTCGGCCCCATCGAGGAGACGCGCAATCACGCGGGCAGTTTCCACTTCAGGAACACCGGCGACGCCCCGCTCGTCATCGAGGCGATCAAGCCCACCTGCGGCTGCACCGCCATTGATCTCGTCAAGCGCGACTACGGGCCCGGGGAAGAAGGCATCCTGAAGTTCACCTTCGACCCCACCGCGCCGGGGAAGCAGCGCAAATACATCGACGTGCTCAGCAACGCCGAGACGCGCCCCCTCGTGCGGCTCACGGTCGCCGCCGACGTGCAGGCGTTTCTCGTCGTTCGGCCCCGCAGCCTCGAGCTGGGGGTGATCCCGTACCGCGAGGAAACCCGCGCCACCGTCACCATCTCCTGCGCCGATGGGAACTTCAAGGTCAGGAACGTGCGAACGACGAATGACCACCTCGCGGCGAGAATCCTCTCGAAGGAGGAATCGGCCCCGCGGCTGGGGCCGGATGATCCGCCCGGCGCGCGGATCATCGAGGTGGTCGTCTCGCCCGAAGCGCCCTGGGGAGGCCTGTTTTCCTGGCTTCAGATGACAGTGAGCGGCCGAGCCCCCGGTCGCCTCGCCGCGACCGTCCACACCACGCGGATCCGGATCAACGGCCAGGTGTTCGGCGCGCTGGCCGCCGAGCCGGACACCTTCCGGTTCGGCGTGCCGACCGGCGAGCCCTTCGAGCGGCGGATCCGGCTCACGCACCGGGACGGGCAGCCGTTCAAGCTCCTCGAGGCGAGCGTCGACCTGCCCAAGCTGCCCGGCGCGAAGGTCCGCGCCGAGCGGACCGGAGAGGCGGAATACGAGCTCATCCTCACCGCGACGGGGGGAGAGAAGGTCGCCCACTGCCGCGGAGCGGTCACCGTGAAGACCGATGTGGAGGGCGAGGAGACGATCGCCATCGACATCGTCGGCGTGGTTCGCCGGCGCGAGTAGGCGCGAGGTGACGAGGCACAACGGGCCCCGCCGCGGCGGAGCCCGTCGTCAAGCGCGGGTGACAGGACTCGAACCTGTAACCGCCGGCTTCGTAGGCCGGTGCTCTATCCAATTGAGCTACACCCGCAGGGGGTCGTAATAGTACCAGCGCGGGGCGGCCCGTGGCGGTGGGGTGGCGGAATCCGCCCCCGATGTTCGCCCTCGATCCCCCGTGGCTGCGGAGGTCGCCGAGGCGCGCCGCTCGCCGGAGGGCCCGGCGGAGCGGGCGGTGAAGGCGGCAGCGTCGAAAAAGCCGTCCCCCGGCCGGTTTTCCGCCCCCGGCGACGAACCGGGCATCGCCCCGGATCGCCTCAACCTCGGACAAGACCATTGCATTGGGCCGGGGAGTGTGCAATCCTATGAATGCGGCCCACTCGTCGGGAGGTCTGTGTGAACGGAGCAGACCTCGCGGGGTTCTCGGCAGATCCCGGCCGGCATGTCTTCGGATCTGCCCTCACCGCGACGGGTCCGCGAGCGCGGCCCGAGGCCGGCGCGAATGCCCGGTGTGCTCAACGCACCGCGGCGGCGTCGCGGCTCCTCTTCCGCCGTGCCCGCAGACGCGTCGGCGTCACAGGATAAGGACGAGTCAGTCATGAAACGGTCTTCGCCCAGAGCATTCACCATCATCGAGCTGCTGGTGGTGGTGTCGATCATCGCCCTGCTGATCGGCATTCTCCTGCCCGCCATCACCAAGGCCCGTGACCAGGCGCGGCTGACGATCTCGCAGACGAACCTGCGGAACCTCTCGACCGCACACGCCAACTACGGCGCCGAGTGGAGCGATCGGCAGTTCACGCTGGTCAACGACAACCTCGCCCGGTATGGCAACGCCCAGAGCAACTCCTACAGCAGCTATGCCGACCAGGTGGGCCAGGATCATCCTCCGATCCTTCTCGGCTGGCGGGCCGGCACCGGAGGCAACAACGACGCGGGCGGCAACCGCCTCTGGGGCTACTGGATGAGCCACAGCGGCAACTGGGGACTGTGCGAGCCCATCGTCTTCCCCGGCGGGCCCGGACACCTCGAGGGCTTCGGCGCCTTCCGAATCCCCAACGCCAAGCAGTTCAACCAGTACGTCAGCGGACGCTATTACGATCCGGTGTTCTACGCCCCCAAGGACACGATCGTGATGGACGCGATCGGTCCCTGCTTCGAGGATCCGGGCGAGTTCTGCCTCGAGGGCGGCGACTCCGACACCTTCTGGTCCAGCTACTGCCGAAGCCCCGCGGCCATGTTCAGCCCCAACGTGATGCGCCATCCCGGGCCCAACGAGACCGACGGCTGGCAGGACCCCTTCTCGCTGCCCGGCGGCTTCCGATCGCCTTCCTTCTCCCAGGCGCTCTATCCCGATCTCAAGACCATGATGCTCGAGCATCACTGGCTCCAGCAGCGGCGCAGCGAATGCAACTCCGCGTTCATCGGCGGAACCTATGACGGCTGCGAGCCTTACTACTTCAATCACGGCTGGGAGTCCGTGCCCGTGGGCCTCTTCTACGACGGCCACGTGGAAAGCATCGGCGTCCGCGAGGCGATCGCCGCCGACAGCCGCATGGTCGCCCAGACCGATTACGAGGACTGGGGGCTGTGGAGCCGCGACACCCCGTTCGGCGGGACCGAAGAGCCCGCCCCGGACGGCGGCTACTTCATGGAACTCAGCTACGACACCCTCTCCTTCACGAGCTTCCACGTCCTGACCACGGACGGCATCCGAGGCCGCGACAAGCTCGGCGACGGCTGATTGCCGCCTCCTCGCGATCTGATCGTCTGACGAACCGATCATCGACGGGCCGCCTCCCGGGGCGGCCCGTTTTCTTGCGCCCCGGCGGGACCGAGCAGGTCCTCAGGCCGGGTCGGTGAGCGTATCGATACATTGAACCGGGCCGGAATCGCGGTTTTTGATGCGATCAGGCCGGATCTCCGCTCGAGAACGCCAGACCGGCGGCGGATGCGCAAAAAGACGTTGTCCTGATCTTGAAATGTGCGATAATACCGATGCGGCCACCGCGGGCGCCGAGCGTCGGCGCGCCGCCGCGGTCTTCAGGCAGATCCCGGCCGTTCATATCTTCGGATCTGCGTGTCTCGTTGCGGGTTCCCGCCATCCGGTGCTCGATTCGGCATCGTCGGTGTCCCCATCGTCCTGCCGGTTCCCCGAGCGCTGCCGGGCGGAGCGGCCGGCGACGTGGGAAAAAGGACAGAGCAATGAACAGGTCATCCCCCCGAGCGTTCACGATCATCGAGTTGCTGGTCGTGGTGTCGATCATCGCCCTGCTGATCGGCATCCTTCTGCCCGCCATCACCAAGGCCCGAGACCAGGCCCGGCTCACCATCTCCCAGACGAACATGCGCAATCTCTCCACCGCGCATGCCAACTATGCGGCGGAGTGGAACGACCGGCAGTTCACCATCGTCAACGACAACCTCAGCCGCTACGGCAGCAGCGTCTCCCAGGCCTATCCGGGATACGCCGACCAGGTGGGCAAGGATCACCCGCCCGTGCTCCTCGGCTGGGGCTACTCGGGCGATCAGGGCAGTTACGGCCTATGGGGCTACTGGATGAGCCACAGCGGCAACTGGGGACTGTGCGATCCCATCGTCTTCCCCGGCGGACCCGGACACCTCGAGGGCTTCGGCGCCTTCCGGATCCCCAACGCCAAGCAGTTCAACCAGTACGTCAGCGGGCGCTATTACGATCCGACCTTCTACGCGCCCAAGGACACGATCGTCGTGGACGCGGTCGGACCGTGCTTCGAGGACCCGGGCGAGTTCTGTCTCGAAGCGGGCACCCAGGACACGTACTGGTCCAGCTACTGCCTCTCGCCGGCGGCGATGTTCAGCCCCAATGTGATGCGTCACCCGGGCCCCAACGAGACGGACGGCTGGCAGGATCCGTATTCGCTGCCCGCGGGATTCCGTTCGCCCTCCTACTCCCAGGCGCTGTACCCGGATCTCAAGACACACATGCTCGAGCATCACTGGCTCCAGCAGCGGCGCAGCGAGTGCAATCCCAACTTCATCGGCGGCACCTATGACGGCTGCGAGCCCTTCTACTTCAACCACGGCTGGGAGTCCGTGCCCGTAGCCCTGTTCTATGACGGCCACGTGGAGAGCATCGGCGTGCGCGAGGCGATCGCCGCCGACAGCCGCATGATCGCCCAGACCGAGACCGAGGACTGGGGGCTGTGGAGCCGTGACACCCCGTTCGGCGGGACCGAAGAGCCCGCCCCCGACGGCGGCTACTTCATGGAACTCAGCTACGACACACTGTCGTTCACGAGCTTCCACGTCCTGACCACGGACGGCATCCGAGGCCGCGACAAGCTCGGCGACGGCTGATCCGATCGGGCCCGACCGATCGCATCGATCTTCATCGTCTCCTCACGGGCCGCTCCCCCGGAGCGGCCCGCTTTTCATCTCGCCCGGCGGGAGGGGGCGTTCCGACGATGTATCGATATCTCTTCATAAGCATTCGCCGGCGATCTCCGCCCGCGGCGGGGCGGGCCCGAGCCGGCCGAAAACAGGAAAGAAAGGTGTTGCACCCCACACGCGACGGTGGCACCCTATACTTGACTCGGTCGAGGTCGGCGTGACGGAGCCGGCTTCGCCGCATCGCCGCAGATCCCTCCCACATCTCTTCGGGATCTGCCTCCATCGTCACAGGCCAGGGAACATCATCGACCGGTTCACTGGCGCATGTTCGCTGACGGCGGACGAAAGCGTCTGCGCGGAATCAGACACCCTTGATCCCGCCGAGGAACGCAGCGAGAAAGGACTACTGTCACATGAAACGAACATCGCTCAGAGCCTTCACCATCATCGAGCTGCTGGTGGTGGTGTCGATCATCGCCCTGTTGATCGGCATCCTCCTGCCGGCCATCACCAAGGCCCGAGACCAGGCCCGGCTCACCATCTCCCAGACCAACATGCGCAATCTCTCCACCGCGCATGCCAACTATGCGGCGGAGTGGAACGACCGGCAGTTCACCATCGTCAACGACAACCTCAGCCGCTACGGCAGCAGCGTCTCCCAGGCGTACCAGGGATACGCCGACCAGGTGGGCGAGGATCACCCGCCCGTGCTCCTCGGCTGGGGACAGGACTATGGAACCGGCAGCTACGGCCTGTGGGGCTACTGGATGAGCCACACCGGAAACTGGGGATTGTGCGATCCCATCGTCTTCCCCGGCGGACCCGGCCACCTCGAGGGCTTCGGCTCCTTCCGAATCCCCAACGCCAAGCAGTTCAACCAGTACGTCAGCGGGCGTTTCTACGATCCCACGTTCTACGCGCCCAAGGACACGATCGTGTACGACTTCGTCGGCCCCTGCTTCGAGGATCCCGGCGAGTTCTGCACCGCGCTGCCCGAGGCCAACGGCATGATCGCCTGGTCCAGCTACTGCCTCAGCCCGGCCGCGATGTTCAGCCCCAACGTGATGCGCCACCCCGGCCCCAACGAGACCGACGGCTGGCAGGATCCCTACTCGATGCCCGCGGGATTCCGTTCGCCCTCCTACTCCCAGGCGCTGTACCCGGATCTCAAGACGCACATGCTCGAGCATCACTGGATCCAGCAGCGGCGCAGCGAGTGCAACCCCAACTTCATCGGCGGCACTTACGGAGGGTGTGAGCCCTATTACTTCAACCACGGATGGGAGTCCGTGCCCGTAGCCCTGTTCTATGACGGCCACGTGGAGAGCATCGGCGTGCGCGAGGCGATCGCCGCCGACAGCCGCATGATCGCCCAGACCGAGACCGAGGACTGGGGGCTGTGGAGCCGTGACACCCCGTTCGGCGGGACCGAAGAGCCCGCCCCCGACGGCGGCTACTTCATGGAACTCAGCTACGACACACTGTCGTTCACGAGCTTCCACGTCCTGACCACGGACGGCATCCGAGGCCGCGACAAGCTCGGCGACGGCTGATCGCAACCTCCTCGCGATCTGATCGTCTCAGTCACCGATCACCGACGGGCCGCCTCCCGGGGCGGCCCGTTTTCCTTGCGCATCGCGAATCATGAGCGCCTGGGCGCGAAAAGAACGTGAGCACAACGATGTCGCCCCCGGCCCGCCGGGGCCGCGGGTGGTGGCGCGGTCCTTTGTGCGCAAAAGCCGGGGAAAATCACTTGCGTTCCGCTCGATGCGTGTCAGGATAGGACTGCGGCCCCCACAGCGCCGATAATGGCCGGCCTCCTGTGGGCTCTCATGCAGATCCCGGCCGTTCATCTCTTCTCGGATCTGCGCGGTTCGTTGCCGACTTCTCAGCCAACGGCTTCTCCGACCCCCGCGGAGGCCTTCACATCGCGCGATGCTCCGGCGCAGGAGTCGTCCTTTCGCCCGCGGCTGTCGTACGTCGGCAACGCACTTGGAAAGGACATCGCCATGAAACGTTCCTCCCCGACCGCGTTCACCATCATCGAACTGCTCGTGGTGGTGGCGATCATCGCGCTGCTGATCGGCATCCTCCTGCCCGCGATCACCAAGGCCCGCGAGCAGGCGCGGCTCGCCATCTCGCAGGCGAACCTGCGCAACCTCGCCACCGCGCACGGCAACTACGCCACCGAATGGAACGACCGACAGTTCACGCTGGTCAACGACAACCTCGGCCGCCACGGCGACAGCCAGAGCAACGCCTACAGCGATTACCTCGACGAGGTGGGGCGTGATCATCCTCCCATCCTGCTCGGCTGGCGGGCCGGCGGCGGAGGCAACAACTCCGGCGGCAACCGCCTCTGGGGCTACTGGATGGACCACGGCGGCAACTGGGGACTGTGCGAGCCCATCGTCTTCCCCGGCGGACCCGGACACCTCGAGGGCTTCGGCGCCTTCCGAATCCCCAACGCCAGGCAGTTCAACCAGTACGTCAGCGGGCGCTTCTATGACCCCGTCTTCTACGCACCGAAAGACACCGTGGTCACCGGCGCCATCGGGTCCTGGTTCGATGCCCCGGGCGAGATCGAGCTCAACGAGGAGGATCCGAGCCAGCGGCCGTACTGGTCCAGTTACTGCCTGTCGCCCGCGGCGATGTTCGCGCCGTCGGTGATGGCCCACCCGGGCAACGGCGAGGCGGACGGCTGGCACGATCCCTACGAGCTGTCCTCCGGCTTCCGTTCGCCTTCCATGTCGCAGGCCCTCTACCCGGATCTGAAGACGCACATGCTCGAGCATCACTGGCTTCAGCAGCGTCGCACCGAGTGCAACCCGGGGTTCGTGGGCGGCACGTATGACGGCTGCGAGCCGTATTACTTCAACCACGGCTGGGAGTCGGCGCCGGTGGCGCTGTTCTATGACGGCCACGTGGAGAGCATCGGCGTGCGGGAGGCGATCGCCGCCGACAGCCGCATGTGCCGGCAGACGGGCAGCAACCCGGGCGAGACGGGCTGCTGGGGCCTGTGGAGCCGCGACACGCCGTTCGGCGCGGCCCAGGGCCCGCCCGACGGAGGCTACTTCATGCAGTGCAGCTACGACACCCTGTCCTACACGAGTTTTCACATCCTGACCACGGACGGCATTCGCGGCCGCGACAAGCTCGGCGACGGCTGAGCGCGCGGCCCGAACGTTCATCGACACGATCCCGCGGGCGGCGACGCGCGACGCCGCCCGCGTTCCATCGTCAGGGCGAAGCATGCCCGCAAGACAGGCATAAGGCGCACGCTTCACCGCTCCGCCGATGAAGCATGGCACCACCTGCGTGGCGACACGAAGCATCGCGCTCGCCGCACATGCGCGGCGCCGGCAGCGTGCGGTCTTATCTGTGATGCGAGCGGTGCGTCAGGGTTCGCCGTCTCGGCCTCTACTCAGGCCGGTGCTCGGCGCCGGTGGCGTAGAACTGCTCGGCGCGGAGGCTGGCCACGTAATAGGCGAAGACCTCCTCGCCCAGGGCATCACCCGCTCCGAGACGGAACACGCCGTCATAAACCACGGGCGCGGGTTCCGACAGCGCCGGCCCGAGGACGCCCAGCGCGAGAGAATCGTTCATCTCCGCGGCGACGGCGGACGGGCTCTGGCAGCCGACCAGCGACAACAGGGCGGCGCCGAAAATGAGACCGATCGTGCACGTGCGCTTCATCGGGGCACTCCAATCCTGCGGTAACGAGTCCCGCTCCCTCCTTGCCTCGTTTATCGACGCTCTCCGGGAGGGACTGGAGCGGGTCCCGCGAATGGCGAGGCGATGCCGATCCCCCGCCGGGCGCGGCCGCGGAGGCCGCTGGCACGTCCGATAATCCTCGAACCCGGCCCCGGGGCTGGTGAGCCGGCGTCAGATGACGTACGCTGCCGGCTCATCCGGGCGGATCGCATCGCCCCTCTCCGGCCCGGCCGCGAACGACGGGCCTCGGGCCCCGCCGACGGGGGCGGGTTCGCACGAGCCGATCGGCCGGCCGCGGCGCCGGTAGAATATCGGACATTCCTCCAACTGACGGATGCGCGGCATGGACAGTCAATTGAATTCGTCGCACGGGATCGTGTTCACGTGGCCTCGCCGATTCGCGCCGCTGGTGACGGCGATGCTGCTGCTTTCCGCCCTGCTCTGCTTCGGGGCCACCGCCCGGGGGCAGGAGACGGACTCGTCGTCCGAAAGCGCCCCGCCCGCCGCGGACGAGGGGCCGGTCTATGCCGTCAGCGCGCTGCGTTTCGAGGATGTGCGCGAGAATCCGCTGCACCCGCCGCTGGCGCCGCTGAGGGAGCTTCCCATCACCCTTTCGCGCCTGGACAGCGGGTTCATCGCCCCGCGCGAAGGGCGGGAACTGATCACCATCACCCCGGGCGAAGTCGGCGCAGGCGGAGTGCAGATGTTCCACGCCAGCGCGGTGCAGCACATCCTCGAGGCGGTGCGCGACCACTTCGTCGCCCAGGACCTGCTCGGCGTGTATGTCGCGCCGGATCCGCGGCAGATCAACGAGTTCGGCGAAGACCTCCGCGGCGAGGATGAAACTGCCCTCACCATCGTCATCACCACCGGCATCGTCACGGAGCTGCGCACCGTCGCCTCCGGCGAGCGCGTCGAGAAGGGTGAGATCGAGCCGGCCGAACGGATCAATCATCCCCTGCACGCGCGGCACATCGAGCGGTCACCCGTTCGGCCCTACACGGAAGGCGACGAGCAGCGCCGCGACCTGCTGCGCAAGGGCGAACTGGACCGGTACCTGTTTCACCTCGGGCGGCACCCGGGACGCCGGGTTGACGCGGCCGTCGCCGCCGCCGAGGACGACGGCGGGATCGCCCTCGATTACCTCGTCACCGAGAACCGCCCGCTGGTGCTCTACGCCCAGGTCTCCAACACCGGCACGCGATCGACCGATTACTGGCGCCAGCGCTTCGGCTTCTTCCACACCCAACTGACGAACAACGACGACATCCTGAGCCTGGATTACTCGACGGCGCAGTTCGACGAGGTCCACAACGTCGTCGGCTCCTACGAGGCGCCGTTCCCCGACGACCGCATCCGCTGGCGGGTGCAGGGCGCGTGGAGCGAATACACCGCCTCCGAACTGGGGGTGTTCGATGACATCTTCCGCGGCGATTCGTGGTCGATCGGCGCGGAGATCATCGCCAACATCTACCAGGATCGCGAACTGTTCCTCGACATCGTCGGCGGCGTGCGCTTCGAGAACATCCACGTCGAGCGCGACATCTTCGGCGGGATCTTCTTCGACGAGGGCGAGCAGGACTTCATCTTCCCCTACCTCGGCCTCCGCCTCGATCGCACCACGGAGTGGTTCAGCACCCAGGGGTCGGCGACGCTGGAGTTCCAGAGCGGCGACCTCAGCGACGTCGACGACGAGGAGCTCAACCAGCTCGGCCGCACCGAGCCCGATGACGACTGGCTGCTCTTCCGCTGGAACCTCTCCCACTCGGTCTTCCTCGAGCCGCTGCTGGATCGCGAGGCGTGGGAGGACCCGTCGACGCCGGAGAGCTCGACCCTCGCCCACGAGCTGGCCCTGTCCTTCCGAGGCCAGTACGCGTTCGACCACCGCCTCATCCCCCAGGTCGAGCAGGTGCTGGGCGGCCTCTACACGGTTCGCGGATATCCGGAGTCGGTACTCGCCGGGGATACGGCCCTCATCGGCAGCCTCGAGTACCGCTATCACGTCCCCCGGGCCCTGGCGGTCGAGCCGGAGCCGCGGGAGCTGTTCGGCGAGCCGTTCCGGTCCGCCCCCCAGTACGTCTACGGCCGCCCGGACTGGGACCTGATCCTCAAGGGGTTCCTGGATATCGGACATTCCATCGTCAGCGACCCGTTCTCGTTCGAGGACGACGAGACGCTTATCGGAGCCGGGATCGGCGTCGAGCTGCTCTACCGGCGAAATCTGAATGTGAGACTGGACTGGGGATTCGCTCTGGATGATCTGGACGGCCGCGACGTCAACTCCGGATCGAATCGCCTGCATCTTGTCGCCACAATCCTTTTTTGACTGCCCCGTTTTGCGGGTAGACTCTATCCCAGCAAGACAGGCAGAATCACAGATCTGAGGAGAGAGCAGATGGGTACGCGCGCCTGGACCGCATTCGCGTCCGTGAATCGCTTGGCGCAGGTGACCGCGCTCGCCGTCGGCCTCTGGGCCGGCCTCATTACCGAGACCGCCCGGGCCGACGTGACCGGCGAGCACGTGGTGCACGGCGATGTCACGTTCATCCGTGACGGCGACCGCACGATCATCCGCGCCGCCGACGGAAGCATCATCGATTACATCAGCTTCGACATCCTGCCCTGGGAGACGGTGCAGTTCATCCAGCCCGACTCCCTGGCGCGGGTGCTGAACCGCATCACCGGCCCCGACCCGACGATGATCCAGGGCAAGCTGCTCGCCAACGGGCAGGTGTACATCGTCAACCCGGCCGGGGTGTACTTCACCGGCGACGCCGTGGTCGACGTCGGCGGCCTCTACGCCGCCGCGGGCAACCTCACCAACAGCCGCTTCCTGGACGGCGTCGACAAGTTCACCGACCTCTCCGGCGCGGTGGTCAACGAGGGCATCCTCCGCGGCAACGAGATCCATCTCATCGGCCAGCGCGTCGCCAACCACGGCTCGATCGTCGCCGACCACGGCCTCGTCACCATGCTCGCCGGCGATACCGTCTACATCAAGCGCCACGGCGGACGCATCATCGTCAAGGTCGACGGCCACACGCTCACCGATCGCGACCGTCCGCTGCACGGCGGGACCACGCCGGACATGACCGCCACCCCCGGCGTCGAGAACACCGGGACCATCGACGCCGATCGCGGTCGCGTCGTCCTCGGCGCCGGCGATCTCTACGCCCTGGCCATCCGCAACACGGGCACCGTCCGCGCCGAGCGCGGCGACATCACCGTGGCCGCCGCCGACGGACTGATCCAGAACGACGGACTCATCAGCGCCTCGACCGATGACGGCCACGCCGGCACGGTCGTCGTGCAGGGCCCCAGCATCCTCAACTCCGGCACGATCAGCGCCGACTCGGGGGACGGGGAGGCGGGGTACGTCGAAGTCGCCGGCCACAACCACACCTTCCTCCGCGACGGCAGCGTCATCTCCGCCGCCGGCCGCGGCGAGGACAAGGCGCACGGAGGCGAGGTGCTCGTCCACTGCTACGGCGGCCTCACCGTCTTCGCCGACGGCTCGATCATCGACGTCTCCGGCGCCCACGGCGGCGGGCACGGCGGCTTCGTCGAAGTCTCCAGCAACGGCCTCATCTTCAACGGCTCGGTCCGCACCGGCGCCCACGGCGGCTACGACCCCGGCACGCTCCTCATCGATCCCTACAACATCGTCATCAACGAGACGGGCGGCGACGATTCGTTCCTCGACGACAACGTGATCGAGTTTGGCGAGGGCGGGACGGACGACGCCTTCATCGCCGCCTCCACCTTCGCCGATATCGCCGGCCCCATCATCCTCAACGCCACCGGCTCCATCTTCGTCGGCGAGCTCGGCGACGACTTCGCCGTCAACCTCAACCACGACAACACCATCATCTTCCGGGCCTACAAGACGATCACCGTCCGCGTGCCCATCAACGGCGCGCACGACCTGAGGCTGTTCGCCGACTACGACGAGAACGGCTACGGCTGGGTCTCGATCAACGTCCCCCTCGTCGTCAGCAACGATGTGCTGCTCTACGGCGATCACATCCGACTCCAGGGCTTCAGCCTCACCTCCGGCGGCACCCAGAAGTACTACGGCGACGTCTACCTCGGGACCGACAACGTCCTCAGCGGAACGGAAATCTGGTTCCGCGACACCGTCAACTCGAAATGGAACACGCCCAACCGCTCCCTGACCGTGCTCGGCGAGCTGACCTTCGAGGACACGGTGGGCGACACCTCCGCCCTCCGGTTCCTTGACGCCTCCGGTCCCGCGTACCTCAACGGCGGCCTCGTCCGCACCAACGAGGGCCAGCGCTACCGCGGGCCCGTCATCCTCGGCGCGGACACGCACCTGCTCAGCGTCGGCGGCGGGGATATCCGGTTCGATGGCGCGATCGACGGCTTCCACGACCTGCTCGTCAGCACGAGCGGGCTCAGCCGCTTCGACGGCGCCGTCGGCGCCGGTGAAGCGCTTCGATCCCTCACCACCGACGCCCCCGGCTCGACCCGAATCGCCGCCGACATGATCGCCGACCGGCTCGAGTTCAACGACGCGACGCGACTCGGCGCCGATGTCACGCTCCGCGGCCTCGATTCGGTCGAGTTCGGCGCCACGCTCCGGGGCGGAGACCACAACCTGACCGTCCGCTCGCCCTTCACCGCCTTCCACGGCGACGTGACGAACATGGACCTGCTCCGCACCGACGCCGATGGGATTACCATCATCGACGCCTCGCGCATCTCCGGAAGGCGGCTGCGCTTCGAGGACGTCGTCCGCCTCACCGCCGATTCGCGCATCCGCGGCGATCTGTACGTCGACTTCGGACAGACCCTCGACGGCGCCTACGACCTCCGGGTCGAGAGCGATCGGCTCGTCCGGTTCGGCGGCGACGTGGGTGGCGAGACCGCCCTCGCCTCGCTCCGCACCGACGTCGGCGGCGACGACCTGATCGACGAGAATCTTGTCGTCATCGACGGCTCGCTCATCCGCGCCGACGGCGACATCCTGCTCAACCCCGACGGCAAGCTGAGCCCGGCCCTGGTGGCCACCATCGCCGGCCGCGGCGGGGATCTCACCCTCGAATCGCTCAACGGCGACATCGAGATGGGACTCAACGAGAAGCTCACCGCCCTCGGGGAGCTGAACATCTTCGCCCGCAGCGGATCGGCCACGCTGGGCGATCTCAACAGCCTCGGCGACATGACCGTCGACGCCTCGTCGATCGCGCTCTGGGCCCGGCCGGGCGGATCGCTGCTCGGCGCCGACGGGCTGTTCAGCGAAGACGGCGGGGCGGACATCATCGCCGGCGGCTCCATCGACTTCTCCGAGACCCCCTCGATCATCGGGACCGGCGGCCTGCCCATCTTCGCCACCACCGGCAGCGGGCTCAGCAGCGCCCTCAGCGGCCTGCCCGTGGCAACGATCTCCGATCTCTCCGCCGCCGACTTCACCTTCGACGGCATCGTCCTCGACCTCGCCGCGCCCGCGGTGGGCGTCACCGCCTCCGACCTCGCCACCGCCTTCGCGGAAGGGCCCGGCGAGGTGGACGATCGCGTCCGGCTCGAGCCCTTCGCCCTCCGCCCGATGGATCGGCTGGCCATCTACATGCGATCCCTCACCGAGGAGGAACTGCTGGCCGGCACGACCGGGCGCGAGCTCTACGTCGACGCCCGGCGCAGCGGCCTGGAGCGCAGCCCCCGGGCGCCGATCGCCACCCACCGCCTGCGACGCGATTCCGTCCTCACCGTCCTCGACCGGTACGCGGGGGTTTTCCTCCGCACGAGCGAGGATCCGGAGACCGGCGCACCGATCGAGACCGACCAGAGCGAGTACATCCGCGACACGCTCGCCGGGGCCTGGGACGCCTACGTCGATGAGGCCGGCGACGCCGCCGGCCCGGACGGCTTCCGCGACTATCTCGCCGCGAGCGAGGCGCACGCGGAGGCGCTGGCGTACCTGGACGGCCTGCGAGCCCTGTTCCGCGAGATGTACGCGATGGGCCTGACCCGCGTGGAACTGCGGGCGTCGCTGGACACGGTGCTCGGCCCCATCATTCCCGCGTCGATGGACCAGGCCGCCCTTGAGCGGGCCATCGGGGCCGACGTCCTGGGCTGATCATCCCGGCCCGGCCGGAAGGCTCGGATCCGGGTTCACCAACCCTGACCACTACTTCCCCGCCCGGCGTCGCGTGACGCCGGGTGTTTCGTCTTTTGGCCCCGCGCCGCGGCCACCGCTGTGCCGGCGGCCGGGGTCGCCGCTCGCCCGGCTCGCTTGATTTTCGCGGCGATCCTGCAATACTGATGGATTCTCCGCGTTTCGTGGTCTTTTTCGAGCCTGCCGAGAGGGTTTTCCCGTGCCGAATACCGCCTCCGCCCGGAAGCGTGTCCGCCAGAGCGCCAAGCGCCGCTCCCTGAACAACTGGCGCAAACGCCGCATCAAGGCCCAGACCCGGACCTTCCTGAAGGCGGTCCAGGAGCAGAACATCGAGCAGGCGGAGGCGGAATTCCGTAAGGCCTGCGCCCTGCTGGACAAGACGGCCTGCACGAGCACGTTGCATCGCAACACCGTCGCGCGGCGCAAGAGCAACCTCGCCCGCCGGCTCAACGGCCTGAAGCAGGCGGCCACCTCCGGCTGACCCGGCCAACCCCGGCCCCCGGATTGGGCCCCGGCCCCCGGATTCGGCCCCCCGATTCGGCCCCCGGAGCCGGCCCCGCCCCGGGCTCCCCTCTCCCTTCTCCCCGCCCCGTCACCCCGGGCCTCGCCATGCCACGAGCCTCCGCGTCACGGCCGGACCCCTCCGCGTCCACCGTGGGAAGCGGCTACTGGTTCTCGGCCCGCCGGCCG
Source organism: Planctomycetota bacterium (assembly GCA_034211115.1). GTDB lineage: Bacteria > Planctomycetota > Phycisphaerae > Phycisphaerales > SM1A02 > JAXHTH01. The sequence continues at coordinate 2,603 of JAXHTH010000232.1, read as the reverse complement.
CTGCAGATCCTCGCCTTCCTCCTGCCGCTGATCATCGCCTACGAGCTCTGCCTGGCCCTCCTCCTGCCCACGGAGGATCGGGCGCACGTCAACACCGTCGAGGCCCATCGCCGGCTTCTGGACTTCTTCGCCCAGCTCGGCGTCGCCCGCACCGGAGGCCTCTACCTGGGCGGGCTCGTCATCGTCCTCGTCCTCCTGGTCTGGCATTTCCTGCTTCGCGATCGCTGGCGGATCGATCCGCTCGTCGCGGTGCTGATGGCGGTTGAGTCCTTCCTTCTGGCCCTCCCCCTCCTGCTGCTGGGGCACCTCATCGCGCACAACCCCCTCGCGGCATCCGTGCCGGGCCAGGCGTCTTTTGCCGACCTGGACCTCCTCTCTCAGATGGCCATCTCCGTCGGGGCCGGGCTGTACGAGGAGCTGGTCTTCCGGATGGTGCTCATCGCCGTCCTTCACACGCTGCTCGTGGACGTGGGGAAGGCCTCGCCGCTCGTGGGGGCGTCGATCGCGATTCTGGTCTCGGCCGTCGCCTTTACCTTCTATCACGATCTGGACAACGCCTCGGGCGCGCTGTCCGGCCGGCGGGCGGTCTTCTACCTCGCCGCGGGTCTGTATTTCGGCGCCATCTACGTCCTGCGCGGGTTCGGCATCGTGGTCGGCGCCCACGCTCTGTATGACATCATCGCCGTCCTGCTCCCCGCGTCAGACGGGGCGGATTGAGCGCCGCCCGCCCGCTTTGTCCGCTATCATCGATCCCCTCGCGCCCCCGGCCTCGTCCCGTCGAGCCGGCCGGAATCCAAGCATCATCGTCGAAGCGCGGAAAGCCGTTCTCCGCGTCTGGAAAAACGCCCGACGCTCTCGGGCCCGGCATCACAGCAAGGAACTTCCCATGCCGCGAACGCTCCTCACGCTCACCGCTCTGTCGCTCATCGCCGGTTGCACCTCGGCTGAGAAGTCCGATCACGCATCCGCCCAGCCGCCTGTCGAGGCGAACGCGAAGACGCTGACCATCGGCGATCCCGCCCCGTCCATCGACATCGCCCACTGGGTCATCGGCGACGAGGTCCCTGTTCTCGAACGGGGCGAGGTCCACGTCATCGAGTTCTGGGCCACCTGGTGCGGCCCCTGCCGCACGAGCATGCCCCATCTCAGCACCCTCCAGGACGAGCACGGCGACGATGTGACCATCATCGGCGTGAGCAACGAGCCGCTCGAAACCGTCGAGGGCTTCCTCGCCAAGGCCGATGACGAGGGCCGAACCTGGCGGGAGAGGATCCGATACACGCTCACCACCGATCCCGATGAGTCCGTCTGGAACGACTACTTCCGCGCCGCCGGCCAGCGCGGCATTCCCACCGCGTTCATCGTCGGCCGCTCGGGACGCATCGAGTGGATCGGCCACCCCATGGGCATGGACGAGCCGCTTCAGGCGGTCATCGACGGCTCGTGGGACCGTCGGGCGTTCGCCGTCACATGGGCGCAGGCGCAGGCGGTGAAGAAGCTCCAGATAGAGTTCGCCGCCGCCGAGCGCGCCGGTGATTGGGAGAAGGCGGAGGCGCTGCTCGGGCAGATGCTCGAAGCCGCCCCCGACAGCCCGATGCTCCGCTACGAGCGCTTCGAGCTGCTCGTCGGCGGGCTCAATCGACCCAACGAGGGCTACGCGCTCGGCCGGCAGATCCTGGAGGAGAGCTGGGACGATCCCCGCCCGCTCAACCAGATCGCGTGGTTCGTGGTCGACGATCCGCGGGTGAAGGTGCGCGACCTCGCCTTCGCCATGCGGGCCGCGCGGCGCGCCTGCGAGCTGACGAAAGATCAGGATCCGGCCATCCTCGACACGATGGCCCGGATCTACTACGAGATGGGCGACCTGGACAACGCCGTCGCCTGGCAGCGCAAGGCCGTTGAGCAGGCCGGCGACACCGGCATGGGACAGGAGATCCGCGAGACCCTGAGCCGGTACGAACAGGAAGCCGGCGGGTGAGCATTGCCGCGCGGTGGATTCATTGAAGCAAGAACAGGGCGATCAAGGGGACGCCCAATGGCGGGGAAGTCGATCGAGCAGTTGATGGCAGAAATCCAGTCCGATGATTCATCGACTGCACGAGCCGCCCGAAACGCGCTTGTGGAGCGGGAAGGCGAGGACGTCTTTCAGGGTCTGGTCGACCTGCTGCGCTCGCCGCGCGCCGAGACCCGGAACCAAGCCGCGCTCGCACTTGCTGATCTGGGCGACGACCGCGCTGTCGAGCGGCTGATCGCGGCCACCCGCGAGTAGGTCAATTCCGGCAACATAGGGACCTTGGTCTATGCGCTGCTGCATCTGGATTGCAGCCAGCACTTCATGTTCCTGGCCGAGATCGTCTTGCACAGGACCTACGAAATCAGACTGAAGGCACTTATGATCCTCGAACGTCGGAACTTCGCGGTCATGGGGGAGGAACTCGCTACGGCGAGGGCCGCGTTTGAGCGGTACGCGTGCGATCGCCGAGATGACGAGGAGGCACTGTGGCTGGTCAGCAAACTCAATGCCGTGCTCGATCGCCTCGCCGGCGACCCAGTCGATGCTGATTGAGCCACGGTCTTTCATCCCCGTGCCGAGCCAATCCCGC